>JALVTF010000075.1 GCA_027024145.1 Campylobacterales bacterium
ACGTAGTCGAAATCAAGAAGTGCGAAGTTCGATTTTTTACCGCTCTCGAGTGTCTCTTGCAAAGAGCCAAGACGTTGGAACTGGACGCCGAAATAGTCCATATACTCTTGCAAGAAGCGGTTTTGGGCCTTTGGCTTTGCACTATCTTCGTAAAAGACCACTTTGAGGATGTTGAAACGGTCTTTGTAGTTTTCCTCTTCTATGATGGGGATCTCTTCGAGTTCGAGATCGAAGTGGAATGTACTTCCTTTTCCTTCTTCGCTGTCGACTTTGAGCTGTCCACCCATGAGGCGAATGAATTCACTCGAAATCGTCAGCCCAAGACCTGTCCCGCCATATTTGCGTGTCACGGAAGTATCGGCCTGGGTGAAAGCTTCGAAGATGCGATCGCGTTTGTCTTTGGGGATACCGATACCGGTGTCGCGCACTTCGAAATGTACTACGGCTTTGGAGTCTTTCTGGGCGATTTTACGGATCTCTACGGCTATTTCTCCACCTTTGGAGGTGAATTTGACCGCATTGGAGATGAGGTTGATGAGTACCTCTTTGATTTTCGTGGGATCGCCTTTGAGAGGTTTGCGGAGATTTGGATCTATGAAAAAGGCGAGATTGAGATCCTTTTCGGCGGCTCTGGGTGCGTAAACCTCTACAGCGTTTTCAAACTCCGTAATAGGATCGAAAACGATGTGTTCCAGCTCGATTTTTTGACTTTCGATTTTGGCGATGTCGAGGATATTGTTGATGATTTCGAGGAGGTTTTCAGAGCTCTTTTTGATGATATCGACGAACTCTTTTTGCTCCTCATTGAGGTCGCTCTGCCGCAAAAGATCCGTAAAACCCATGATACCGTTGAGAGGAGTTCTGATTTCGTGACTCATGTTCGCGAGAAAGAGGCTTTTTGCCTTGTTGGCCTCTTCTGCGGCCTCTTTGGCGATTTCTGTGCGTTTGAGAGCGAGTTTGAGGATCTCGTAGGCCTTGTCGATATCCTCGTTGTTGTCGAGATCGAGTTCTTTAGCTAAATCGGGGCGCTCTTTGAGGATATCGTCGCTGAGAGCTACGGATTTGAGGAGATTTTGCAGTTTTTCTCTATTTTTCTTGTACTCTTTGATAAAGAGGTAGCTGTAGACCATAAAGAGAATCGAAAGCACCAAAAATGCCAGGGCGATGAGGAGTGCTATCAAGAAAAAGGAGATACGGTTTTTCATAAACGCCGCCGCACTCTGCACATCGGATCGTAGCAGATTTTGTATCGCATCGAGCTTGACGCGGTTTTTCGCTATCCACTCTTCAGTATTGAACGGTTTTGCGTTCAAAAATGCCAAGCGCATTGCCTTGATGCTATCGATAACCTCTTTGAGCTCGATATTGTCGTAGTTTTGCAAGAAACTATCGGCTCTGGCGATCTCTGAGAGTTCAACGATTTGACTCTTTTGGTCATATTCTGCACGGTCGTTTTTATATGCCAAAAGACCTGTTTCCTGGCCTGTGTAGAGGAACGATTCGAAATCTTTCGCACCTCTTTGGGTGATGATAAAGGGGAGGTGTGTGTAGTGTTTGAGATCCAGGCTCCGGGCGATAGGCTCGATGATGGCGTTGTAATACAAAGCGAAGTAGATTTGATCGAAGTCGGTGCTCTGCTTTTGAACTTTGTCGCGTACTATCGATAGAAGTGCGAGGGCGTTTTTGACTTTTGGGTTGTGCATCGAACCAGAGCGGAGAGCGGCTGCAGCCGCGTCTGTGCGTGCATACTGTTTTTTTAGTTTTTCAAGAAGTGGAGCCTGGGGTTTGGCGAGGTAGCGAGCAGTAAGAATAGCTTCGTTTTCGACAGCTCGCAGTAGCGTAATGGTTTTCGGTGCTTGTTTGATATTTTTTTGTATATTGCCAAATTCGACATATCTCGTAGCGAAGTAGTAGAGAAATATCGAAGAAATGATAAAGAGGATGATCGAAGGCAAAAAAGTGATGAGTTTTAATCTTTGCGTAATATTCATATAAATTCCCCTATTCTAATTCTCTGACACTTTTTTCCAAAGAAGCGATCGATTCTTCGAATTGCTTGTTCAAGACTTTATCGAGTGGGTAGTTGGATATGATGTTATTAAGAAGCAAAACGAGGTTGCTCAGCCGCAGGCTTTCGGCCACGCTTTTGAGCTGCTTGGCTTTTTTGAGAAACTTCTCTTTTTTCATTTTGATGCTGTGCAATGTCTTGAGCTCGATGACGAGATCCTCGAGGATATCGATGAAATCTTGTTTGTCGATCTGGATGAGCTGCAAGGAGTCGTCGAGGTCTTGTTTGGTGATGATGAATGGATTGGGCTCGTTTTTGAGCTGTTCGAGGTCGCGAATGCACTGGCGCACGAGCTCGGGATTTTGGTTGACACTCACTTGATCGAGATATTTGGCGCACTCCTGGAGATAGAGATTGCGCGCGAAAGATGCCAGCTTGTGGAGTTCGTTATAGTTATTGTAAGCGAGATTGAGTTTGATTTCGTTGATGAGCTCTTTGAGGTAGGCTTGATACTCATCGAGCGAGAGTCCCAGCTCTTGCGCCGCTTTGACGGGTTGGTCCTTCGTAACGCGCGGTTTGGATGAGCTGTGTGACTGCTCGGTTTGAGGTCGTGGTTTTGGCTGTGGCGCTTCGGGCATGGTAAGATGCAGCTCTTTTTCTGTTTCGATGCCGTAGAGATTGGATAGGTAGAGGATATAGCTATAATACTCTTTGATTATTTCCACTAATGCATCGAGACTGCTCTCTTTTTTGGCTTGGGCGAGGATATCAAAAGCCGGTTTGAGACGCAGATTCGCCGCTACGCCCTTGAGGGTATGCAAGAGAGAGTAGATGCGCTCTTTATCTTTTTTCTTGAGACTCTCTTGGATTTCGTCGAACTTTTCGAGGGCTTGATTGATGTACTCTTTGATAAAATCCTCCACGATTTCGGGGCTGAGATTGAGCTCTTCGGAAATTTGCGTGATGTTCGGTTTGGCAAATTCCCGTGCTTCTATCTGCAGCGTTCTTGGCGTTTGCGGAGTTTGGGGAGCCGATGTTTGCGTATGTGCGGTAGCGGGTTGTTCTGATGCGAACGGTTCACATTCGTTGTATGTGTTGAGCTCAAAGGTGACGAGGTAGTAGTTTTTGGGGGCGGCGATGTTGCTCAGTTGCAAGACTTTTACGAACACTTCCAGTACGCGACCGTCTTTGGTCTGTAGGAGCGCTCTATGGTTAACGGTGTTGTTGGTCAGGACGTAATCTATCCAATGAAAGCTGCGAAATTCATAAATGTAGCCGGGCTTTCGCAAAAAAAGCTGCGCAACGTCGTAAATCTCTTTTTTGAACTCCTCGAGTGAAGCGTAGCCGAGCATTTCGAGTGTCTGCTCGTTTATTGCGAGGAGTTTTTTGTAATTGTCGTACAAAATCACCACTGGCCCCTTTTATCCACTTTGGGATATTATGGCATAAAAACTGATAAAAAAATATTAATTGTAGATTTTTTTGATATTTTGTGCATCTTGCATAGAAAGCAGGGCCGCTATCTCATCGAGGGAGGCTGTTTTAAGTCGTTCGAAGGTGCCAAAGTAGTTAAGAAGCTTTTTGACTTTGGCGGGGCCTATGCCTTTGGCCTTGAGGAGTTCGAGCTCTTTAGCCTCTTTGGCGCGCTGTTTGCGGTGAAATTCGATGGCGAAGCGGTGCGCTTCGTCGCGCAGGCGCTGCAAGAAGTGGAGCCGCTTGTCTGTGGGTAAGAGCTCCAAAACATCGTTTTTGGTATAGACGATATCCTTGGCGCTTCCTTTTGCGCGATGGGCTTTGGCGTCGATTTTTTCCTTGGCAATGGCTACCACATCCAGATGGACACCGAAACTC
Organism: Campylobacterales bacterium; assembly: GCA_027024145.1. GTDB lineage: Bacteria > Campylobacterota > Campylobacteria > Campylobacterales > Nitratiruptoraceae > Nitratiruptor. The sequence goes on from JALVTF010000075.1 coordinate 3,860, forward strand.
GCCGCGATGTCTTCAGCCAGAGTGCGCAGCGTCTCACCGCCGTCGATGAGCCACATGTCGGGCGGCGGGTTTTTGGCAAAGCTCTCGCAGCGGCGCGTAAGCATCTCGCGCATCTGGGCGTACTCGTCCTTGGCTGCGAGATTGTAGTGGCGATAGCTCTTTTTGTCCCATTTGCCGCTATCGTAGACTACCATCGCTCCCACGGGTGCTTTGCCTTGCAGATGGGAGTTGTCGAAAATCTCGATGCGATAGGGTGTAGTGCCAAGCCCTAAGAGATTTTTAAGCTGCTCTTCGATGGACTCTTTCGTTTCGCTCTTTCGCAGTATCTCCTTGGCATTGAGAAGTGCCAGTTCGATGAGTCTCGCTTTTTCTCCCCGTTGCGGTACGATTATTTGGATCTTTTTGCCAAATTTCTCGCTCAAGTGCTTTTGTAAAAAACTTCGTTCGCTAAAGTCATGGGCTACCAGGATTTTGTTGGAAGTAAGTGGCGTTTCATGCGTATAGAACTCCAAAAGCACCCGTTTATATGCTTCGTCTATATCGAAGCCCTTTTGGGTATCGAAGCGCTGGATGTTGGAGCTGCTGGCGATCACTTTGCCTTCGCGCATGAACATGCGAACAATTGCTGCTTTGTTGCCCTCGGTGGCAATAGCGTAGATATCGAGATTTTCCAGACGTGCCAGATCGATTTGGCTGTGCGTCTGGATCTCTTGGATGCGCTTGATACGATCGCGTATCTGTGCAGCCTCTTCGAAGCGAAGCTGTGTTGCGAGACGTTCCATACGCTCTTGGAGTTTTTGGATGAGGAGCTTTTTGTCGTGGATGTAGCCAAGCGCCTCCTCCAAAAGCTTGGTGTAGGTATTTCTATCTACTTTTCCTTCACAAGGAGCGAGGCATTTACCCAATTGATGAAACAGGCACGCCTTTTTTCCCTTGATGCAGCTATCTTTTTGCACCAACGGCACCAGCTCGTAGATAGAATCGAGGATATCTTTGGCCGCACTGGGGAGAGGGCCGAAATATTTTATTTTTTTACCTTTGAGGACTTTGCGGGTGATGCGAAGGCGGGGGAAATCTTCGTTCATGTCCACATAGATGTAAGGATAGGTTTTGTCGTCGCGCAAAAGAATGTTGTATTTAGGTTTGAGCTGTTTGATGAGGGAATTTTCGAGTATCAATGCGTCGTTTTCGGTATTGACTACGATATATTCGAGGTTTTTGGTTTCGCTGATCATTTTGAAGATGCGCGGTGAGAGATTGGGAGCCGGAGAGAGTGGATTCAGACGAAAATAGCTGCGTACACGTTTTTTGAGGCTTTTGGCTTTGCCGACGTACAACAGTCTGCCGTTTTCGTCGAAGTACTGATAGACGCCAGGAGCGTCGGGGAGGTTTTGGATCTTTTCAAGAAGTTGCATTGCGTCGTATCGCCTCTCGGATTTTGTGCATGAGTTCTTGGATTTTTGGGTTGTCTGTGTGGACAGCGAAATCGCCCTTTGCGCGTTCTGTGTAGCGTAACACCGAAGGGATTTGCTCCTGCGTAGTAGGGATGAATTTGTGATAGGCTTTAATGGTTATCACATCCAGGTCGCGACAGTAGCCGCTCTTTTCGTGCAGAAGTTTTAATAGTGCATTTATATCTTTTTTACTATAATTGAACTCCATTACAAACGCCGGATGGTCGAAGACGAAATAGAGCGTGCGGTTTTTGACGTAGGAGTAGTGCAGATGCTCGCCAAAACGCTTGGGTAGGAGCGTTTTGAGTTTGTGAAGGCATTTTTGCGTGAAAAATTTATGCTTATTATTGGAAAAGAGATGCGAAAATATTGCAGATGGATTTTTCATACGGCAATTATAGCATTTTTGCTCGCCGCTACGGGGTGCGGCTACAAAGCGCCGCCATACTATGATAAAAAAGAGGTCGCGAAGTGAAACTCTATGATTATATCATCGTGGGAGCAGGTGTAGCAGGGCTCTATGCGGCTTTGAACATTCCTTCTTCGAAGAGCGTGCTGATTCTCTCCAAAGACCCCCTCTGGGAGTGTAACACTTTCTATGCACAAGGCGGTATCGCCACCGCGACGGATGAGGCCGATATCCCTTCTCATATCGAAGACACCCTCAAAGCGGGCGCGGGGCTGTGCGACAAAGAGGCTGTGGAAATCCTCAGTCGCAACTCCATCTCCGTGGTGGAAGATCTCATCAACAGAGGCTTTCCTTTCGATCGGGACGCTGATGGCAATCTCCTTTTTACCAAGGAAGCTGCGCATTCCAAACCTCGCATCCTGCATGCCGGCGGAGATGCGACGGGAAGGGAACTGCACAAGTTTTTGCTCTCTCAGACACGAGCGAAGGTTTTAGAAGGTGTCATCGTTGTCGATCTTCTCATCGAAGGCGATACGATCTATGGCGTGACGATACGCCAGGGAGGCAAACAGACCCAACTCTACGCACGTTGTGTCATTATCGCGAGCGGCGGTGTAGGGTCGCTGTATGAATACCACACCAACGCCAAAAAGATCAGTGCCGATCTCCAAGGCCTCGCGGCGCTCAAAGGCTTGCAGCTCATGGATATGGAGTTTACGCAGTTCCATCCTACGGTCTTTGTGTACAACAAGCGAGCGCGCAAGCTCCTGCTCACAGAAGCGCTGCGGGGCGAAGGCGCGACGATAGTGGACGAAGAGGGGAGGCGCTTTTTGCTCGATTATGACGAAAGGGGTGAGTTAGCTTCGCGTGATATCGTCTCCCGTGCCATCTATCGCCACCAAAAAGAGGGGCACCAAGCCTATCTCGATTTTAGCAATTTTACGGAAGAGTTTTTCAAAAAACGTTTTCCCACAATCTATCGCAATTTCCAAAATCTGGGCTACGACGTCCCTCGCCAGAGAGTGCCTATTTCACCGGCGTTTCACTTCATGATGGGTGGTATCGCCACCGATACATGGGGCAGGGTCTACGGTATGCGCAATCTCTACGCCGTGGGTGAAGTGGCACGCACGGGGGTGCACGGTGCCAATCGCCTCGCGAGCAATTCGCTCCTTGAAGGACTCGTCTTTTCCAAAAGGGCGGTGGAAGATAGCTTGATGTTAGGAAACGACTGGAAGATGCGAGAGTTTAGCCCCAAACAGTTCATCCTCACAAAAAGCGGTGACAAGCAGCGCAAGCAGCTCTTGCGCAAGACTATGTGGGAAAAAGTGGGGATTATTCGCAGACGCTCCGAGCTTCAAGAGGCCTTGCAAATCGTAACGGATATGGAAAAAGAGGATATCGGTCATCTTTTGAGGCTAAGAATAGCCAGCGCAAAATCGATAATAGAAGCAGCACTTGCACGAAAAAAAAGCATCGGTGCACACTACATCGAAGGAGAGTAAATGCACGGCATCGATTTGACCGGCAGTTGGGTTGGTATCGTCAACCTCGTCATTTTCGTAGTCGGCTACTATCTCATAGCGGCCGAAGAGAAGTTTCACATGAACAAGGCCAAGCCCGCGCTACTTATCGGCACGCTCATGTTCATGCTCTTGGGGATCTATTTTACCCTCAACCATCTCGATCCCCATCCGTTGCACGAAGAGATGCAAAAGCTCATCTTGGAAATCGCGGAGATCTTTTTCTTCCTCTTCGTGGCGATGACCTACATCGAGACGCTTATCGAGCGCAAAGTCTTTGACGTGCTCAAGTACAAGCTCACATCCAAAGGGTACAGCTACAAAAAGCTCTTTTGGATCACGGGGGCTCTCGCATTTTGGATTTCGCCGGTAGCGGACAACCTCACGACGGCACTCATCCTCTCGACGGTGCTTTTTACCATCGACAAGACCAAGACACAGTTTTTGGTACCCGGCGCCATCAACATCGTAGTGGCTGCCAACGCCGGGGGTGCATGGAGCCCCTTCGGCGATATCACGACCTTGATGTCATGGGCTGCCGGCAAAGGGCAGTTTGTGGACTTTCTCTACCTTTTCGTTCCCAGCTTTGCCGGTTGGTTCTTGACTGCATGGCTTCTGAGTCTGTTTGTGCCAAAAGGTGAACCCCATTTTGATGCGAGCCTGCCAAAAGCGGAGCTCAAACCGGGAGCCAAGGTGGTGATCTGGCTGGGAGCGTTTACCATCTTCATCGCGGTGGTGGGGCATCAGTTTTTCCATTTCCCCGCCATGTGGGGTATGATGTTTGGTTTGGCACTGTTGAAGATGTATAGCTATCTGCACAAAAGAAAAAATCAGCACGACCATTTCGATGTCTACGTCAACATGAAAAACGTCGAAAACGATACGCTGCTCTTTTTCTTCGGAATTTTGAGTGCAGTGGGGGCGCTGCATTTCATGGGCTATTTAGAGTATGTGACGAAACTCTACGAACATATCGGACCTACTGCAGGCAACATCGGTGTGGGTTTTATTTCCGCCGTTATCGACAACGTCCCTGTCATGAGCGCCATCTTGAAAGCCGATCCACCTATGGGAACCGATCAGTGGATGCTCGTGACGATGACTGCCGGTATCGGAGGGAGCCTCATAAGTTTTGGTAGTGCGGCCGGTGTCGGTGTCATGGGGCGTATGAAAGGCATCTACACTTTTAGCTCACACATGAAATATGGCTGGACGGTCCTTGCAGGCTATATTCTCTCAGTTGTTTTATGGTATATTCAGTTCGAAATTTTAGGTTGGTACTAAGGACACAACAGATGAAAAAGGTTCCTATCGTCATACTCGATTTCGGGTCGCAGTATACACAGCTGATCGCGAGACGTCTTCGCGAAGTGGGGGTCTACTGCGAGATCTATCCCTATTTCGAAGAAATAGAGAAGATCAAGGCCAAAGAGCCGCAAGGCATCATCTTTAGCGGTGGTCCGGCAAGTGTTTATGAAGAGGATGCGCCCAAGGTGGACAAGGCTATCTACGATCTGGGGCTTCCCATTCTTGGGATCTGTTACGGGATGCAGCTGATCACCTACGACTTTGGTGGTGAAGTGGTGCGGGCACTCGAGCACGAATACGGCAAAGCCAAGCTCTACTTCGATCCCGTGCACGGCCACGTTTCGCCACTCTTCGAAGGCACCAAAGATGGGCAGATCGTCTGGATGAGCCACGGTGATAAAGTAGAAAAACTCCCCGAAGGCTTCGTGCGCATCGCACATACCGACAACTCTCCCTACGCTGCCATCGCCAACGAAGAGCGCCAGATCTATGCGCTGCAGTTCCACCCCGAAGTGAGCCACTCCGAAGAGGGAACGAAGATTCTCGAAAACTTCGCGCGCCGCATCTGTAAAATCACTTCCAAATGGGATATGGGGCACTTTGCCAAAGAGCAGATCGAAAAGATCCGCAAACAGGTGGGCAGTGACAAGGTGCTCTGTGCCCTCAGCGGTGGTGTGGATAGCTCTGTGGTGACAGCACTGCTCTATGAAGCGATCGGTGATCAGCTCATCCCCGTTTTTGTGGACAACGGGCTTTTGCGCGAAGGGGAGCGTGAAAAGGTGGAACATGTCTTTAAAAATATGCTCAAAGTCCCCCTCATCGTTATAGATGCGCGTAAACGCTTCCTCGAAGCTCTCAAAGGCGTCACGGAGCCTGAGCAAAAACGCAAGATAATCGGCCATACCTTCATCGAAGTTTTCGAAGAAGAGGCGAAAAAACATCGTGACGTGAAATATCTCGCTCAAGGCACACTCTATCCCGATGTGATTGAGTCCGTTTCGGTCAAAGGCCCCAGCGAAACTATCAAATCGCATCACAATGTGGGAGGACTGCCCGAGTGGATGCAGTTCGAGCTCATCGAGCCTCTGAGGGAACTCTTCAAAGACGAGGTGCGTAAACTGGGCCTCGAACTGGGATTGCCTCATGAAATGGTCTATCGTCATCCTTTCCCGGGGCCTGGTCTTGCTATCAGAATCCTCGGTGAAGTGAACGAAGAGGCATTGCACCTCGTGCGCCGTGCCGATACGATCCTGCTCGAAGAGATCAAAGCCCATGGCTATTATGAAAAACTGTGGCAGAGCTTCGCAGTTTTGCTCAATGTCAAAAGTGTCGGTGTCATGGGGGATAAACGCACCTACGAAAATACCGTGGCGCTGCGTATAGTGGAGAGTAGTGACGGCATGACGGCGACGTTTGCGCACATTCCGCACGATGTATTGGAGATTATCGCCAATCGTATCATCAACGAAGTGGACGGTATCAACCGTGTCGTCTACGATATAACCTCCAAACCACCGGGCACCATCGAGTGGGAGTGATGGGGCCCATCTACGTCCTTTCCGATACGAAGGTGCCGGGGGCGAAGAGTTTGCCCCTCATCGAGCATACGTACTTGCATCCAGATATCGATTTTGCCTCCTACGACTATCTCATTTTCACTTCCAAAATGGCCGTTTTCGCACTCGATGCCATGGAGTATGCGTGGCGGCAAACTCCCGCTCTTGCCATAGGCAAAGCCACTGCGAAAGCGATCGAGGAGCGTGGAGGGAGGCTCGCATTTGTTGCGAAGAGCTTCTATGGAGAAGATTTTGCCAAAGAGATAGCTACCCATTTTCCCAAAGAGAAGCGGTTTTTATATCTGCGTGCGCAAGTCGTCTCCACTGATGTGGCGACGCTGCTGCGCGGGGAGGGATTTTTGGTGGATGAAGCTATCGTCTACGCTACGCAGTGTCGTGCATGCGAAACGCTCACCCCGCCCGAATCCGGTGCTGTGATCATCTTTTCTTCTCCCGCTATCGTGCGCTGTTTTTTTAGCTGTTTTTCCTGGGATGCCGGTTACCGTGCCGTGGCTATCGGCAAAAAGACGGCCGCTGCGATACCCGAGGGTATCGAAGTGACGATTTTTGAGCAAAAAACCTTGGCGCAGATCGTGGAATTTATAAGAAATAAAAGGTTGCATCTGTTATAATTATCTTAAGCCTGAGCGGTGCGCTACCCGCAGTATGGGGGTCCGACAATCGCACTATTGAGGGAGGCCGGTAGACTTCGGTGTGTGTCGGTGACTTCGCTTGAGCCTTCGGGCGAGAAGCCGCCGCCTAATCCGAAGCTCGCTCCCTCTTCTTGGTCTTAAGGGACCATGGCATTGCGTGAACGCCCGCTCGGGCTTTTTTATGTTTGATTGAGGAGCGAAAGATCAACCGATGTTTGGCTTCTCAACCAAAAAGGAGAGTGATGAAAGTATTGGTGGTCGGAAGCGGGGGACGTGAATACGCCATCGGACGTGCGCTCAAAAACGATCCCGCTGTACAAGAACTCTTTTTCGCTCCTGGCAACGGAGGGACGCTGGAACTGGGAGAAAATGTCGATATCGCCGATTATAGGGAGCTTGCTGCTTTTGCCAAAGAGCGCGGTATCGATCTGACTGTGGTAGGGCCGGAGCAGCCTTTGGTAGAAGGTATCGTCGATATCTTTCGCCAGGAGGGGTTGACGATTTTCGGTCCTACGCAAAAAGCGGCCCTTTTGGAAGGTTCGAAGATCTATATGAAAAACTTTTTAAAAAAGTATGCCATCCCTACGGCGCGCTACATCGAAACATCTGTAATGGAAGAGGCCGCGGCCTTTATCGACGAGCTCACACCTCCCATCGTGGTCAAGGCCGACGGGCTGTGTGCAGGAAAAGGCGTCATCATCGCCCAAAGCTACCAAGAGGCGAAAGAAGCGGCAGCGAGTATGCTCAGCGGCGAGGCTTTCGGACCTGCGGGTGAGCGCGTGATTGTCGAAGAGTATCTGGATGGATACGAACTGAGTGTTTTTGCCATCAGCGACGGCCAAAACTACAAAATCTTGCCGGCAGCGCAAGACCACAAACGTCTCCTCGACGGCGACAAAGGGCCCAATACGGGCGGTATGGGTGCGTATGCACCGACACCTCTCATCGATGAAGAGCTATATAAAAAAATCGAAGAGCGTATCATCGCTCCTACCATCAAAGGAATGGCCAGCGAGGGAACGCCTTTTGAGGGGGTGCTCTTTGTGGGACTCATGATCGTCGATGGCGATCCATATGTGCTCGAATTCAATGTCCGCTTCGGTGATCCCGAATGCGAGGTGCTCATGCCGCTTCTTAGAACCCCTGCAAGCGAGCTCTTTTACAAAGCGGCTACGAAAAATCTCGACACTCTCGATATTCGGTTTCATGACAAATATGCCGTCGGTGTGGTGATGGCGAGCGAAAACTACCCTTATGGTAAAAGTAAGCCGAGCGAAATCATCGTGGATGAGATCGTGCATAAAGATTTGGCCGAACATGCACATATCTGCTATGCCGGTGTGCGTCTCATGGAGGGTAAACTCTACGCTACGGGTGGACGTGTGCTCGTGTGCGTAGGAGTGGGCGACACTATCCAGGAGGCTCGTGATTATGCCTACATGCTCACTGGCCAAGTACATTTCGCCGGAAAGAAATTTCGACGTGACATCGCCTACCAAGCGCTACAAACCGATGAGAATCGCTAAGATTCTCATCCTCTGCCTCGTAGCACTTTCTCTCTATGCAAAAAAGGTCACTCTCTATGCCCTGGATGCCGAGGGCAATACCACGAAGCTGCAAGCACACAAACGTGTAGCACTGCTCTATAAAGACTACTATCTCCAAGCAGATCGTGCAGAGTATTACAAGGACCGTGGCATCGTCAAACTCTACGGCGACGTCATTGTCATAAAAGACGGTACATACAGCGCTCTGAGTAATTTTGCCGTGCTGGATCTATCAAATGACAAACTCTACACTTTTCCCTATTTCTTTGCCGAGAAGGGCTCACAGATTTGGATGAAAGGGAAAACGTTTCACGGCCAAGAGGATGTCATCAAGGTCAAGCATTCGGCCATTTCGAGTTGTGATAGCGGATGCAGTGATTGGAAAATAGGCTTTAGCCGTGGATATTTTTATAAAAAAAAGCATTGGGTGGACCTGTATCATACGAAGTTCTATATCAAAAACACACCGATTTTCTATTTTCCCTATGTGGGATTTTCTACGCTCAAGAAGCGCCATACGGGATTTTTACGCCCAAGTTTTGGGATTTCGAAAGATGAGGGATTTATTTATCTGCAGCCTTTTTACATAGCCCAGCAAAATTGGTGGGATCTGGAGTTCGATCCGCAGATTCGCAGCAAACGCGGTAAGGGGATATACACAACATTTCGTTTCGTGGATTCACCGTACTCCTATGGTGAATTTCGTACAGGGATTTTCCATGAAAATAGTGACTATTTCAAAGGTAACAACATCAAAAACACCAAGCACTACGGCTGGGAGTTTTTCTATAAACGGCGCAATATCTTTACCGATCCAAACAAAAGTTATGCATACGATACCATCTATACTGATTTGAAAATCTACAACGACATAGACTATTTCAATCTCCAAAAGAGCAACAGCAAATTCAATACCTATGACAGTTTGACGGTTTCTCGTATCAACTACGTCAATGCACGCAATCTCTACTACTTTCGCATCTATTTCAAATATTTCAAGGACAATCTCAAACTGGACAACTCCGATACCCTGCAACTGCTTCCTTCGTTGCAGCTGCATAGATTCGAGACGCCGCTTTTTGGTTGGAAAAACCTCACCTATAAAATAGATTTCGATCTCAATAACTACTATCGTACAAAGGGACTCACCGCCGTAGAATACAGGCTCAATCTTCCGATAACATTGCAAAAGATGTTTTTCGATGACTTTTTCGGTGTGAGTATCAGTGAAAATCTCTTTGCCGATTTTGCGGACTATTCCCACGATGCGACCTATTCGACAAGCCACACATTGCGCAACGATCATAAACTTTCGCTCTTTAGCGATCTTATCAAACCGTATACGAGCTTCATACACGATCTGCATCTGCGTGCCGATCTGGTCTTGCCAAGCTATGAAAACAATCACGGCAAACAGGCAGATTTTATCAATATTGAAGATGAGAAAAAACATCTGAGTTTGGGATTGGAAAACTACTTTTTGAACCTTCAAGGCAAACAGAAGCTCTACTACATATTGCGCCAAAACATCAATTATGATGAAAAGCACAAATACCAAGATTTTGAAAACGAGATAGGATGGCATATAAACGATAGACTTTTGCTCAATAGCGATATTTTCTACTCCTATCGCTACCATTCGCTCTCGACGCTCGTAACGACACTTTCATACAACGATAGTAAGTATGGCTTGTATCTGTCGCACTTTTACAAAGATCGCAAAGAAAACAACAAAGATTCGAACTATCTGCGCCTTTCGCTCAACGATGTTTTATCTAAAAAATATAAACTATTTGCTACAATTGATTACGATTTGGCAATGATGAGTTATCGAAACTGGAGTATAGGAATACAGATCAATAAAAAATGTTGGGATTTTATGATTGGATATAAGCAAGAGCACCTACCTATCTTGGCTGAAAACGGGATCGATGCGTATCTCAACCAGACACTCTTTTTTCGCTTGAATCTCTATCCTCTCGGTGGAATAAGCAAATCATTTACAAAATCGCAACATCAAGGAACCCTATGAAAACCGAAGCAAAAGTGGGACTTTTCGTAGCGTTAGGCTTGATACTGCTCTTTTTGCTCTCTACACAGGTAAACAAGTTTACCAATTTGACAAAAAAGGGATATGAAATCTATGCACTGCTCGATGATGCCAGTGGACTCGAAAAAAATGCAAAAGTGCGTATCAAAGGTGTCGATGTCGGGTATGTCAAAGATTTGGAACTTGCGGGCAAGAAAGTCAAAGCTACACTTTTTATCTATCGAGGCATTAAAATTCCCGATGATTCTGTCGTAACGCTGCAACAGCAAAGTCTCTTGGGTACTAAGTATCTTTCTATCGAACCTGGCAACTCTTCACACTACATCGCTGCAGGTCAAACTCTCAAACGTCAAGAAGAATTTGCGAGTTTTGCCCAAACAAGTACCACGATCAATCAAGCTGCCCAGGAGTTTCGCGCTTTTATCAAGGATCTGCGCCGCTCCATCGCGGGCAAGAGTGGGCATGACCTGCAAACCTCTATCGAAAATCTCCAAGCCATCACGCAAAATCTCAAGACTTTGATAGCGCAAAATCAAAAAAATATCGCACAAAGCATTGAAAATATCAAACAGATGGGTGCGAAACTCAGTGAAGCAGGCGAAAAATTTGGCCGTATGAGCGACAAATTCGCTTACACTGCGGACACCATCAATAAAAAGCTTCCTAAAATCTTGGCACGTATCGATGAGCTGACGCTCTATCTCCGCAATAGCGGGAAGGATCTCAACGACAAGCTTCCCGATCTTATGAATCGATTCGCTTCTATAGAGGATGATTTGCACTCACTGATTAAAGAGAACAAAAAACCCCTCGCACACACTCTCAAATCTGCGGGAGATTTTTTCGAAAACGGCAGCTCTTCTTTCAAAAAGCTCGATACCTACCTCGCAAGTATAGGGCGTAGCCAAATCGATGTGAATTTTCGCAGTCTCTATATGAGCGACGATGGCTATGCCAAAGACGCTTTCGGTATCCAGTACATCCCTTCACCCAATAAATACTACATCTTAGAGGTGACCTCTACAGATGACTATAGCCGCAAAGATAGCAACGGTCGCCTCATTCCCCCTAAAAAACATGAAGATAGTAAGTACTATGTGAGTGCCGAATATGCACGTCGCTACGGTGATGCACGATTCCGTGTAGGACTTATCGAGAATACCGGTGGTGTGGGACTTGATTACTATTTCTTGCATGACAGCGCAAAGGTGTCGGTGGATGTGTATGATTTCAATGCCGTCAACGATGTTCGCGGAGACAAGCCGCACGTCACGCTGCTGTATCGTCAGCGCTTTTTGAAACACCTCGATGCCTATGTGGGTGCAGACAACATCCTCAATGCCAAAGCACGTAACTACATGATGGGCGTGGGGCTTGATTTTGTGGATCAAGATATGAAATATCTCCTCGGTACCGTCAGCGGAGCAGGATCTTTCGTCAAATGAGCAAAGACCCTGTAGCCATCATTCACGAAGCCCTGGATATTTTGGGACTTCCCACGATGGTGACCATGCGCGAGATAAAAGAGCGCTACAAAAAGCTCTCGCATGCTCACCATCCCGATAGGGGAGGGGACTATGAGAAAATGGCAAAAATTAACTGGGCATACGACGTGCTCAAGGAGTATGTGGAAAACTATCGCTTCAGTTTTAGCGAAGAGGAGATAATGCGCCAGTTCCCGCATGCTGAATATATGAAAAAATTTCGATTTTGAAAGGAAATAGATGAAGTGTCGATTCGAATTTGAGATGGACAATCTCAAAGAGATTTATGAAATAGGAGAAGTGGCACGCCAAGCCAACGGCTCGGTGCTTCTGCGCAGCGGCAAGACCGTGATGCTGGCAACCGTTGTGATGGATAGTGAGCCGGTGGATGAGGATTTTTTGCCTTTGACGGTACAGTATATCGAAAAAAGCTACGCAGCCGGTAAAATTCCGGGTGGGTTTGTCAAGCGCGAACAAAAGCCGGGAGATTTCGAGACGCTCACCGCCCGTATCGTCGATAGAGCCCTGCGCCCGCTCTTTCCAAAAGGGTATCTCTATCCTACTATCATCACTGTCATGGTACTGAGCGCCGATAAAGAGAGTGATCTGCAAGTGCTCGCTCTCAAAGCGGCAAGCGCTGCACTCTACATCTCCGATATCCCCGTGCGAAAAGCCGTCAGTGGACTACGTGTGGCTAAAATTGACGATCAAATCGTGTTCAATCCTTCGCTAAGCCAGCTCAAAGAGAGTACGCTCGATCTCTACCTCGCCGGTACCAAAGATGAGCTCTTGATGATCGAAATGGCGGCTATCGGTACCTATAAAACCGAAGTACTACCCACTACCATCGATCCATTAATGGATCCTACGCTTGCCGAAGAAGTCATCACGATCAAAGAGCCCAATGCCATGAGCGAGGATGAACTTGCATCCATCATCGCTGAAGGCAAAGAGCTGCTCAATCGCGAGTGTGCCGAATACGAGAAGTACTTCATCGAAAGTGCCAAGCCTATGCGAGAGCTTGCACTTGCAAGTGAAACGATCGATGAAAATATCTGGGTCTATATCGACGAGATCTATAAAGATGCCATCAAAGCAGCCGTCACAGCTATGGCCAAGAGTGAGCGCAACGAGCAGCTAAAAGAGATCGCCAAACAGATCGCCCAAGATGATGTGGCCAAAGAGCAAGGGTGGGATGAAGAGATCATCTATAAAGTCGTAGAAAAATATAAAAGAAAAATCGTCCGTTCGATGATCCTCGAAGAGGGCAAGCGTGCCGATGGAAGAGGGCTCAAAGATGTGCGACCCATTACCATCAAGACCAATCTCTTGCCTTCTGCACACGGATCGTGCCTCTTTACGCGTGGCGAAACCCAAGCACTTGTGGTTTGTACGATAGGTGAAAAGACCGATGCACAGATGTTTGAGACACTCACCAGCAGCGGGCCCGAGTACGAGCATTTCATGGTGCACTACAATTTCCCTGGATTTAGCGTAGGAGAGGCCAAGCCCATCAGTGCTCCCGGCCGTAGAGAGTTGGGACATGGGAATTTAGCCAGAAGAGCGTTAGAGCCCGTGGTGGATGTGCCCGAAGACAAAACCTATCGTCTCGTATCTGAAATACTCGAATCCAACGGCTCTTCTTCCATGGCGACTGTGTGTGGCGGTGCCCTTGCGATGCGTGCGGCCAATATCGAATTGGCAGATTTGGTGGCTGGTGTAGCTATGGGGCTCGTGGTCGAAGGGGATCGCTATGCGATTCTTACCGATATCATGGGCTTAGAAGATCACGATGGGGATATGGATTTCAAAGTGGCAGGTACGCATGATGGCGTGACGGCGATGCAGATGGATATCAAGCTCGGTGGTGTGAAACATGAAATCCTCAAAGAGGCTCTCGCACAAGCCAAAGAAGCGCGCCTGAAGATCTTGGAGATTATGAAAAAGGCCGAAGAGGAGATCGTGGTCAACGAAGAGAATCTTCCCACTACCGAAACGATCATGGTCAACCCTTCAAGCATCGTACATATCATCGGCCAAGCCGGTAAAACGATCAAAGAGATAATTGAAAAATTCGAAGTAAGCATCGATATTGACAGGGAAAAAGGCAAAGTCCGTGTTACGGGTAAAAACAAACCCAAAGTGGTAGCGGCGTGCGAGCATATCCAAAACATCGCCAACAGACCCGAGCCAAAACCCGTGACATTTGAGCCGGGGCAGATTCTTAAAGGACGTGTCAAACGTACCACCAATTTCGGTGCGTTCGTGGAACTGCCTGGAGGTGTGGATGGACTCTTACACATCTCCAAGCTCGGGCCGGGCCGTGTGGCAAGGGTGGAAGATGTGGTAAGTGAAGGGGACGAAGTAGAAGTGGAGGTACTCAGTCAAAAAGGACACAAGATCGAGCTCGCCCTCAGGCAAGTTCTCAAACGCAATGCGTAAAATTTTTCTCACGGGTCTGCTTGTGAGCGTACTCTTCGCATTGGAGGGAGTCTTGATCCCTCTGTACCACTATCCAAGCTACAACGACACCCAAATAGCTCAGCTCATAGCATTGAAAAAGCGATATCCCAATGCTTACATCTTCGTCATCCTCAATCCCGACAACGGCAACGTCACGAAAACACTGTATAATTTCGCCTTTGCTATCAAAAGACTCCATGAAGCTCATATCCATCCTTTGGGGTATGTCCACACCCGTTATGGTACCAGAGCAAATAGTGAGGTGATGGAAAACATACGAGCGTGGGGTAGAATCTATAAAAAATGGGGCTTGGAAGGGATATTTTTAGACGAGGTGAACGGTACGAAAGAGCAGCGTACGTACTATGAGCCTTTGATGAAGTTGATACGTGACACTATAGGCTATGTAGTGCTCAATCCAGGAACGGCTATCGATCAAAACTACGCATCTTTTGCGGATATTATCGTGACCAATGAATCGAATTCGACACATATTTGTGATATCAACGGCACGAAAAATGCCATTTTACTGCACTCTACACCCAGATTTGATGCCAACGAGACGCTCTTGCGCCATTACAACTACATCTATGTCACGCCTCATCGTATGCCAAATCCCTGGTATACTCTCTCGCCTTTTACCGAAGAGATCTTACGTCGAGTCGCCCATGGTAAAAAGGGCGTCTGCTTTAATAATAATTAAAGAAAACCTTGTGTACAATTTCGGCGTGCGAAGTGATAAGTAGGGACACGCAAGCCGAACGGACTTCGCAATGAGAATTTAGGAGGATTTTATGAAAAAGTTTCTTATTTTGCTCGTTGCATTTGCAGGCTTTGCATTTGCAAATGACGGTCAAAGCATGATCCAAGCATACAGTGTGCTTGCAGCAGGTGTTGGTCTTGGTATCGCAGCGGCAGGCGGCGGTATCGGTATGGGACATACTGCAGCGGCGACGATCGCAGGAACTGCGAGAAACCCCGGACTTGGCGGCAAGCTCATGACCACAATGTTCATCGCATTGGCGATGATTGAAGCGCAAGTTATCTATACACTCGTAATTGCGCTTATAGCTCTTTACGCTAACCCATTTTTAGGGTAAAATAACATCGAGGCTTTTGCCTCGGTGTCTTATGCGGCAGTGGCGGAACTGGTAGACGCGCAAGGTTGAGGGCCTTGTGGGAGTTAATCCCGTGGAGGTTCGAGTCCTCTCTGCCGCACCATAAAACGTAAAGAGTTTTTTATGAAACGATTTGTGTGGCTTTCAGGCCTTGTTCCACTCTCTCTCTTTTCCCAAGAATGTATCTACCACGCGCTCCAAAAACATATCTACAAACATGAACGACAACACTTTATAGAGCGATTTCCTAAAGGACATATCATCCATCGAGGGCATTTCTATAGATTTATATCGGGACCATATACGCATGAGGAGATCATACATGCTCTCAAAAAAGCCAAACGATACAATCCCGATGCATACGTGGGACGCTGTCGCTATATCGACACCGATGCAACGACGGAAAATACCACGACTCAAGCCGTGAGTGCAGGGACGGTACAACCGGACAGTGCCACCTCGACACAAGAGCAAACGACACAAGTAACGCAAGAAGAGAGTGAGCAAACTGCCCAGAACAATGAGGCACAATCGATAAGTGTCCAAGAATATTTTAAAAACCCCTACGCAAAAAACGGTAACAACAGTGAAGATACCGGAACTCAAAACGGTACTTCCGATGAGGCGAATGCGAGTACGACCGGACACGACGAGGAAGTGGCACAAAAAGCCATAGATACACTCTCTTCAAACAGCACTGTCATGACGCTGACCTTTCAGGAGTTTCTCCATAGATTTTTCCAAAAAGATTACAATGCACGCAATCTCGATTACGATAGAAAGTTCCAAAGAGTAGAAGCCCTCATCGAGCAAGACGGATACGACTGGAACTTCTACGTCAACGCTGCAGTCAACTACTCTCGTTTTATCGACTACGACTTGAGTGTGGATAAGGAACTTTCAGCCAATATCGGACTCAATGTCGACAAGAGGCTTTTTGATAGCGGAACACTCACGAAAGATTTGACACTCGATCTCAAAAACCGTTTGGCCCAGATCTCCTATCTTTCCGCAAAAGACAAAACCGCACTTTATGCACTGGATATCTATGCCCAAGCCTACCTCAATCAAAAACTGAAAGATATCTATAAAAAAGATTACGATAACCAAAAAACGATGCTCGCGCTTATTCAGGAGCGCCACAAAGCGGGACTTTCTTCACGTGTCGACGAGATCGATGCCAAAAACGATCTTTTGGAGCTCAAAAAGATCGTAATTCGTCAGCTCTATGACTATCTCTACAGTGATTTTTTGATTCGCAATACATTAGATATCCATGTCAAAGGCCCGATTAAACTCGAAGATTTCGGCTTTGATGCGGATAAAAACGACGTGGTCCAGCTCTACAAAGAAGCCTTCTATAAAAACAGCGCTCTCAATGCGCAGCGATTGCAAGAACGTATAGCCAAGCAACGGCTCAAGACAAGAGAGAACTCCTTTTTGCCCATCGTCGATCTGACGGGAGCTATCTCCTATGCTTACAAAAAAGATTTCGCCTACAATCCTGACAAGAAAACGAACGGTGTGGAATATGCGGCCGGTATCAATGTCAAAGTCCCTCTCTACAGCTCGGAAAATAGATCTATCTATACCCAGAAGGCGAAACTCGAATATCTCAAACAGCACAATCTGACTTTGCAGCAGATCAAAAATCTCACGCGGAGCATTCATAAAACCTTTAATGAAATCAAGCGATTGCAAAACGATTTGGATATCGTGGACAAACAGCTCGAACTGATGAAAGAGAAGATGTTTTTAGTCAAGCAGCGCTATGCCGAAGGTCTTTCACCCTATCGCGATTATTCCGATGCCTTGAAAAACTACCTTGCCTATATGCGCCAAAAATCTATCCTCGAAGTACAGATACTCCAAAACGAAGCTCTTCTCAATACGTTAGAGGGGCATCATATCTACTATGGCGAGAATTAAGGTCGTCTGGACGGGGGAGGGGACATATCCCTACGCCACCGGAGGTGTGAGTACCTGGGCAGACCTTTTGATCAAAGAGCTGCGCAATATCGATTTTGTGCTCCTTCCTATTATGATGCACCCCTATATGCAGACCAAATATGACCTGCCTCCCAACGTCACGGATGTGATCAATGTCCCCTTGTGGGGAACGGAAGAGCCGACCGAATACATTCGGAATATCTCTTTTGCGAAAATATATTCGGCAAAAATTCAGACGCAAAGAGATCTCAATTTTTCATATTTAAAAAAGATAGTACACAATCTTTTGGAACATATTTTCCGTTTGCGCGAAGATTTAGAGTCTTTGGGCGACGATATAATCGCACTTCATGATTATTTCAATAAATATGACTACTATGAAGTATTTCGTAGCAAAGAGTTATGGGAAACCTACAAAACATTCATGATAGAGTATTATGCAAACATCCATGAAGAACCTCCTACTATATTCGATTTGATAGAAGGTTTGCGGTATCTTTTTAGATTTTTTATTGCAATACTGCCAGATCTTCCTCAAGCAGATATTTACCACTCTTCAGCCGCCGCCTTTTGCGGTCTTCCTTGTATCATAGCCAAGAAAAAATACGGCAGCAAGTATCTTTTGACGGAGCACGGCATCTACATTCGCGAGCAGTATCTCTTCGCTTCGCGCAGACAGTTGCCGCTGCGCACAAAGGAGTTCCTGTTGGGGCTCATTACGCTCGTATCGAAGCTCAACTACCATTTTGCCGATGTCATCAGCCCCGTGTGCAACTACAATAAACGATGGGAGATGCAGTGGGGCGTGCCAGAGAAGAAAATCCAGACCATCTATAACGGCATCGATGTCTTGAAATTCAAAAAAATTTCCGTCCAACGTGACAATCGTCCCACGGTCGTCATGGTGGCGCGATTCGAGGCGCTCAAGGATATCGAGACTTTTATTCGCTGCGCGAAAATCGTCGCCGAGAAGATTCCCGATGTACATTTCAAGCTCTATGGACCCAAAGTAGATGAAGAGTACTACCAAAAATGCATGCAACTGGTCGATGAGCTAGAAGTGCATGGGAATTTTAGCTACATGGGACCAACCTCCAATCCCGTCGCAGCCTATAACGAAGCGGATGTGGTGATGCTTACAAGTATTTCGGAGGCTTTTCCTTTCGTAGTTATAGAAGCGATGGCGTGTGAAAAGGTCGTGGTATCCAGCGATGTGGGAGGGACGCGTGAAGTTTTAGAAGGGTATGGAGCGATAGTACGACCCAAAGATTACGAAGGGTTTGCAAATAGTGTTGTCTATTTTTTACAGCATTCCGATAAACGTGAACTTTTAGGACAAGCAGCGAGAAGAGCCATTCTTGATGGATTTACTATTGAAGATATGGTACAGAACTATTGGAATCTTTACAAAAAGATGAGTGGATATGAGTGAAAAACTGCGAAAGTTGTATCTCAGTATTACTGAAAATAGAGGTGAACCTTTAGATTTTTGGGAAATTGCTGCATTATTAGAAGTCTATGGGATTCGAGATATCGATGCCCAACGAGATTATGGATATCCTGATGTTTTTGCTTTGGCAAAAGCGCTTGAAAATTTTAAAAAGATCAAAGAATATCCAAAAGTACATCTCATTCAAGTTGATACAATACCACCACTAAAAAAAAGAGTGATAAAAAACTTTCTCAAGGGTCTATCCTTTTCGGTACCGATGTTTATACAAATTTTCTTTACCTTGCTTGTGGGATTTGCATTGTGGTCGAGTATCTCTTTAGATTCTCTGCAAGCTACTTTGATCTCGCTTGGCATTTTCATAGCCATGATTGTAACAGGAGGGATTGCACAAGTTATTGGAAGAAAAG
>JALVTF010000076.1:0-3349 GCA_027024145.1 Campylobacterales bacterium
GAATTATAGAGAAACACGCATATTTTTTGAGCTACTTATGTTGCACTACAAGGAGAGTTTTTGAGGCTCTTTGACGATGAGGTAGCTGATCACTTCCCGCACACCGCGCGTGGTGAGGGCGAGATCGATAGCCTTTTTGGCAGCCTGTGTGCTGTGGACTTTGCCGTAGAGCTCCACGATGCCATCGCGAACTGTGACGAGGATGGTGGAGGCGCTGATATTTTGATCGCGAAAGTAGCGATATTCGATCTGTGTTTTGATGAGGAGGTCGCTACGTTTTTGCACCTTGGCACCGTTTTTGACGTCTTTATAGTAGAGCATCCAGCTATTGCGAGACTCCGGCAGCGCCTTTTGCTCCGTTTGGCTCATCTCTTTGAGGGCTTCGGTGGATTTTTCCATGAGCAAAAGGAAATTTTGCATCGCCTTTTGGAGATCTTCTTGAGTAGGCTCCTGGGCGAGCAGTAGCAGAGGCAGTGTGATTGCTGCTACAAATTTACTTATTGATGGCATTGATGGTCTCCTCGATTTTCTCTTTGGCTTTTGTAAAGGCGCGAAGTCCCAGTTTCTTGGCCTCTTCGATGTTTTTTTTGATTTGGGGCTGTTCGGCGATGAGATCGCCCCAGCTTTTTTTGATATTGGCGATAACGTTTTGTGCTTCGCTTTTGAGCTTGTCGAAAATGGTGGACTCGGAGATTTTGAGAATTTTTTCTTTGATACCGGGCTCGCTCGTGTGCGCTACCTCTTCGATGGCTTGATGCCAAAAGAGCTCGATATTTCCCAAGTTTTCCACGATTTCATCGTAGTTTTGGATGATAAGGTTGCGCGCTTCGTCGGGGGTGAATTCGATGGTTTCGTTGAATTTGGCTAACGATTTGGCGATGCCTTGCTTGGTGCCCAAAATCGCGCCTTTGAGGATTTCGTCAGCGTAGTTGACGCTGGCCTCTGCGATGGTAGCGGCGACACCGATGATGGTCTTGCACACATCTTTGATATGTTTGGGATCCACATTGATATCGATGGTTTGGAGGGTAAGGTCTTTGGTGATTTCGGTGATGGTCTCTTGGATGTTCTGGCCATTTTCCAGTGCTCCCAAGATAGCGCTTTCGGTAGTCTCGGCCAAAATTCCCAAAAATTCGAGGGACTGGAGTTTGCACTCTTCGAGAGTTTTGATGGCCTCTTGACGCTTGCTTTCCGGGAGCTGCTGGATCTGGGCTTCAAGCGTTTCGAAGAGCTCTTGGAGGTTGCTTTTGAGTTCTTGTTTTTGGGCGGTGATTTGCGCTTCGAGGCGATCGATCTGGGCGAGCAGCTCTTGAATTTTTGCGATTTTTGGCCGTTTGCGCTCTTCGATCGCCGCGAGTATCGCGCGTCTGGGATCGGTGGATAGATCCATAGTCCAAATCCTTTGATGGAGTTGGACTAATTATAACACATTAGCGTCGATAGCTTCTGCGTCCGTGGCCGCGGCCCTGGCGGGGGAAGTTGCGACCCGCGCGGCCGCGTCTCTCGGGGCGGGAGAGTTCGCGCTGCGCTTGAGCAAGAAGGCGCTCGATCTCGGCTAAGCTCTTGCCGATGCGTTCACTTCCAAACTGCTCGTCTTGCTTGATCACCATGCTGGCAAGCTTCAGCGCTACGGTAGAAAGATCGTTTTCACTCTCTAAAAGATTGACTAACTCCACCGCTTCGCTCGTTACCTCTTGGGAGAGAATCTCTTGCATCAAAGACTTTTGCTTTTTGTCTTTAACTTCGGTGGAGGTGGGGATCTCTTTGTTGATTAGCGAGCTGCCTACGGCCTTTTGGATACGCAGCAGTTGCTTGAATTCATGAGGAGTGACGAGGCTGATGGCCACTCCTTCGCGTCCGGCGCGGCCGGTGCGGCCGATGCGGTGTACGTAGCTTTCGGGATCGAAAGGGATATGGTAGTTAAAAACATGCGTCACGTCGCTGATATCGAGACCTCTGGCAGCTACGTCGGTGGCGATGAGGATTTCGGTTTTGCCGCGCTTGAAGGATTTGATGGTCTCTTCGCGCTGACGCTGTTGCATATCGCCGTGCAGGCCTTTGGCGTTGTAGCCTTGGGCGTTTAGGAAGTTTGCCAAACGGTCCACTTCCACTTTCATACGGCAAAAGACGATCGCTTTTTTGGGATTTTTGTAATCGAGCAGGCGCACCAACGCTTCGTCACGCTCGTGTTCGTCCACTACATAGAAAAACTGCTTGATGTTTTGGTTGGTCACCTCTTTTTTGGTAATAGAGATGAACTCAGGAGAGTGGAGGATCTGGCGTGCCAGCTCTTTGATGGCATCGGGCATCGTAGCACTGAAAAGCAGTGTCTGGCGATTAGTGGGCAGATAGGTAAAGATCTCTTTAATATCGTCCAAAAATCCCATATCGAGCATCTCGTCCGCTTCGTCCAAGACTACGAAGCTTGGATTGAGCTCCACTTTGCCGCTTTTAAGAAGATCGAGCAGCCTGCCTGGCGTGGCCACCACGACGCTGGCGTTGCTGATATGGTGGAGCTGGCGTGAATAGGAGCTGCCGCCATAGACGGTGGCTGTACGGATACCGAGGTATTTGCCCAGACGAAAGATCTCGTCGCTCACTTGTGTGGCCAGTTCGCGGGTGGGGACGATGACGAGAGCTTCGACGCTACCGTCAAGTTCGAGCATATTGAGAATAGGAAGTGCAAAAGCCGCCGTTTTGCCGGTTCCCGTGTGGGCTTGGCCTACCATATCTTTGCCGGCGAGGATCACAGGAATCGCCTCTTTTTGGATTGGGCTTGGCTCTTTGAAGCCGGCTTGTTCGATCGCTTTTTGGATCGGTTGTTTGAGATTGAAATCTAAAAAACTCATTGTTCCTCTTTTTGTAAATTGCCTTCGATGTGCGAGAATCCGGACGATTCAATCGCTACAACATCTTCGACAAACTTGGGAGGAATCTTCGAAGCTTCGGGGGATCGAATCGTAAACTTCGCCTATCAAAGGCTTGGCGACATTGTAACGGGATTTGCTTAAATGGAACTTAAGTAGCAGAAAAGCGTTTTGTAGTATCGTATAATGAGAAAAAATAAAAGGAGCGACAATGAAACGTATCGAAGATTTCGAACAGAAAGTGCAGATAGAGTATCCTACCGTATGGCGCTACAAAGTGATAGGCCAAGATGCCAAAAAGACACGTGAAGCGATCAAGAGCGTGACCGATAGACCTACGACTATCACGTTCTCAAAGCAGAGTAACCGCGGCAAGTATCAAAGCTTCAACGCCGATATCATGGTGCATTCCGAAGAAGAGCGCGAAAAGATCTATCACGATTTGAAGAAGCATGAGGATATAAAAATGGTATTGTAGTCAT
>JALVTF010000076.1:3449-17393 GCA_027024145.1 Campylobacterales bacterium
TGGACATTGGACATTGGACATTGGACATTGGACATTGGACATTGGACATTGGACATTGGACATTGGACATTGGACATTGGACATTGGACATTGGACATTGGACATTGGACATTGGACATTGGACATTGGACATTATAATTATGTAAAATACCCCAATATATTCTAACAAACTTTAAACAATATCTAATTAAAATTCTTTTCGCTAATGTCTAATGTCTAATAACTAATTTCTTTTAAAATCCCCACTTTTTCCGCCGCTTTTACGTTCGAGTTGGATGTTTTTGATTACCATCCCCTTATCGATGGCCTTGACCATATCATAGATGGTGAGCAGTCCAATGCTTACGCCAGTGAGCGCCTCCATTTCCACACCTGTGCGTCCCTTGAGCTTACAGGTGATGGTGAGTTTGAAGCCAGGAAGCTCTGGGAGTTCTTCCACGTCGCAGTTGATGGATGTGAGCAGCAGCGGATGGCACATCGGGATGAGATCGGGTGTCTTTTTGGCGCCCATGATGGCTGCTATGACGGCGGTATGGAGCACCGCACCCTTTTTCGTGGTTTGATGGATGACGGCATCGTATGCCTCGCGACTCATCTGTATGGTGCCGCTCGCTACCGCGACGCGTTCGGTCTCATCTTTTACGCCCACATCCACCATTTTGGGACGTTTCTTTTCATCCAAATGCGTCAGATCAGAATTCATAGTCCACCACCTTCGTTTCGGTATCGTTGGCTTTGAGCCATTTGACGATCTCTTGGTGGTAGGGGTGGATGCGGTACTTTTCTAAATCTTCTTTGCTTTCAAACGTGGTCACCAGCGCCAGATCGAAACTGCGCTCACTGCGGCTAAGGTCTATCCCCACTTCGATATCTACGAGCTCGGTGATATTGTTTTTCATACTCAAAAGCTTCTCTTTCGCCTCGTGTGCCAGCGAAAAATTGGGAAATTTCATGAAGACGATATGACGAACCATTACATAGCCTTTTTTGGCTTATTATACTCTGTTGTGGTTTGGGATTGGCTAAAGGGAGAAAAAAGTGGTGACCCCTGTTGGATTCGAACCAACGGCCCACTCCTTAAAAGGGAGTTGCTCTACCAGCTGAGCTAAGGGGTCAAGCGGTGCAATTATAGCATATTTTTCGCTTTTGTAAAATCTTCAGGATAGTTGATATTGAAAAACTTCTCCTCCTCGTCAAACTCCACGAAGAGCGTGTTGGCTTTCTGGAGAATTGCGTTGAGTTTGTAATTACTTTCTTCGAGTGCTTTTTGTAGATGCGGCAGGATGCTTTTGCGATAGATTGCCACGAGAGGATGGGGAAAATCGGTTTTGGCCACGATGGCGTCTTTGGTGGGATGCTTGGTAGCTGCATCATAGAGTCTTTCTAGTACCTCTTCATCCACGAAGGGCGTATCCACGGCGAGTGCGAAAAACTCATCAAATCTTTTGAAAATATCGATAAATGCGGGTGTGGGAGCGAAAATATCGCTGCTATCGAGAATGAGTGGCGCGTGAAAATCGAATTTGTCGCTTTTAGCTGAAATTGCGACCTTGCTAAAGAGCGGCAAGAGGCGTTCATATTGATACCGTACGAGAGTACTGTTTTTAAACGGCAAAAGCGCTTTGTCTTTGCCCATACGGCTGCTTTTTCCGCCGGCGAAGATGACGCAAGGGATACTGAATCGATTCATGGAGCGATTATACCATAGCCAACGACGGGACTCGAACCCGTGACCTCCTGATTACGAATCAGGTGCTCTAGCCGGCTGAGCTACGTTGGCATCGAATTTGAAAAGAATGCAGAAAGATGATTGAAGACAATGGTCGGAGTGGCGGGATTTGAACCCGCGACCTCTACCACCCCAAGGTAGCGCGCTAACCAGGCTGCGCCACACCCCGAATTGCAAATGCCATTCTACCATAAAATTTCTCAAATAGACAAAAATCGAGGTGAATTGGGCAAAGAATGAGAAAAATTGATACACATAAATGCTCTTTTGGGCGTATCGATACTGTTTCGCCTGGTCGGCTGATTCTTTATAACAGAAATTAGAACTATTGATATATTTATTGAACTTCGTTATAATTATAAAAAATTATAAGCAGGAGGATAGCTTGATTGATTGGAACAGGCTTTTAGCGTATGGTGAGCAGGTTCCTGATTATGAAGTGCGAGTGGTCAATGAACGAGAAGCGCGTGCTGCGGCTTCCATATTGTTTGTGGGGGCTTTCTTGAGCCTCGCAAACGGCGTGATGTTGGGGACGACCGTATTTTCGAAATTTTTCGTCACCTTTTTTGCAATCGACTTCACTATACGTGTATTGCAGCCTCGTTACGCACCGAGCCTTTTGCTGGCACGGCTTTTTGTGCGCAACCAAAAGCCGGAATATGTGGGAGCGACGCAAAAGCGGTTTGCATGGACTATCGGTCTCTTTCTCGCATGGCCGATGTTTTACCTCCTGGTTTTTTACGACCATCCGACACCCGTCAAAGTATTTGGGTGTATATTTTGTATGGTTCTACTCTTTTTCGAAGGAGCTTTTTCGATATGTTTAGGGTGTAAACTCTATGAGCTGATAAAAAGAAAAGATCCAAAATATTGTCCAGGCGGTGTATGTGAGCTCCAGGTCAAAGACCCAGTCCAGAAATTTACACCGGCACAGGCTGCAATAGTTTTGATCACGCTTTTTCTCATGGCGTACGGTACGTATGCATACTTCCAGAAACTTCCGGACAAGACCACCTTCATGCAGCACATGCGTGCAATTTTGATGAGCGATCAAGAGCGGGAGCGTCTGGAGGAACAAGAGCTCGACAAGGAGTTCGACGAATATCTCAGCAAATAGGATATCGACTCCACGTCTCTGTCTGATGCTTTATAGTACTTCGCAAAGATGCAATTTTCCGTCGTATCGGATATGCAAATCTTCGTCGATACGGATGAAGAAGCCAAAAAAACGCACGCCCTTTTGGAGAGCTCTTAGGAAAATCTTGCGAAAAGTTTCGTCACGGGTAGGGTGGGGACGAAAGCAAGTGCATCGGCGCAGCGCCATGATGAGGATGGCTGCCTCGAAGCCTTGCGCTTTAGCTTGTATCAGCTCTTCGATATGGCGAGCGCCTCGCGTGGTGGGAGCGTTGGGAAAGAGGCAAATGCCATTTTCGACGAGGCTGCAGCCTTTGAGCTCGATGAGCATATTGTCCGCGAGAAAGTCGATACGACTATCGCCAAAGCGCACTTCACTCAGCACCTTTTTAGGACGAAAGCCTAAAAGCCCAGCTTCGATTGCCTTTTTGGCGATGGGGGAGTGAAGTTTGGTGTTGATGAGTACCCAGCCCTCTTCCATTTTAGCGGCGAGGAGGGTGTAGTCTGTTTTAAGCCCGGCACGGTTGCGCAGGAGGAGCAGTTCGCGATGTGGCGTGAGAATCTCTTCGAGTCTGCCGGTATCTGCGATATGCACTTTTTTGGTCTGGCCATCGACTGTGGCGGTAGCGAGGAAGCGATTTTGGCGCTCGATGAGTGAGCCGGTGGTGAGAGTACCGAGGGATTTGAGATCGAAGAGGATCAATGTTTTGTTTTTGGAGAAAAAGTCCAAAACATATACACAAGTGTAGCAGCGGTAGCAATCAAAAGCACAAATCCCGCAATGATATTAAACATTTTCTAATTCCTTTTCTAACTCATCGAATTTATACCATATTGCCTTGCCAACAAGTATAAGCAAAAAAAAACTACAATAAGTCCAACACCTCCCATAATTATCATATAGGGAGGTGTTTTGTGTGTCAAAATATTATAGACAATTGTTACTATCCCAGTTATTATAGCCAAAATAGAGTAGATGATCGCTTTGAATAGTTCTTTGAATCTATCTATTTTGGCTTTGAGTGCATCTATTTTCATAGCTCTCGTGGATCGGCGATTTTACCCATCACGGCACTGGCAGCGGCTACTGCAGAGTTGGCCAGATAGATTTCGCTGGTGCGTGCACCCATGCGGCCGACGAAGTTGCGGTTCGTGGTGCTCACACAGCGTTCGTTATCTGCGAGGATTCCCATGTAGCCGCCCAAACACGCGCCGCAGGTTGGGTTGGAGACCACGGCGCCCGCATCGATGAGGATATCGATGTAACCGCGTTTTTCGGCTTCTTTGAGGATCTTTTGGGTTGCAGGTGTGACGATCATACGAGTATGGCGTGCCACTTTGCGTCCCTTGAGGATCTCGGCTGCAATGGCGATGTCACTGAGGCGCCCGTTGGTACAGCTACCGATGAAGACCTGATCGACTTTGAGATCCATTTTGGCCGCTTCGCTGATGGGGCGGCCGTTGCTTGGCAGGTGCGGGAATGCGATGACGGGTTCGAGGTTATTCACATCGATTTCGATCACCTTTTCATACTCGGCATCGGGGTCGCTGTAGTGATATTTTGGATCGCGCGCTAAAGGCTTGTCGGCCAAGAACTCCTTCGTCACCTCGTCCACGGCGATGATGCCGTTTTTTGCTCCCGCTTCGATAGCCATATTACAGAGGCTAAAGCGTCCGTCCATATCGAGATTTTCTATGGTGTCACCGGTGAACTCCAGTGCTTTGTAGAGCGCTCCGTCTACGCCGATGCGCCGAATGAGCTCGAGGATGAGGTCTTTGCCGTAGACATATTCGCCCAGTTTTCCCGTATAAACCACTTTGATGGTGCTTGGCACCTTGAACCAGTTTTTGCCCGTGATCATTCCATAGGCTAAGTCGGTGCTTCCCATCCCTGTGGCGAATGCTCCCAGTGCTCCGTGGGTACAGGTGTGACTGTCTGCGCCGATGATCACATCACCCGGTACCACGAGCCCCTTTTCAGGTAAGAGTGCATGTTCGATCCCCATATCCTTTTCGTCAAAAAAGTGCTTGAGATTGTGCTCGTAGGCAAACTCGCGGCTGATTTTGGCCTGGTTGGCACTGGCGATATCTTTGGCCGGGATGAAGTGATCGAGCACGATGGCGAAATTGTCCGGTTTGGCGAGCTTCTTGGCACCGCTATCGCGGAAAGCCTTGATAGAAATAGGTGTGGTGATGTCGTTTCCGATGATCATATCGAGTTCGCATTCGACGATCTCACCCGCTTTGACCTCGCGTCCTACGTGTTCTGAAAATATCTTTTCTGTGATGGTTTGCCCCATAGTATCCCTTTAGGAAAGTTTTTCGTATTGTACCAAAAGAGCACTTTTGTGGTAAAATACGTAGAAGATATATATAAAAGGTACACGTATGATAAAACTTGGTGTCAGCGAACTCCAAAAACGCCCCTCCATCCTCAAAAGCGATGAGATTATCGAACTCGTGGATAAAAGGGACGAGAAGCGTATCGGTATCTTCATTCCTCAAAAATATAGCACGCTCTTTGAAGAGATAGTCGAAAAAATCGAGCGGCAAAGACGCAAAAAGATACTGCGCGCTATCAAAAAGCTCGATGATATGAGCGAATGGGACGAGGTGGCAAGTGATGGACTGTAAACAGGGTGATATCGTGCTTGTCAATCTCAATCCCAAAAAGGGTGAAGAGGTGGGAAAACTGCGGCCGGCGGTGGTGGTGAGCGACAATGCGCAAAATCAGGAGCTCGATGTGGTCATCGTGGTACCGCTCTCATCTAAGCTCATGGATGATGCCTTTCCCTACCGTGTGCGTATAACACCGCGCAAGGGACTCGATCATCCCAGCGATGCGCTGCCGTACCATATCCGTGCCATCAGCAAACGAAGGATACGCTCTAAAGTGGCACACATTACGTCACAAGAGTTGGACATACTCAAAAATGCAATCTGTGAGGTCCTATGAAATACAAAGAGTTACGAGCCATCGTAGAGTATTTGCAAAACAAAAAGCATCTGCACGACATAGCGCGTGTGGATGATAACGTGCTGCGCGCCGTGCTGGATAAAGAGGAGATAATTTTTGATCTAAATCGCAGCAAAAACCTCATCTACAAGCGCGACGATTTTATCAAAGCCAAATTCTACAACGCTCCTTTCGATAAAGTGCTGGCCAAGCGCTGCAAGAAGAGCCTCATAGAAAGAATTGAATTAGACAAAAACGACAAAATCATCCGCATCCACTGCAACAAAAAGGGCTCGTACAAAGAGGAGCGTGCTATTTTGCAGCTCGAATTCACAGGCCGCCACGCAAACGCCATCATCCTCGATGAAGAGGGCAAGGTCTTGGAGGCATTGCATCACGATTTCCATCGCGATATCCGTCCGGGGCGCCCGCTCTATCCACTCCAGCCTCCCAAAAAGCTCGATAGAAGCGACTTTGCGGTCGAGGATATGGATGCCTACCTGCATGGCATCTACCGAGAGGAGCTCCAAAAGCGCTTAGGTGCTATGAAAACGGCGAAGCTCTTGCAGCTCAACAAACAAATAGCCAAACTTGAAGAGCTCCTATCTTCGCTGGAAAAAGAGGAGGACTTGGAGCGTGCAGCCAGTGAGGAGGAGCGAAAAGGGCAGATAGTGCTGGCAAATCTGCATGCCATCAAACCCTACCAAAAGGAGTTTGTGGGAATTGATTTTGATGGCAACGAGGTGCGCTTCGCGCTGCCGGCTGAGGCCAAAACGCCCGCGCATGCTAGCGATATCTTCTTCGCGCGCGCCAAGAAACTGCGCCAAAAAGCTAAAAACATCCATATCCAGCGTGAAAATCTGCAAGAAAAGATCACCTTTTTGCAAAAAAAGGCGGCGCTTGTACGTAATGCAAAGCGCATCGAAGATATCGAGCTGCTCTTTGGCCGTCCGGGCAAAAGGGTGAGCAAAAAAGAGAAAAACTACGAAAAGTTCACTATAGCCGGCTACGACGTGTATATAGGCAAAAACAAGCGCGGCAACGTGGAGCTACTCAAAAAAGCGAAGGCGAGCGATGTATGGATGCATCTCAAAGACCGCCCTTCGGCTCACGTCATCATCGCTACCAACAAGCAAAATCTTCCCTATGAGGTATTAGAGCAAGCAGGGAGGCTGTGTGCCAGCTTTAGCGTGGAGCATCCAGGCAAGTATCTGGTGGACTACACCCAGCGGCGCAACGTCAAGCCAAAAGAGGGCGCCAACGTGGAGTATGTGAAATATAAGACAATTCCTGTTACAATAGATTAGACATTTGCGCATTTTTAGGCCGCAAACGAGTTCTTCCTCGACGCGGTTGCCCACGATGGGTGCCCCGAAGCTATCGCCTTTCGACCCATCGGGTCAAAGCGTCTCGGTCAAACTGTTTGCAGCCTTTTGGCTAAAAGGTACACTATGAACGAACTGCAAAAACGTCTCGCTACAGGTGCCGTACTTATCGCCATTGTGGCGCTGGTGGCCTGGGTGGATAGCTTTTTTCTGACCTGGCTCTTTTTCGGTGTGGCATATCTCTTTGCCTTTTACGAGGCGTTGCGTCTTTTTGGCATGCAAAACAAAAACAGCCTCTACTTCTGGGCTGCGGCCATCTGGCTCATTGCTGCCTTCTATCCCAATCCCGACGACCTCTTTTTCATCGTGGCACTCGTTTTTGCAAGCTTCGAGGCCTACACCCAGGAGCGCGACTTTTCGAAATTCTTGCCCTTTCTCTATCCGGTGTCCTCCTTTTTGTTTCTTTTGGCGCTCTATCACGATTTTGGGATGGATGCGCTGGTGTGGCTGGTGATGGTGGTGGCGGGTACCGATATCTTCGCCTACTTTACGGGACGGATGTTTGGCAAGCACCCCTTTTGCCCCACCTCGCCCAAAAAGACCTGGGAGGGAGTCGTCGGCGGCGTGGTAGTGGCCACGATCGCCGGCAGCTGGTATGCGCTGCGTCTTGTGGATCTGCCCTACGGCATCGCTATTTCGCTGCTGGTCTCCATCGCCTCTATTTTTGGTGATCTTTTCGAGAGCTACCTCAAGCGTCGCGCGGATCTCAAAGATAGCGGCCATATCTTGCCGGGACACGGTGGCGTGCTCGATCGCGTGGATGGCTATCTCTTCGCCGCACCTGCGATGGTGATACTGCTACGAGGACTGCTATGATAGTGCTGGGTTCCACAGGCTCCATCGGCGTCAATACGCTGCGTATCGCCGAGGAGTTTGGGATAGATGTGGAGGTGCTTGTCGCCGGTAATAACATAGAGCTACTCAAAGAGCAGGTGGCGCGATTCAAACCCCGCATCGTGGTCAGCGCCAAACCGGCCGATATCGACGCGCCCGTGGTGCTGAGTGGTGAAGAGGGGATCCTCGAAGCTCTGGAAATGGCCAAGTCGCAATTGGTGGTCAATGCGCTGGTGGGATTTTTGGGTCTGCGACCGACGCTCAAAGCTATAGAGCTTGACAAGCGCGTGGCCCTGGCGAACAAAGAGAGCCTCGTGGTGGCGGGAGCCTTTATCGATACAAGCGCTATCACGCCTATCGATAGCGAGCACTTTGGTCTGTGGTACATCCTCCAAAATAGTGCCGCGCCCAAGCGGCTGCTCATCACCGCAAGCGGCGGTGCGCTGCGAGACTGGCCTATAGAAAAGATCGCTACGGCGACACTAGCGGATGTGCTGCGCCATCCCAACTGGTCCATGGGACAAAAGATCACCATCGATAGCGCCACGATGGTAAACAAGCTTTTCGAAGTACTCGAAGCCTACTGGCTTTTTGGCACCGAAAATATCGACGCACTCATCGAGCCAAGCTCGCTGATCCATGCGGCTGTGGAGTTCGCAGACGGCAGCACGCTTTTGCACGCGAGTCAGGCCGATATGCGTCTGCCCATCGCCTATGCCATTCTTGGCAAAGTGGAGCGCGAAGTGGTGGCGCCTATCGATCTTTTGCAAAGCAGCTTTACTTTTCGACCCATCGATCCTGCGCGCTATCCGGTGTGGCGCATCAAAGAGGAGCTCCTTGCGCACCCCAAACGCGGCGTGGTGGTCAACGCAGCCAATGAAGCGGCGATAGCGAGGTTTCTTGCCGGTAGCTTCGCATTCGGTGATATCGCAAAAGCGATCATCCAAGCCTATGAGAAGTTTGCCGTCGAGCCTAAAAGTATCGAAGAGATATTTACGATAGACAAAGAGGTGCGAAAGTATGTGGAAGCTCTGTAGTCTGCTGCTTGCGGCGCTACTTTTTGGTGGCTGCATCGATACGAGCCAAAAGAGTGACAAAAAAATAGACGAACTGGCCGCGCGCAAGACGCGTATCGAAGCGAGGCTCGAAAAAGCGCGCCGTGAAGCCGACAGGCAAAAAGAGCTGGCACTGACAAAAATGCAAAAGCAGATAGAACAGCTTGCCCTCGAGCGTAGCAAAACCCAAGCACAAAAAGAGGTGGAATTAGCGCGCATCAAAGCGAAGCAAGCCTTGGAATTGCAAAAAATCGAGCAAGCCTACAAGCTCAAAGAACTGGAGCTCAAAAAGCAAAAGGAGCTTTTGGAGCTGCAAAACCAAAAGTACTTGGCCGAGCGAGAAATCGCCCTTAAAAAGCAGCTGCTCATCTATTCGCTCATCGCATTTACGGTGCTGCTCATAGCTATTTTGGTGGTGCTTTATTTCTACAAAAAGCGGCGCGACAAGCTCATCGCCTATCACGATAACCTCGAAAAGTATTTTCGCATGAAAGAAAACGAAGCCAAAATCGCTATTGCCAACAAGATCATCGATACCATCGCCGAGGGTAAGCTGACCCCTGAGCAAGAGCAGCGCCTTTTGGGAGTGCTCAAAGGAGATGTGAAGGAATTGCCCAAGGAGATCGAAGAGACGAAGGATGAGGCGATAGAGGCCGAAGTGGAAGATGAAGAGGAGAAAAAAGATGGATAGATTTTTGCTTTTGCACGGCTGGGGAGGGAGTGACTATCCCCACTGGCAGGCGTGGCTTGCAAGCGAGCTCGCTAAAGATTACGGCACCGTAAGCTTCCCCCTCATCCACCATCCCCACCATCCCAACAAAAAGAAGTGGCAAGCGCAATTTATCAAGCATCTCCAAGATTTTCGCCCCACCACCGTGATTTGCCACTCTCTCGCTTGCACGGTGTGGATGAGCATCGCCGAAGAGATAGAAGAGGTGGAGCGGCTATTACTTGTGGCACCACCGGGGCTTTATACCGATATCGACCTGCTCAAATCCTTTTTCCCTGCCTCGCTTCCTGTCACACTCGCGGCCAAAGAGGCGATGATAGTGGTCTCCACCAATGATCCGTATCTGAGTCTCGAAGAGGCCCACGCGATGCAAGAAAAGCTTGGCTGCGAGATGCTCATCCTCGAAAACGCAGGTCATATCAACGACAAAAGTGGCTACGGTCCTTGGCCCTGGGTGTTGGAGTGGGCCAAACGAGATCCAAGCGTGATATCGGAGCCGGTATGATTCTTAGCATCGAGAGTAGTTGCGACGATAGCTCTATCGCAGTGACACGCATCAGCGACTACAAGCTCCTATTTCACAAAAAGATCTCCCAAGAGCTGGCCCATAGCGAGTATGGCGGGGTGGTGCCGGAACTCGCCAGTCGCCTCCACGCAGAAGCCCTGCCAAAGATTTTGGAAGAGGCCAAAGAGTTTTTGCCCCATATCAAAGCGATCGCAGTGACCAACGAGCCGGGACTTTCGGTCACGCTTATGGAGGGGGTGATGATGGCCAAGGCCTTGCACCTGGCGCTCCAAAAACCCCTCATCGGCGTCAATCACTTGATGGGACACATCTATTCGCTCTTTATCGAAAAGGAGGCGGAGCTGCCCAAGATGGTGCTCTTGGTCTCGGGAGGCCACACGATGATACTGGATGTGAAGGGTTACAACGACCTGAGGGTCCTCGCCACCACGCTCGATGATAGTTTCGGCGAGAGTTTCGATAAGGTGGCCAAGATGATGGGGCTCGGCTATCCCGGCGGTCCTATCATCGAGGAGCTCGCCAAAAGCGGCGATGCGAATCGCTTCGCTTTTCCCGTACCACTTGCAAAAAGCTCCAAACTCGCATTTAGCTACTCCGGGCTCAAAAACGCCGTACGCTTGGCGCTCGAAGAACTTCCAAGTCTTAGTCGCCAGGATATGGCCGATATCGCCGCATCCTTTCAAAAAGCTGCCATCGCGCATCTTTTGCAAAAGACGCGCAAGGCCTGTGAACGCTACAAGCCTACCGATTTTGCCATCGTAGGAGGTGCGAGTGCCAATCAAGAGCTGCGTAGAGCCTTCGAGCGCGAGTGCGCCAAGCGCGGTATCCCCATCTCCTTTTCCAAGTTGGAATTTTGTAGCGACAACGCCGCGATGATAGGCCGCGCTGCGATTGAAGCCTACAAGAGGGGCGATTTCATCGCTATGGAGGAGCTGCGCGTGTTGCCCAGAAGCTGTTTTGTCTAAGCGAGAAATAATCTAATATATAAAATTACAAATCGAGCGAAAACTTTGCAGATTGTAGCTTGAAAATTGTATGGTAGCCGAAGGCTAAAAAAGTGCGCTCAACCCGAAGGGCGCTTGCGTTCGCACTTTTTAATACAATTTTCAAGCGGTGCCGAAGGCAACAATCGCAACTCGTTTTGGCGAGATTTTGTAATTTTATATTTTTTAAGAGTGATACATCTTAACCGCACCTTGATAAAAAATATTAATAGTTCCTAAATAGGAGTAATTTTATCCTATTTAGTTACAATTGTACCATCAAGTACCACAGCGGTGCTTATAATCAAACAAAGAAAAAGGAGGTTGCATATGACAACTGTTACACTCAAAGGAAATCCGGTTAATCTCGAAGGAAACGAAGTAAACGTAGGTGACAAAGCTCCTGAGGCGACTGTCGTTACGACTGATCTGGCAGAGAAAAAAGTAGGCGGCGCGCAAGATAAAGTCCAAATGATCGTGGTCGTGCCTTCGCTCGACACTCCTGTATGTGCTACCGAAACACGCAAGTTCAACGAAGAAGCAAGCAAAATCGAAGGCGTGGACGTCACTGTCGTATCTATGGACCTTCCGTTTGCGAGCAAGAGATTCTGCTCCACTGAAGGTGTAGAAAACCTCACAGTTGCGAGTGACTATAGAAACAGAGATTTCGGCGAAAAATATGGCGTCGTTATCGCCGAAGGACCTCTTGCTGGCATCCTCGCACGCGCGATCTTCATCATCGACAAAAACGGCAACGTTGTATACAAGCAACTCGTTCCTGAAATCACTGAAGAGCCAAACTACGAAGAGGCTCTCGAAGCTGCGAAAAAAGCGGCAGCAGCGTAATAGCCGGGGCTTTGCCCCGCTGCTCTATAGGGGGAGGGGACTCCCTATAGAATGATCACTTCCTCTCTCAGTTCGATTCCAAACTCTTCAAAAACCCTTCTTTTCGCTTCATCGATAAGTGCCATCGCTTCATCGAACGTTCCGCCACCGAGATTGATGAGAAAATTTGCATGCATATCGCTGATTGCCATATTGCCTACGCGTTTACCTTTGAGACCCACGGCTTCGATGAGCCGCCCTGCATAGTCGCCCGGAGGGTTTTTGAAGATACTGCCGGCACTGGGTGCTTTGGGCTGGTTGGTGCGAAGCGCGAGGAGCTTTTGTAAAAGATCGTTATCGAAGCCCTTTTGGAGTTTGAAGCCCGCTTCATAGACTATGGAGTCGATATTGCTGGTGCGATAGGCAAGGCCCAGCTCGTTAGCAGGGATTTTTCCCTCGTGTGTGCGCACCCACAAAAGCATATCTTTTATCTCATACTCCTTGACGCCCGCATTCATCTTTACGGCACCCCCTATGGTGCCGGGAAGTTTGGCGAGAAATTCGAAGCCCGCGATATCGTGGCGCTTTGCGAAACTTACCACTCTGCCTGTAGCGGTGCGCGCACCGATAATGAGCTCGTCGCCTTCGATACGGATATAGTCGAAGCTTTTTCCCAGCATCGCCAGAGGCGGCGGTGCGGGAGAGACCAGGAGATTGTTGGCGCCGCCGATGAGAAAATACTCCTCATAGCGGGAGTCTATCTCTTCGATGAGCTCCACATCCACCACAGGGCCGATCTTTATGGAGGAGTAGTGAGAAAAGTCGATGCGTTTTTTCATAGGTTGCGCAAGCTTTCATATTCTGTGGGGATGAGGTAGTCGGCAGCGCGGATAGGGCACTCATACGCACCGTGCTCGTAGCCTATGGCAAAGAGTCTATCCAAAGCTGCAAGTTGGCGCTCGTTCATCGTAATGGAGTCATCATTGGCGTAGAGGTCGAGGTATTTTTGCAGCTTCGCATCGTCGATGCGCACCAAGCCTCGCTCCAAAAGCATCTGCGAGAGCAGCCTTTTGTGGTCGTTGGCCACGGCTACGGCTTTGGTGAGTAGTTTTTCCGCTTCTATCGCTTTATTCAGAGGTATGGAGCGGCGCAATGCCATCCCGCCAAGAGGCAGCGGCAGCTCTTCGCCTGCTAGCTCCACCCACACATCCCACAGCTTGCGCTCCACTTCCAGGCTCTCGTCGAAATCGAGGATCGATTCATGTATCAGTACGCCTGCATCTACCGTGTCCTCTATCACCGCCTTTTCGATTTCCAAAAAGTTCATATATACAGGCCGCGCATCGGGATAGGCGATGCGAAAGAGCAGAGCGTTTGTGGTGTAGCGGCCACTGAGGGCTACCTTGAAGTTTTTGCGCAGTCGCTTGCCCTTTTTCTTGATGAGTTTGGGTCCGTAGCCCTGGCCGAAGCTTGTGGCCGTGCGAAGCAGTGCATAGTCGTTGCGGATACGAGGATAGAGTGCGAAGCTAATGGCCGTGATATCGTAGGTGCCTTGCAGTGCCTCTTCGTTGAGAGTTTCGATATCAAGCGCTGTGTTGCTAAAGCGTAGCTCGCGCGAGCTCACCCAGCCAAATTTGATGGCATAGAACATAAAGATATCGTCCGCATCGGGCGAGTGGGCGACGGAGTAGGTGGACATAAAGTTCCTTTGGTCATTGGTCATTGGTCATTGGTCATTGGTCATTGGTCATTGGTCATTGGTCATTGGTCATTGGTCATTGGTCATT
>JALVTF010000076.1:17493-22550 GCA_027024145.1 Campylobacterales bacterium
GTCCGCATCGGGCGAGTGGGCGACGGAGTAGGTGGACATAAAGTTCCTTTGGTCATTGGTCATTGGTCATTGGTCATTGGTCATTGGTCATTGGTCATTGGTCATTGGTCATTGGTCATTGGTCATTATAATTTATGTAATTTCCCACCATATCTTAACAAATATAATGAAATTTTTTCATTTCGCTAATGACTAATGTCTAATGACTAATGTCAAATGTTTCAATTTTTATGGATATTTTACTTAAAAAAAGCTAAAATATCATAAATTTTCTCAAGAGGTTGTACATGGATGCCAACAAACAAAAAGCGCTTGATTTAGCGATCAAGCAGATAGACAAGGCTTTCGGTAAGGGAGCACTCGTCAAACTGGGAGACAAGGAGATCGAACCTATCGACTCTATCTCCACAGGTTCTCTTGGCCTCGATATGGCGCTGGGTATCGGCGGGGTGCCACGCGGGCGCGTGGTGGAAATCTATGGTCCCGAAAGTTCAGGGAAGACCACACTGGCACTGCAAATCATCGCGGAAGCACAAAAAAACGGCGGTATCGCCGCTTTTATCGATGCGGAGCATGCGCTGGACGTCTTTTATGCCAAAAATCTCGGTGTGGATGTGGAAAACCTCCTTGTCAGTCAGCCCGACTTCGGTGAGCAGGCTCTCGATATCGTAGAGACCATTGCACGTAGCGGTGCTGTGGATGTGATTGTTATCGATTCCGTAGCGGCGCTCACGCCAAAAGCGGAGATCGAGGGTGAGATGGGCGATGCACATGTGGGATTGCAAGCGCGTCTGATGAGTCAAGCACTGCGTAAGCTCACAGGTGTCGTGCACAAAATGGGCACCACAGTGATCTTCATCAACCAAATCCGCATGAAAATCGGCCAGATGGGCTACGGTACTCCCGAGACCACCACAGGTGGAAACGCCCTCAAATTCTACGCATCCGTGCGTATCGACGTGCGCCGCATCGCAACCCTCAAGCAAGGCGATAGTAACATAGGTAATCGCGTGCGTGCCAAAGTGGTCAAGAACAAAGTGGCACCACCTTTTCGCCAGGCGGAGTTTGACATCATGTTCGGTGAAGGGATCAGTAAAGAGGGCGAGCTGATAGATTATGGCGTGAAACTCGATATCATCGACAAAAGCGGCAGCTGGTTTAGCTACAAAGATATCAAGCTCGGCCAAGGTCGCGAAAATGCCAAGGCGTACCTCAAAGAGCACCCCGAAGTGGCGGCTGAAGTTGAGAGCGAGATTCGCCGTGCCATGGGGATGGATGACAGTGTAATGGTCGTACCACAAGAGCAAATGAGCGAAGAGTAAAGGAGTAACAATGATCTATATCGACAATATCGTAGCACAAGAAGTATTGGACAGTCGTGGCAACCCCACAGTCAAAGCGACAGTGATTCTCAGTGACGGTACCGTCGCCAGTGCCATCGTGCCAAGCGGTGCGAGCACCGGTAAACGCGAGGCGCTGGAGCTGCGCGACGGGGATGAGAGATTCGGCGGCAAAGGGGTGCTCAAAGCTTGCGAAAACGTGGAAGTGGCTATCGCTGACGAGTTGGTGGGTTTGAGTCCTTATAACCAGGCTGAAATCGATGCGATCATGAAAGAGCTTGATGGTACTGAAAACTACTCCAAATTAGGTGCCAATGCAGTGTTAGGTGTCTCTATGGCAGTGGCACGTGCAGCGGCTAAGAGCTTGCATCTGCCACTTTATCGCTATTTAGGCGGTGCCAATGCCCTCACGATGCCAACACCGATGCTCAACATCATCAACGGCGGGGCGCACGCCAACAACGATGTGGACCTGCAAGAGTACATGATCATGCCCACAGGCTTCGATGAATATAAAGAGGCGCTGCGTGCAAGCAGCGAAATCTACCACACCCTCAAAAAACTCCTGGCAAGCGACGGTCACCCCACTGCACTGGGCGACGAGGGAGGTTTCGCACCCAACTTTAAAAACAACGAAGAGCCTATCGAATATATCCTCAAAGCCATCGAAAAAGCCGGCTACAAACCTGGTGAAGAGGTGTGTATCGCTCTGGATGCTGCAAGCAGCGAATTCTATAAAGATGGCAAATATGAGCTCAAAGGTGATGGCAAGGTGCTCACAAGTGAAGAGCTCGTGGAGTTCTACGCCGCGCTTGTAGAGAAATTTCCTATCGTCTCTTTGGAAGACGGTATGGCCGAAGACGACTGGGAAGGATGGAAAATCCTCACTGAAAAGCTGGGGGACAAAATCCAGCTCGTGGGTGATGACGTCTTCGTGACCAATCCGAAAATCCTTCGCGAAGGTATCGAAAAAGGTGTCGCCAACGCCATCCTCATCAAGCTCAACCAGATCGGCACTGTCTCTGAGACGATGCAAACGATCCGTCTGGCACAAAGAAACAGCTACAACTGTGTCGTAAGCCATAGAAGCGGTGAGAGCGAAGATGCCTTCATCGCAGATTTTGCCGTAGCACTCAATACTGCCCAGATCAAAACCGGGGCACCGGCACGCGGCGAGCGTACGGCCAAATACAACAGACTTCTCGAAATCGAGCGCGATCTGTTGTATCCGGAATATATCGGTAAGGAACTCTTTCAATAGTAATGCAAAAGCGACCCGATGAGCTGAGTGGCTCCCTCGCCAAAAGGAGTTGGTGGCACGAGTTTTTGAGATATGTGATGTGGCTTTTTGTACTCATCCTCGTATCGGTGTACATAGGCTACCTCCTCTTTGGCCCCAACTCCTTGGAGGTGCTTTTGCAGCTCAACTCCCAAGAAAAGGCCCTCAAACGAAGTATCCAATACCTCAAAAAAGAGAACGCTCATCTGCAAAAAGAGTATTTCGAACTCAAACAACTGGAGCCTGAACAATGAAAAAAATCGCACTCCTGTCACTTCTTTCGCTTTGGCTGCTGGCACGGGAGAATCCCTTCTTCTTGCCCCGTGAGCAGGTAGCCCCTGTCGCTCCACCCCAAGAGCAGCCCATAACTGCCAAGCAACCGCAGCAGCCGCTCCACCCCAAAGTGCCTCGGACGCCCGCTCCAAACCCCCAACCACCTCAAACCATCGCGCATGTACCATCGCATGAAGAGAATGCGACGAGGCAAGCGGCTGCAAAACAGTCTGGCGATGGCAACGTCACGCAGACGCAAACTTTCAATTTTTCAAAAGTGATAACTTTGCCCTTTGTAAAGATCTCTTTCGCTTCCGATGCGTTTTTAGTCCAGACCAAAGATCCCATGAAGCGCAAATTTTTGCTCGATACGCCGAGAAAATTCGTCATCGATTATGCGGCAAGGCGCAGTTTCGGATATAAAAGGTATCCCATAGGTGTAGGCAATTTCACACAACTCGAACTCGCTTCGCATCCGGGCTACTATCGCATCGCGATAAGCTTGCAAGGATGCAAAAACTACGACTTTAGCTCCTCAGAGGAGGGTTTTCTCTTTCGCTGCAAATAACCGCATCACGAGGCGTATGAGAATCATCGCAAAGAGCACTTCGAGAATGCTAGCCAAAATGAACGCCATATAGGCGTTCTCTCCGATAAAACGGGTATGGTAGGCGATCGTACTGATGGCGATGAGGAGTGTCAGAGGCATGGAGTGCGCCAAAGCAAAAAGCAAGCGTTCCCGAAGCCCGAGTACCCGCATGAAAATGAGGGCTCCTACTATGCGGATGCCGAGCATGACGGCGGTGATGGCACACGCCGCTGCGATGAGTCCTTCAGTAGCCAGCGCAGAGAGTTTGAAACTACTTCCAATATAGATGAAAAATATCGGCACTAAAAATCCGAATCCAAAAGAAGAGAGTTTATGGGGAAGGCTGCGCTTGTGCTCGAAAAAAGAGGCGATGATGACGCCCGCGATGAAAGCGCCAAAAGCCACTTCTAAGTGCAAGTAGAGCATCAGTGAAATAAAGAGGAAAAAGAGCGCTATCGAGAGGCGAATGTCCTGCTCTTCGTTGTCGATTTTTGGCATGAGGATGGTCTTGAGCTCGGGATACCACCAAAAAAGCACATGTAATATCTTAAAAGCCAGTGCCGTGAGTGCGAGAAAGAGCAGGAGAATAAAAAGAGTCTTGTAAAAAGCCGCTCCGAAGCCAAACTCCAGTCCCGCGCTAAGAATCGTCAAAATGGCGATGGAGATCACCTCCCCAAGACTTCCTATCACCATAGCGAGATTGAGCCAGGAGATTTTCTTGCCGTACTCCTTTTTGAGCGCGGCGATGAGACCTACGGAGATGAGAGGAAAAATCGCTATGTAGATATCGTCAAAGCCGATGTTCTTGGCGATCAAAAAGGAAAAAAGATACAAAGAGGAGATATATAAAAGCCCCCTTTTGAGGATAGCGCGATCGAGGGAGAGAATCTCTTTGATATCCACTTCGAGGCCCGCCAAGAACATCAGATATAAAAAGCCAAATTCCGAGACGAGCTCGAAGATG
Source organism: Campylobacterales bacterium (assembly GCA_027024145.1). GTDB lineage: Bacteria > Campylobacterota > Campylobacteria > Campylobacterales > Nitratiruptoraceae > Nitratiruptor. The sequence continues at coordinate 21,939 of JALVTF010000076.1, forward strand.
GGCACACGCTCTAAAAGACCGGCTGCAGCGCCAAGCGTGCCAAGGACGATCTCGACTACGGAAGTAGGGAGTTTTGTGATTTTCGCAATAAAGGGAGAGGAGAAGATAATCAAAGAGATAGTGACGATGATGACGATTTCATGCATGGCAGTTGGTAGCTATTTCGTATCCTAACTCTTGCAACGTTGCCAAGTCCTTGTCGGGACGCTCCCCTTTGGTGGTGAGGTAATCACCGATGACGATGGCGTTGGCACCGGCTTTGAGAATCTTTGGCCACTCATCACCAAAGACCAGCTCCCGTCCACCGGCAACCATCACCATCGCTTGGGGTAGTGTTGTACGCACGCGGCGAATGATAGCAAGCGCTTCTTCTTTCTCCATCACCTTTTGTGGCAAGGGCAAGGCCGGGTTGGGGTGAAAGAAGTTCACAGGCACGCTCATGGGATCTAAGCTCGCTATCTGTTCGATGAACTCTTGGCGCTGCGCTTCGCTCTCGCCCAGACCGAAAATCCCTCCGGTGCAAAGGTTCAGTCCCGCCTCTTTGGCATTGAGGCAGGTCTGGTAGCGCTCATCCCAGCTGTGGGTGGTGCAGATTGATGGATAGTAACTGCG
>JALVTF010000077.1 GCA_027024145.1 Campylobacterales bacterium
CCAAATGCAAGTTTTTTGAGATTCGTCGAAAGCTCGCGAATCTCTTTGATATCTTCGATCTCGGCGCTATCTTTGAAGTATTTGTCATGCAGGATCTGGAGATTGTTTTCCGAGAGTCTATGCCCCTCTTGAATCGCAGTGCACAGCACGTAAAACCACTCTTCGTAGTTTACCGGTGTGATGTCGATACGATGTTGCGACATGTACGCGAGGGTCTTTTTTGCCACCTCCGCCACGAACTCTTTTTGTCCCTTGCCGGAGAACTCTTTGACAAAAATCAGTTTTTTACAATCCATTTTATATCCAGATGTTGTCTATAAGTCGCGTAGAGCCCACATACCCCGCCACCAGAATAATAGTATCACCAACTACCACGTTTTCAATGGGCTCAAACTCTCTATCGACTATTTCAACATAATCGAGCTTAATATCTTCTAAAATTTCACGCATCTTCGCCTTGATACGCTCTACCGAATATTCGCCACTTTGCACCATTTTCGCCGCGCGCTTGAGGGCTTTGGAAAGTAGGAGCGCTTTTTGGCGCTCTTGGGGCGAGAGGTAGACATTGCGGCTACTGAGTGCCAATCCGTCGGGATCGCGTACGATATCGCAGGGCACTATCTCGATATCGAAGAAAAAATCGCGCACCATCTGTTGGATGAGATAGAGCTGCTGCGCATCTTTTTTTCCGAAATAGGCGCGCGTGGGCTTGGTGAGGTGGAAGAGTTTGTTGACCACCTGCAGCACGCCATCGAAATGCCCCGGGCGAAAATGGCCCTCGAGGATGTAACCCTTGGCTTTGGGGGCTTTGATGATTACCTCATCTTCATGGTACATCGCATCGGCTTCGGGCATGAAAAGAATATCCACGCTGGCCAGCTCGCATATCTTTTTGTCCGCTTCGTAGCGTCTGGGATATTTGCTAAAGTCCTCCCCCGGCAAAAACTGCGTGGGATTGACGAATATCGAGACGATCGTATGGTCGTTTTGCTCCACGCTTTTTTTGATAAGACTCAAATGCCCCTCATGGAGCGCTCCCATGGTAGGGACAAATCCGACGCTGCCAGGAAGGCTATCGCGCAAAGCTTTGAGCTCTTTGGGAGTTTGCACCACCTGCATAGCAGACCTTTTGATATAATTCTTGATACAATTTTACCCAAAAAGAGGAGAAAAATATTGGATAGCTACGAATACTCCGAACTGCTTAAAAAACTTGAGCAAAAAATAGACAATATCAAAGATATTATCAAACCCGAGCAGATCCAAAAACGAATCGAAGAGATTAGCGAGCTCGAAAACAGCCCTGACTTTTGGAACGATGCCAAAAAGGCCGGGGAGATCCAAAAAGAGAAAAATAGATTGCAACGTATCGTAGAAAAATACAACGAAGCCAAAAACGCCGTCGAAGAGAACAAAGAGCTCTTCGAAATGGCTAGCGAAGAGGATGACCAAGAGACTTTGCAGATGCTCTTCGATGAAGCGCCGACTCTCGAAGAGAAAGTGAACAAGATCGAAATCGAGACGATGCTCAGCGGCGAAAACGACGACAAAAACGCCATCGTCTCTATCCATCCCGGTGCCGGCGGCACCGAATCCCAAGACTGGGCGAGTATCCTCTATCGCATGTATCTGCGCTGGGCGGAACGCCACGGCTTCAAAGTGGAGATACTCGACTACCAAGAGGGCGAAGAAGCGGGTATCAAGGACGTGAGCTTTATCGTCCAGGGTGAAAACGCATACGGCTATCTCAAAGCTGAAAACGGCGTTCACCGCTTGGTACGTATCAGTCCTTTCGACTCCAACGCCAGACGCCACACCTCCTTCGCTTCGGTGATGGTGAGTCCCGAAATCGATGATGACATCAACATCGTCATCGAAGATAAGGATATCCGCGTCGATACCTACCGTGCCAGCGGCGCGGGCGGACAGCATGTTAACAAAACCGACTCGGCGATTCGCATTACCCACATCCCTACCGGCATCGTAGTCCAGTGCCAAAACGACCGCAGCCAGCACCGCAACCGCGAAATGGCAATGAAAATGCTCAAATCGCGTCTGTATGAACTGGAGCTCGAAAAGAAAAAAGCCGAGCAAGAGGGTATCGAAAAGAGCGACATCGGCTGGGGGCATCAAATCCGCAGCTATGTGCTGGCTCCCTATCAGCAGGTCAAAGACAACCGCAGCGGCAAGGCCTACTCCAACGTCGAAGCCATCCTCGACGGTGATATCGATAAAATCATCGAAGATGTGCTCATCGCCCAAGCCGGCAAAGAAAGGCAAGAGCAGTGAGACACATCCCGTATCTTGCCGTCATTCTCAACGAAAAGGGCGAGATAGTCGATTTTTACTCCACCATTGACGCTATCGGCTATACACCGCAAGAGGTCATAGGCAAGAACTGGTTCGAACTCTTCATCGATCCTGTGGATAAAGAGAAAGTCCTGCACGTTTTCAAAGAGATCATCAGCGGCAACGATAGGGATTTTGAAACCTATAAAAATGATATAACTTGTAAAAACGGCCAGCACATCTTTATAGATTTTTACAACAAACTCGTCACGAAAAAAGGCAAAAAATTCACCTTTTCCGTGGGACTCGAACATCTCAACTACCACCCTGTTTTATTGCGTGAACTTGGGGAATATGTCTATCAACACACCGACTTCAATCAATATTTATAATTAGTATATTCACTATTTTTTATATAAGTCCATTCCCGATGTTTTTTCTCGATTTTTCCCTCCGGTTTTTCTCCATTTTAAGTCGTTTTTAATCTCCATGTAGTTACGATAGTTGCGTAGGCACAAAGGGGTGAAAACTCTTTTTGTGCGGTTATATTTGTTATAAGGAGATATTATGGCACCATCTGAAATTCTCGGTGTAGTCTACGGAGCCTTGATGGGAGTATCCGCTCTCATGTGGATAGGCTTCAACGTCAAAAAAAGCTAAGCTCTCGCTTAGCTTATTCTCTCCAATCTCCTCTCTCTAAGCTCATATATCACATCACACTTCTTCGCCAATTCCATATCGTGCGTCACGAGAAAGAGTCCCGCTTCACGCTCTTGGAGATAGGAAAAGACCACATCCATCACCTCATAGGCAGTGGTTCTATCGAGATTGCCCGTAGGCTCGTCGGCAAAGACCAAGCGCGGCTTTTTGGTCATGACACGTGCGATGCTCACACGCTGCTGTTCGCCACCGCTGAGATCAGCCACGCGCTTGTGCAACACATGCGCCACTTTGAGTCTTTCGAGGAGATCATCATCGATAGGCTGGTTTGCCAAGAGTGATGCCACTTCGATGTTCTCCTTGGCGCTAAATCCTTTGAAGAGATAGTGGGATTGAAAAACGATACCTATCTCCTTTCTGCGAACGGCCAAACGACTCTTTTCATCCATCGCATAGATATCTTCGCCAAAAAGCTCCACCTGTCCCTTTTGGGGTGGCAGGAGTGTGGAGAGGATATGCAAAAGCGTCGATTTGCCGCTTCCACTCACGCCCACGACGGCGATGCTCTCCTTGGGACTGATGCCAAGAGAAATATCGTCAAAAAGCGGATAATCAAAAGCGTGTGCGAGATGATGCGCTTCGAGGAGTTTGTACATATGCTACCTTATTTTTCTAATTTCGCAAAGGCTAACTATGCAGCTTTTTGAGCTTATCTTCTAAAGCATCAGATATGATTATTTTCAAATCGTTTTTTTGTTTTTCATAAAAGACAATATCGATTTGTATATTTTCTTGTAAAAATTCCTGATGTTGATATGTTATAGGCTTCAAACTCACTGGAATGTTTCCGATGAATCCATCGATACCTTTACTCTCTTCTTCAGGATCAGCAAGTCTATATGAAAGACCAAAATGTTGTGCGATTTTTTTGAAAACAGCCTCTTGAAAACGCAATCCTATGAAAGTTTTCACTATAACAAGATCTCGCACCCATTGCCGTATCATCTCTTCATCAATTTTTTCAATAGTATCTTTAAAGTTTTCTATCATTTCAACGATTTTTCTCGTTGCTTCATCTATTGCTTCAGGATATCGTTCAAGATACCAATTTTCCCATTCTTGCAATGTTTTCCCTGTAAACTTTTGAATGAGCTCACTCATTTGTCCCACTACTTTGGGCCTTGTTGCTTGGGCATTGCGATTGGCAATATTGAGAATTTGTGTCGCATATTTTGGAAATTGTGGTGAGGAGATGTTTAAAAGCTGTTTTACCTCATCTGCTTTGATCTTCACTTCTATCATTCTTTGTCCTTAATTTGTCACATCTTCTTTCGTTTGTTGCATCATTTGGATAAAATGGTTTTTTCTCGTAAAGCTCGCATGACTGTCTACAACACCATATCCACTTTTGATAAGGTACGCATTAATAAATATTTTGTTCTTCAAATAAACATACGCTTCCACTTCCTGACTTTTCGTAGTGTTTTCGCTATCAAATTCAAGATACACACGTTTTTTGAGAACAAATTGCTTGAGATAGGAGATCGCTGCATCTTTTTTAACAAATTTCACACCTTGAAACTTCACTCTCTGTCCTGTATCCAATGCAATTTTTCCATCATCCAATACTGCGACAACCGTATGCAATTTTTTACGAGACTTCATAAATTTTTCAGGTTCTATAATTGGCTTAGCATCCTGTATACTTGGCACATAAGATATAGCTGCCTCTTCTTTTACATCTGCGCTTTTATCTCTGAAAACAAAATTGATTGTATTATGTACAGTGTCCAATCTATCTGTACGAACTTTATTTTTAATAATGTTGCGATACTCTTCATTAATCTCATAGCCTATGACGTTTCTCTCTAATTCTAATGCCACTTTCGCGGTCGTACCGCTCCCTAAAAATGGATCTAATATCGTTTCCCCGACAAAACTAAACATTTTAATGACGCGCTTTGGTAACTCCTCTGGAAACATCGCTTGATGATCT
>JALVTF010000078.1:0-3192 GCA_027024145.1 Campylobacterales bacterium
AGCCGTTTTTTGTCGCCGAGAAGTTCGTTGAGATGCGCGAACTCTTCCAAAACCATCCCCTAAATTTTGTATAATTGTAGCAAAAAAGGCCTGCTATGCAACTGTGTGTGGCGCTCGATCTTCCCTCCAAAGAGGCCAATCTCGAACTAGTAAGAAAACTTAGCGACCTCGATATCTGGCTCAAAGTGGGTCTGCGCAGCTTCATCCGCGACGGCTTTTCTTTCATCGACGAGCTCAAAGCGATAAGCGATTTCAAGATCTTTCTCGATCTCAAACTCTACGACATCCCCAACACGATGGCGGACGCCGCCGAAGAGATAGCCAAGCGCGAGGTGGAGATGTTCAACGTGCACGCCAGTGCCGGCAAGCGCGCGATGCGAACGGTAATGGAGCGATTAGAGAAGTTTCCCAAGCGTCCCTTGGTGCTGGCCGTCACGGCTCTCACATCCTTCGACGAAGAGGAGTTTCGCAGCGTCTACAACGACTCCATCGAGCACAAAGCGAGTCAGTTTGCGAAGATGAGCTATGAAGCGGGGCTTGACGGCGTGGTCTGCTCGGTGTATGAGAGCCGTGCCATCAAAGAGCATACTTCCCCCGACTTCATCACCCTCACACCGGGCATCCGACCCTTCGGCGAGAGCGCGGGCGATCAAAAACGCGTGGCCGATATCGAGATGGCAAAGGAGCAAAAAAGCGATTTCATCGTAGTGGGACGTCCCATTTACCAGGCCGAGGATCCCAGAAGCGTGGTAGAGAAAATATTGACAAATATGCGAAATTAATCTATAATTTCATCCACTTCGAGGACAGGTGGGTGAGCTGGCTGAAACCACCTCCCTGCTAAGGAGGCGTACCCACTTCGGGTACCGAGGGTTCGAATCCCTCCCTGTCCGCCACGAATCTTAGTCCAAGCCACTTCTTTGAAGACACTCTTTCCTTATTCCAACCCATCAAAAAAATAAACAATCAAACAATATACACAATAGGACAAGTTTGTTTCATTGCGTGAAGAATTATTTTGATGTTTTTTTGGAAGGGGTTGTGTGAGATTTGATCTGGTGCGGACGAGAGGACTCGAACCTCCACGGGATCGCTCCCACCAGATCCTGAATCTGGCGCGTCTACCAATTCCGCCACGTCCGCGTAGCAGCAGCGTTATTATACCCAAACTTAGCAATCTTTCAAAGAGATTTTTGTATTATATGAAAAAGTAATAACAGGAGAGCACATGCACATACCCAGTGAAGGACTTTTGACGCAGCTTGGATACCATCCTGACGAGCGTATCATCGCGCAGCTGCAAACCGTGGAAGAAAACACTCCGGGCTTCGAACAGATCAAACGCCACGTGGTAGCCCTCAACGACCATCTCAAACCCTTGGCAGGTTATGTAGCTATTTCAAACTCCAAACCCTACCTCAAAATCAAAATCGAAACAGACGACCCGCAAAAAATCGAACAAGCAAAAGAGGAGATCTTCAAGTGGGCCGACAAGTACAACGTAGCGCTCCAAAAAGTGCCCAATAAAGAGACCTACTACATCCTCGGCATCTCCAAGTAATTACCTATCGGCATCGGCAAGTACGAGCGCGAACAAAGGATTGGCTCCTGCACGGCGCACGGCCGTGTAGGCCTCTTTGAGCGTCGTGCCGGTGGTCACCACATCGTCCACCAAAATCACATCACCCACAGGCCCTGTGTAGCGAAAGCCTCTGGGATTGGCCAGGCGAAAAGCAAGGCTCTTGCCGGCGTAGCTGACGTCATTGGAAGCGTAGAGGGTATCGTAGCGAGGCTTTAAAAACTTCGTGCGCATTGCGCGAGCCAAAACGGCTGTGTGAGAAAAACCCATTGCATTGAGTCTGGCATCCACAGGAACGACGAAAGCTTCCGATGCGAAATTTTGTGCAAAAAGCGTAAGGGAGTTTTTCGCTATCGTTTTGTAGATAAAGTTACCAAAAATGGCGTATTTGGCCTTGAGGAACTCTTCGATCTCATCGAAGGCATAGAAGCTCACCACATCAAAGCCCGGTAAAAGCGTTCGTTTATGCACAGAGGGTCGCAGATATTCGGCCTGGCAATCAGTGCAGACGTAGCGCCACGAGAGGCGCCGGCACACCAGGCAGCGCATCAGTCGATTTTAAGCACGCTGAGGAATGCTTCTTGGGGTAAATGCACTTTGCCGATGGCTTTCATGCGCTTTTTCCCAGCCTTTTGCTTCTCCAAAAGCTTGCGTTTTCTCGTGATATCCCCACCGTAGCACTTGGCTGTGACGTTTTTGCGCATGGCGCTGACGGTCTCGCGAGCGATGATTTTATTGCCGATGCTGGCCTGTATCGCCACTTCGAAAAGCTGTCTGGGAACAAGCTCTTTCATCTTTTTGACAAGCTCACGCCCTTTGTACTGCGCCTTGTCGCGCGGTACGATGATGGAGAGCGCATCCACCACTTCGCCTGCCACGCGGATATCGAGTTTTACGAGGTCCCCTTCTTTATAGCCGCTTGGCTCGTAATCGAAACTGGCATACCCTTTGGTGACGGTCTTGAGCTTGTCGTAAAAATCCATCACGATCTCGTTCATAGGGATTTCGTATTCGAGCATCACCCGATCTTCGGTGATGTAGTCCATTTTCTTTTGGATGCCGCGCTTTTCGCTCAGGAGACTCAGCACATTTCCCAAAAACTCGCTGGGCGTAATAATGGTAGCCTTGACGTATGGTTCGTAGATCGTGTCGATCTCTTGAGGCGGCGGCAATTCGCTGGGGTTTTGGATCTGAGTTTCGGTGCCGTCAGTCTTTTTGACTTTATAAGTAACTGTCGGAGCAGTAGCGATGAGATCGAGGCCAAATTCACGCTCCAAGCGCTCCTTGACCACTTCCATATGCAAAAGACCCAAAAATCCCACACGAAAGCCAAAGCCAAGTGCCGCGGAGGTTTCGGGCTCATAGGTGATGGCGGCATCGTTGAGCTTGAGTTTGTCGAGCGCTTCGCGCAAATCTTCGAACTTGTCAGTGTCGATGGGATAGAGTCCAGCGAAGACGAAAGGCTTGGCCTCTTCGAAGCCTGCTATCGGCTCTGGCGTCGGGTTGGCCGCATCGGTGATGGTATCGCCCACCTGCACGTCGCCGATGTTTTTGAGTCCCATCACCACGATACCGATCTCACCCGTTTTGATGGCGTCGGTCTTTTGGGGATT
>JALVTF010000078.1:3292-4934 GCA_027024145.1 Campylobacterales bacterium
TGGGCCTTGATGGTGATGCCGCGCTCCTTTTCGATATCCATCGTATCCATCACCTGCTCGCTCATCTTGCGCGCATCTATCGCACCACACTCTTGGATGAGCCTATCGGCCAGGGTGCTCTTGCCGTGGTCGATATGAGCGATGATGGAGAAGTTGCGAATGTTTTGCATAGTGACCTTTAGTGAAAGAGGCTGTTGACGCTCTCGTTGTAGTAGACGCGGCGAATCACTTCACCGAAGAGATTGGCCACGGAGAGCACCTTGATTTTGTCGCTTTCGCGCTTGAGCGGCAGCGTGTTTGTCACTACCAGTTCGTCGAGCTCCCCACCTTCGATGCGCTCATAGGCTGGACCGCTGAGCACCGGATGGGTACAGCAGGCCATCACGGAGTTGGCACCCTTTTCTTTTAGCGCAGCGGCAGCTTTGACGATGGTACCGGCAGTATCGATCATATCGTCGACTATGATGATGTCTTTACCTTCCACATCGCCGATGATGTTCATCACCTCCGACTCATTAGCCTTTTCGCGGCGCTTATCGACGATCACCATATCGTAGCCGAGCTTTTGTGCGAAGTATCTGGCTCTCGCCACCCCACCGATATCGGGGCTCGCCACCACGGGGTTGGGGAGGTTTTTGCTCTTGACATACTCTTTGAAGATGATGGAGCCGTAGAGGTTATCCACGGGAATATCGAAAAATCCCTGAATCTGTCCGGCATGCAGGTCCATCGTGATGACGCGAGTAATCCCCGCTTTTTCCATCATATTGGCCACGAGCTTGGCGGTGATGGGAACTCTGGGTGCTGCCTTGCGATCCTGTCTGGCGTAGCCAAAATATGGCACCACGGCAGTGATGGAAGCCGCACTGGAGCGACGCAATGCGTCGGTCATAATGAGCAGCTCCATGAGGTTATCGTTTGCCGGAGCGCCGGTAGGCTGGACGATGAAGACATCGCGACCGCGCACGGACTCTTTGATTTGGACATTGATCTCGCCGTCGCTAAAGCGGCTCACAGTCGCTTGGGAGAGAGGGACACCCAGATACTGGATCATTTCGGCAGCGAAATCGGGATGCGCCGTACCGGAGAAGACTTTATAGCCTCGCATAGTAGCTCCTATGAAATTTTTTCGCAATTATAGCTAAACTATCCAGCCGCCACCTAATACTTTTTCTTTATCATACAACACACCCGCTTGCCCCTTGGCAAGACCGTAGACCGGCTCACGCAACTCCACCACGGCCACGTTGCCATCCACTTTGACATGGCAAGGCACCTTATGGGTGCGGTAGCGCACTTTGATGAAAGCGTCGAACGCACTCTCATCGATAAACATATTAAGGCCACTGAGGATCACCTTTTGCTTGGCCAACTCCTCTTTGGAGCCTGCGACGATGATGTTTTTATCGGGAATGATATCGAGCACGTAGTGCGGATGGCGCGCGCCTTTTACCGTAAAGCCTTTGCGCTTGCCAATGGTGTAGTGCATGTAGCCTTTATGCTCGCCGATCACTTTGCCGCGGCTATTGACCACAATGCCCGGTTTGTCCACGTCGGTGTGCTCTTTAAGCACATCGATGTAGTTGGTCTCCACGAAGCAGATCTCGCTGCTCTCTTTTTGCTCTGCGATGGATTTGAGGAG
>JALVTF010000079.1 GCA_027024145.1 Campylobacterales bacterium
GTGATCAGGCGCAAGGAGCAGATCAAACCCTTTGTGGAGGTGCTCGTAGACGAATACCAAGATACCAACAACCTCCAAGGAAAATTTTTAGAAAGTCTACGGTTCGATTCACTCTTTTGCGTGGGAGATTATGATCAGAGTATCTACGCTTTTAACGGTGCGAATATCGATATCATCGCTTCATTTGACAAACGCTATCCCGATGCGAAAATCTTTAGCCTTACTAAAAACTACCGTTCCACGAAGTTTATCCTCGATCTGGCCAATCGCGTAATAGAGCACAATGAACGCATCTACCCCAAAAAGCTCGAAGTGGTCAACACGAAAGAGGCTGTCGCTCCCAAACTCTTGGCCTTTAGCGATCTGTATGCCCAGTACGAGGGCATCGCCAAGCGCATCAAAGCATCCCTCACGCCGCGCGAAGAGATCGCTGTCATTTTTCGCAACAACGCCAGTGCCGACGGCATCGAAGCGGCACTCAGAGAGCAGGGGATCGCGTGCAAGCGCAAAGGAAGCACCAGTTTTTTCGATCTCAAGGAGGTCAAGGCGATTTTTGATCTGCTTTCGATTCTCATCAATCCCAAAGATTTGTTGGCATTCATCCATATTTTCGAATATGCCAAAGGTATCGGCGCCAATATCGCCAAGGATCTCTACGAAGGACTGCAGCGCTGCGGTGAAGGAGATATCAAAAAGGGGCTCTTGTATCCCATCGATATCGCCAATCCTTTTGGCAAACAGTCGCGCAATGTCCAGTTGGCGCTTTTTGATGATTTCGTGCAGTTAGGATCAAAAAGCCGCTTCAAAGATCTCGCTATCCTGGATCATCCGATATTGGTCCACCCCAAACTCTCTTATGAGGGTGCGCAGTTTCTCGAAGAGCTCCACCGGCTCTTTCGCCTGCGTATTAAAAAACCGCATAGTTTCATCGAAGCGATAGTGGAGTCGAAAATTTTTCATTCCATCACAGATATGCTGGCGAAAAATCGTGCCAAACGCAAAGACGGCTCCATCGACGCTGCCCTCTACAACGAATCGATCGAGCGCATCAAACGGCGGGCGGCACTGGTGGAGTATCTATCAAAGGCTTACGACGATGTCTATCGTTTCTATAACGCCATGGTGCTTGGAAGCAGCGAAATGGCGCAAGGAGAGGGGGTGAATCTACTTACGGTGCATGCCAGTAAGGGACTGGAATTTCGCGAAGTCTATGTGGTGGATCTCATGGAGGGGCGCTTTCCCAATATCAAGCTCGCTTCCAAAGGTGGATCGATAGAAGAGGAGCGAAGACTCTTCTATGTGGCCGTCACGCGTGCAAAAGAGCTTTTGTATCTGAGCTACGCGAAGTACGATCGTATCAAGAAGCAGGAGTTCTTGCCATCGCGCTTTTTGCGCGAGGCGGGACTTGTGGATTAGTGTTGGCCTCCCACCACTTTGGCCATATCCCACATCGGCAAGAATATACCAAGAGCCAGCAAGAGTACCATAGCTGCGATGATGGCCAGCATGATAGGCTCGATATAGCTTGAGAGATTGTCGAGAATATAGTCGAATTTCATACCGTAGTACTCGGTGATTTTTTCGAGCATCGCATCGAGCTGGCCGCTCGCTTCGCCGGCGGTGATCATCTGGATGATCATATTTTCAAAAAGTCCCGTCTGCTCGAAAGCATCACCTATGGAGGCTCCTTTTTCCACCATGTTTTTGACGATTTCGAGTTTTTCTTTAAGGTAGCTGTTGTCTATCATGGCGATGGAGTTGTCCAGGGCATCCACCACGGGAATCCCCGCTTTGACGAGTTCGGAAAAGATCAGCATGAAACGGTTGAGCTGCGAATAGTAGATGATGTTTTTGATCAGATAGACTTTCAAAAAGAGGGTATCGAGTTTCTTTTTGAAATCGGGATTGGTTTTGTACGCAAAAATCGTCAAAAATATGGTCACGGCGAGTCCCAGCAGAAGGTAGGGACCGTATGTATTAAAAAGGTGCTCGAGTCCCAACAGGATGCGCGTCGGTAGTGGCAGCTCGGCATGGAATTTTTCGAATATCGATTTGAATTTGGGCACCACGTAGCTGATGAGAATCGTAAAAGCAATGGCCATGGCCGTGAGCGTAATGAGAGGGTAGCGAATCGCTTTTTTGAATTTTCGCACGTTCTCATCGATCTGCTCGAGGATGTTGGCAAGAGTGAACATCGCGTAGGCCATATCCCCGGTCTGTTCGCCCAGCTTGAGCATCGTGATGGTGAGATTGCCCACCTGGTCTTTATATTTTTGCATCGATTGCGAAAGGCTAATACCGGCATTGATGTTTTCCGCCACATCTTCGAGCAGTGTCTTGAGCTGGAGATTTTGCGTGGAGTTGGCGATTTCCGTCAAAGCGTCGTGAATAGGGATGCCGGCATTGGACATAACGGCGAGTTGTCTGATAGTGGCGATGAGATACTGTCTTTTGATTTTGCCTTTTTTAAAGGAGAGTAGTTCGCTTTTGAGGGCTTTGAGCTTTTCTTCCACCGGCATCGCAGTCTCTTCTATCTTCACCACAATGCCGTTGGTCTTCAGACGCGCTTTCTCGAGCGCCTCTTTTTTGTTCTCGGAACTTATCAGTATAGTCTGTTTTTTCCCTTTTGCTAAGACTTTGACATTGTAGTAGCGCATTATAACCTCGTTACTCTCAGAACTTCATCGATGGTGGTGGAGCCTTCGATGGCTTTGTTGATACCGTCGATGAGCATCGATTTAAATCCTTTTTCCAAGGCAGCTTTAAAAATGTTTTCCTTACTCTCCTCCTTGGCTATCATGCGTGCGATATCTTCATCCACTTTGAAGACTTCACTTATCATCTCCCGGCCGCTGTAGCCGCTAAAATCGCACTGTTTGCATCCTTTGCCCTTGAAGAAGCGGTAGTTTTGGGGCAGATACGGCTTGATCTCTTCGAAGACGGCTGGATCGAGTTCTGTTTGGGTTTTGCAGTAAGGACATATTTTTCGCACCAGACGTTGCGCTTCTATCGCGATGAGAGCACCGCTTACCAGATAGGGCTCGATGCCCATGTCGATCATCCTGTTGATAGCGCTGATAGAGTCGTTGGTATGGAGAGTGGAGAGCACCAGGTGCCCCGTCAGTGCTGCTTGGACCGCTATGCGCAGTGTCTCTTCGTCCCTGATCTCACCGATCATGACGATGTCGGGGTCTTGGCGCAGGATAGAACGCAAAGCGGATGCGAAGGTAAAGCCGATTTTTGGATTGACCTGACACTGCTGCACGAGATTGATCTGATATTCGACCGGATCTTCGACCGTGATGATTTTCTTTTCGACACTGCGGAGCATATTCAAAGCGCCGTAGAGGGTCGTTGACTTACCGCTCCCCGTAGGACCCGTGACGAGGATGATACCGTAGGGTGCCTTGAGGGATTTGGTGAAGATGTCGAAATTGTACTTGCTCATCCCCGCGTCCTCGAGGGGGATCATCGCCTTGGTCTTGTCCAAAATACGCATAACGATCGATTCGCCGTAGACTATCGGCAGCGTGGAAATACGAAAATCGTACTCTTTGCCCAAGACCGTATGCGAAAAGCGACCGTCTTGGGGTTTGCGTCTTTCGGCGATATCGAGATTGGACATCAGTTTCAGACGCGAGGAGAGGGGAGGGAAAATATCGCGGTCGAACATGAATTTTTCTGTCAGCATCCCATCCACACGAGCGCGTACGAAGCAGTTTTTCTCCGTAGGCTCGATGTGGATGTCGCTGGCTCGCGAGAGAATACAGGTTTTCAAAATCGCATCGATGAGCTTGAGGACGGCACTCGATTCTTCCACATCCTCTTTGGCTCCTGCACCTTCTGTGAGGTCTCGTCGGATCTCTTGGATATACTCTTTGATGTTTTCGTTGACTTCGAGCTTGTTGAGATAGTTCTCTATCTGTTGTTTTGCGGCCATTGCGAATTTCACAGGTTTTTTGGGAAAAAGCCTTTGGGCGACCTCTTGTGCCTCGATGTCGATTGGATCGCTGACCGCTATCGTAATATCGAGGTCGCTTTCTCTGATAGGAAGTATATCGTAGCGTTTGAGCTGATTGAAGGAGACTTTGGCGGTAAGTTTGAGATCGATATCTATCGAATCGAGATCGACATACTCGATATTGAGGAGTTTGGCATAATGTTTGAGAATCTTTTCGAGATAGTCGTTGGGGATTTCCGCTAAATCGTCGATGGAGATTTGCCCTTCGCGTAGCTTTTTTGCGATCAGTTCCACGAGCTCGTGCTGGGTGAAGTAGCTGCGATTTTCTAGAAAGTAAAGCGCTTTTTTGACATTGGTGAGATTCTCTTCGATCTCTTGTATTGCGACTCCTCTTTGAGCAAGCTCTTGTAGAAGTACCGATAAAAGCTTGTTATCCATCAAACTACCTGTATATGTGTTTTGTCGTTGTACCATCTTTTTGTTCCGTAACTATTATCGAACAATTTTTGGCATGTTGCACTCTGATAGTGTAGTGTACCTTGGCATCCGGACTATTGCATATATATTTGTTATCGTTTTTTTTACATTTTTTTTGATAGTAGAGATTGAAAATTTTTGAGATGAGATGTTCCGTGTCGGGGACTTTGAGATCGTGCAATTGCATCCCGTCACACAAAGAGGCAAGCAGCAGGTTTTTTTGGGCCAAGATCAAAGAGAAGTAGGCGCGATTCTTTCTTCCCGTTGCGCTCTTGCCGAGAATGAGAATGGGTACTGCGAGCCGATCCAACTTATCGACTTTGAGGCAGGAAAATGCGTACATGCTCACCATCGATTCCGATCTTTTGAGTTGTGAAAAAAGTCCCAAGCCTTTTGT
>JALVTF010000080.1 GCA_027024145.1 Campylobacterales bacterium
CGTCTTTTTCTGCTGTCCGTTACCACGATACGATAAAAAGGACGCTTCTTTCTCCCAAAACGTGCAAGTCTAATAACCGTCATACTTTTTTCTCCTTTGTTTTTTGAGGTTATATTTTAACCACTTTGCACCGCGATGCAAAGTAGTCAAAATATCAGCGAATAGGCGGCATCCCTTGCCCGCCCATCTGCTTCATGAGGTTTTGGATATCTTGCATACCCCTCTTGCCGGCGAATTTCTTGGCGAATTTCGCGGCGTTGTTGAACTGCTTGAGGATTTTGTTCACCTCTTGCTGCGTCAGCCCGGCTCCCTGCGCGATGCGGCGCTTGCGGGAGTTGTTTTTCATGATCAAATCCGGGTCTTTGCGCTCTTTTGGCGTCATGGAGTTGATCATCGCCTTGATCTTCTTGATCTCTTGGGAGTTTTCGAGATCGAGATCCTTGATGGCTTTGGCCATGTTGCCCATGCCTGGGATCATGGAGATGAGACTTTTGAGGCTTCCCATCTTCTTGATCGATTCGAGCTGCTCGAGAAAGTCTTCAAAATTGAATTTCCCTTTGGCGATCTTTTTACTGATCTTCTTGGCCTGCTTCTCATCGATCACCGCAGCCGTCTTTTCAGCTAACGACTCGATATCCCCCGCACCCATCAGGCGCCCGGTGATGCGCTCGGGGATGAAGACCTCGATATCGGGGATCTTCTCACCCGTTCCTATGAAGCGCAGCGGCACGCCGATCTGGTGCGCGAGGCTAATCGCCACGCCCCCTTTGCTATCGCCGTCGTACTTGGTGAGGATCACGCCCGTGATGCCCACCTCTTCGTTGAATTTCGCAGCACTTCTGACTGCATCCTGCCCCGTCAAAGAGTCCGCTACGTAAAAGACCTCGTCGGGATTCGCCACCTCTTTGACGCGCTTGAGTTCATCCATCAATGCTTCGTCGATGGCCAGACGCCCAGCGGTGTCGATGAGCACCACGTCGTAGAGCTTCTCATTGGCTTGCTTCAGCGCTTTTTGCACCACTTCGACGGGATCTTTGGCCTCTTCGTCGGCGTAGATATCCACTTCCACTTGGCTTGCTAGCTGTTTTAGCTGCTCCACGGCCGCCAGACGCTGCAGGTCTGCAGCCACGAGGAGCACTTTTTTGCCGCGCAGCTTCAAGTAGTTGGCCAACTTAGCCGTGGTGGTGGTTTTACCGCTTCCTTGCAGACCCGTCATCAAGACCACCGTCGGTGGCTTGCTAGCGTAGACAAATCCCTGTTTGCCGGGAGCTGTAAGGATATCGGTGAGATTTTTTTGAAGCGCTTGCAAGAAGCTGTCGCGTCCGATGCCGGCCTTTTTGGTATCGAGCTCCACACGTTGCAAGAGCTCTTTGACCACTTTATGGTGCACATCGGCTTTGAGAAGACTCTTTTTGAGCTCCGCCAGCGCCTTTTTCAGCGCCTTTTCGTCATCCTTGAAGCGGATTTTTTTGATGGCGTTGCTAAAAGAGTTTGAAAGCGTTTCAAACAAATCTCACCCCTTCACTATTTGAGTTCGCAATTTTACTTAAAAGTAGATTAAATTTAGCTAAATTTAATTTTACCTCTGCTCCTCTTGTATCCTCTCGGCTTAAAGGGAAGCACGAAATCTCACTCATGCGAGTTGCGATTGCTCGCTGTGCGACCATCGTGCACGTCGTATTAAAAAGCGCGAACAGCTTCGCTGCCCGTAGGGCCCAGCGCGCTTTTTTAGCTAACGCTACCATACGCCGTGCACGTTGCAATCGCAAAGCATTCGCTCGATTTGTGCTTCCCTTCTCTTCATTCGTCAATTCCATGGATTACTGTATCACAAAATCTTTCGGTTCGGGTGCTTCGAATTCGTAATCTAAGAGCCTAATCTTTTTGGCATGCAGCATAATACGGCTCCAAGGTTTGCCGCCATAGAGCGTATCACCCAAGATAGGATGGCCGCTGCGCGCCAAATGCACGCGGATCTGGTGGGTGCGGCCGGTTTTGATGACGGCCTTGACTTTGGTCTTTTTGCCATGCACCTCGAGTGGTTCTATGTATGTGTATGCAGGCAGCCCCCGCGAGCGTGAGAGACGCGATTTTGCGCGGCCGTTTTTTTTGATAGTAAGGATCGGATAGTCTATCTCGAACGGCTCGGCGATGATGCCCTCCACCCACGCGATGTACTCTTTGTAGACACGCTGGTTTTTGAACTCCTCGATCGCCTTTTTGCGAAACTCCTTGTCCTTGACCAACAAAAGCACGCCACTCGTCTCTTTATCGAGTCTATGCAGCAGCTCGTAGCCGGAGTCCTGTTTGATCTCTTCACTGGTGATGTGCGCAGGCTTGTTGATAGCAAGGATTTTGTCGTCTTCGTAAAGCACTTCGGGCTTGTCCACCTGCTTGACGCGAAACTTGGTCTTTACGTCGATCTCGCCTCTGGCGATCATCACTTTGCGATCGCCCACGTACACGAGGCCTCTATCGATGAGCTCTTTGGCCTTTTTATTGGAAATGCCTAACTGCTTGGCTAAAACTTTGTAGGCTTTGTCTTTCAATCTCGTTCCTTCACTTTTTAGCGCAATTATAGCTTAAATAGATTTAAGATTCTTCCATTGAAGCTATAAACTCCTCCACTTTTTCATTGCGAGGAAGTCGTATGCGTTTGCGTTTGCTGGTCTCGCCGCCTACAAATGCGATGGAGCTTTTGGGGACTTTGAAGGTTTTGGCTAAAAACTTAATGAGCTCCTTGTTGGCAGCACCCTCCACGGCGGGAGCTTTGATAGTGATTTTGAGGCTGTCGTCGTAGAGTCCGGCTATTTTGTTTTTGCTAGCGTTTGGCTGTGCTTTGATAGCGAAAATGACGCTATCCTCTTTGATCTCATACCACATTTTTAATAGCTCCTATGACTTTTTCGGCATCGAAAGTCGCCGTAATCCGTGTCGGCTGCCACGAATCTCGCGCGAGGGCTTCTTGGAGTCTCTCGGCCGGGACGATCTCGATCCCCTCCACGGCTGCGTAGCTCTCTTTTTGGTTAAAAATATGCTCTCCGCTGATGATGGGTGCACCGAAATATGCAGGCTCTATCGGATTGTGGCCACCCACGGGAACGAAACTGCCACCCAGTATCACCAAATCGGCGACGGCGTAGAGATTGACAAGCTCTCCCATCCTATCTACCAGCACGATGTCGGCGTCGAGACTCTCGTTTTCGCTCAGTCGATGATAGCGCAGCTCCTCGCGCCGAGCGATGTGGCGCAGTAGTTCGTCCACCTCGTCGAATCGCTCGGGATGGCGCGGTACTACCGCAAGCGTGCTCTTGCCTTTTTGGGTCATCACCCAGTCGGTGGCGATGATCTCCTCTTCGGGATCATGCGTGCTGGCTGCGACGATGAGGGGTTTAGTTTTTTGATAGTGCTTGCTCACTTGGGGTGTGGCCAGCAGCTTGATATTGCCCACCACTTCCACGTTTTTAGCGCCTAAAACCTCTAGGCGCTCCTTGTCCGTCTCGGTCTGGGCGAAGACATAGTCGATATGTGCAAAGATGCGGCGATAGAACCACGCAAAGCGCTTGTAGCGAGGGAAACTGCGATCACTAATGCGCGCATTGAGCAAGAAGGTCGTAGCGCCTCTTTTTTTGGAGATATAAAAAAGCAGATACCAAAGCTCAGCCTCCATCACCACCAGCGCTTTGCCTGGACGCAGCCACCACCACAAAAAAATCTCGAAAGGCAAATAACGCACTTCGGCATTGGCATACCCCTTGGCTGCTTCGTAGCCCGTTTGGGTTATGACGGAGAGATTTACCGCATCGAAATGCTCCACGATGGGTGCTAACGCTTTGGTCTCCCCCAGAGAGCAGCTGTGGAAGTGGATACGTGGCTTACTAAAAGGTGGATTACGCCTCAAGAAAAAGCGTGCAGGAATGGCTTGACGATATTTACGCTTAAAACTTAGCAAAAAGAGAAGAGGAATGGCTACGATGTAAAAAATCGTTAAGAGGAATGTATACAAGTATGCAAACATCGCGAAGAAGGAGCTTACTGCTCCTCCTCTTCTTCGATGTAGAGGATGCGTCCACAGTGGGGACAGGTGGTGATCTCTTCACCTTTGATGACACTGGCGTAGGTCTTGTCGTTGATTTTCATAAAACACCCCATACAGGCCTGCTTGCGCACCGGTACTACCGCCGTGTTGCCCGCCCAGCGGCGAATCTTTTCGTAAAAGACCAAGATCTGCTGAGGAATCTCTTTGATCAGCTCGCTCTTTTTGGCAAAGTACTCTTGGCGCTCCTTTTCGATCGCTTCGAGCTCTTGCTGCACCTCTTGGCTAACTTTTTCATACTCTTCCTCGGCTTCTTTGAGGCGCTCGGCAAGTGCGTTTTTCTCTTCCTCTTTCGTCTCGCACAGATTCTCGAGGCGCGCTATTTCGTCGTTTGCGAAGTTGATCTGTTCTTTTGCGATATCCTCTTCGAGCTGGATCGCTTTGAGCTCTTTTTCCGTTTTAACCTGAGCGCTCTTTTTTTCCAGCTCTTGGAGCTTCTCGGCGAGCTCTTGGAGATGCAGTTCATTCTTCTTCTTCTTGACCTCGCACTCTTTGACTTCCTCTTCGATAGCCGCAATCTCGTTTTCGATAGTGGCCTTGGCGTTTTCGGCTCGCTTGAGCTTGGCCTGCACCTCTTCGATTTTCGGGCCGAAATCGTCTATGGTTTTGTCGATTTTCGCAAGCTCGATGAGCTTATTGATGTAGTCTTTCATCCAGTACCTTTAGGGGGTTTTTTATTGTCGCAATTATAGCTTGTATATCTCTTTTTTTCAATTGCGCTTCAAGCGCGTTACCGAAA
>JALVTF010000081.1 GCA_027024145.1 Campylobacterales bacterium
TGCTCACACAAGTGAGCCTCATAGGATTTTTGGCGCTGCTTCTTGGCGATATCGCTGCCAAGTTTACCAATCTCCCCGAGCCAAGCTTCGTGATGGCGTTCGTGATATTCGCCCTCAGCGCCATAGGCTTGCCGCTCTCTGCTCTGCATCTTGGGCGCCCCATCTTGGCTCTCACTGCGATGAAGAATCTCAAAACCTCTTGGCTCAGTCGCGAAGCGCTCTTTTTAGGACTTTTCACCGGCGGCATGACGCTCACCGCGGCTCTGTACTACTTCGGTATCGACGGATTCGTGCGTATCTTCGTGGAGCTCGTCACGGCGGCGCTGGGGGTGTATGGCATCTATGCTCAATCCATGATCTATCGCGTACCGGCCAAGCCCACATGGAATCGCGTCACCACCACCTATCGCTTCTTCGCCACAGGTTACATCGCTGCGTCGCTCCTTGCGCTCATAGCGCTCTTTGAAAAGGAGCCAAACGTGGCAAACATCTTACTCGCTATCGCGATACTTCTTGGTAGTATCCAGCTCTATCTCTTCATCGAGTCGCAGCGCTTTTACGAAAAAAAGAGCGACTACGCCTACCAAATCGAGCGTGCCAAGAAGCTTTTGGAAAAGGAATTTCGGCCGCTGTATCACTTTCGCAAAGTCTCGCTCCCACTTGCAGCGCTCCTTTTGCCGCTCTTTGGCCTCATCGCCATCAACGCGGGATCAGTGGGATTTGGCTTTTTATTTATCGCAACTGCAATGATACTGGGATTTGCAAGCGAATTTATAGGACGGCTGCTCTTTTACAGCACCGCTATCAAAACAGGAATGCCCGGCAATTTCTTTGCCGGCAGCCAAAGGGGATGAAATGATTAAAAGAATAAAAGATTTTTTGGGTCTTGATATCAAAGAGGATACATACGCTCTCGTAGATGACCCCATCTTTGGCAAAATCGCCAAAGCCAAAAAACCGGATCGCTGGGTCAAATCGACCTGTGGCTACTGCGGCGTAGGGTGTGGACTCTACATCGGCGTCAAGAATGGCAAAGCCACCTATACCAAAGGCGATCCTGCACACGACGTGAACTTAGGCACGCTCTGTCCTAAGGGGCTCAGCGAACATCAGATGCTCTATGCCTCTAATCGCGTGCTGGTGCCCAAAATCAAGAAAAACGGCAAACTCACGGACGTGACGTGGGATGAAGCTTTCGGCTACACTGCCGATAAGTTCAAAGAGATCCAAGAAAAGTACGGCAAAAAGGCAATCGCCGTCATCTCCACAGGGCAACTGTTGACTGAAGAGTTCTATACTCTTGGCAAGTTCGTACAATTGGGCCTAGAGACCAACAACTATGATGGCAACACCACGCTCTGTATGGCAAGTGCAGTCAGCGGCTACAAACAGAGCTTTGGCAGTGACGGCCCCACTGGAAGCTACGAAGATATCGCAAAAGCCGAAGCAGTGTTCGTCATCGGTGCGAACCTGGCCGACAACCATCCCATCATCGTCCATCATCTCATGAAAAATCGCAAAAATAAAAAGATCGTGGTCATTGACCCGCGCCGCTCCAAAACCAGCCAGCTTGCAGACATCTACGTTCCCATCAAACCGCGCACCGACTTGGCACTCCTGAGTGGCCTCGCCTACATCATCTGGGAGCAGGGATGGTATGACGAAAACTTCATCAAAAACCGCACGAACGGATGGAAGGAGTTCGTCAAGCATATCCAAAACTACCAGCCAGGCCACGTGGCGCACATCACGGGGCTTGATACGAAACTACTCTATCAGTTAGCCAAGCTCTACGCCACGAGCGAAAGAAGCCTCATCTGCTGGACAATGGGTGTGAACCAATCAGCCCTTGGCACCGACACCGTAAGTGCTATCAACAATCTCGCCATCATGACCGGCAAGATCGGCAAAGAAGGCTGCGCTCCCTTTAGCATCACGGGCCAGTGCAACGCCATGGGCACCAGAGAATTTGGCTTTACCTCGGCGATTCCAGGCTATAGAAAGTTCGAAAGCCAAAAAGATAGAGAGGAGTTCGCAAAACTCATCAATGTCCCAGTGGATCTCATCCCAAGCGAGCGCGGCTACAAATATGCCGAGATTGTCGATGCCATCGACCGCGGCGAAATCAAAGCGCTCTGGGTGGTCGCAACCAACCCGCTTGTGAGCTTCCCTGACCAAAGGAAATTGCGTAAAGCCCTTAGCAAACTCGACATCCTCGTGGTGCAAGACGCCTTTATGAGCGATACAGCTAAAGTCGCCGATGTGGTCTTCGCCGCGGCCACATGGGGCGAAAAGGAGGGGTGCTACACCAACAGCGAGCGCCGATGCAACAAAGCTAACAAAGCCGTCGAGCCTCCTATGGAGTCCAAAAGCGATTTTGAGATTATCCTCGAATTTAGCGAATATTTTGGTGTGCGCGACTTGCTCTATCCTGGCTGGAGGGAGCCGCGCGACGCTTTCGAAGAGATTCGCAAAATCAGCAAAGGGCGCCCCTGCGACTATAGCGGCATGACCTATGAAAAGATCGAAGAGCTTGGCGGCATCCAGTGGCCCTGCAACGACAAATACCCGAGTGGCTGCACGCGCCTTTATAGCGAAGATATGCCCTTTAATCGCGATGACGGCAAGGCGCGCTTCATCTGCGCCCACTGGAGAGAGCTCGAAAAGCCCGTGAGCAAGAAATTTCCATTCATTCTCAATACCGGTCGCACCGTGGAGCACTTCCACACACGCACCAAAACGGGCCAAATCAAAATCCTCGACAATCTCGCACCCGAAGCCTGGATCGACATCAACCCAAAAGACGCAGCCAAACTCAAGGTCAAAAACTATGACCGCATTTCGATTAGCAGTCCTCGTGGGCGTGTGGACAATCTGGTGGTGCGTGTGACGGAGCTGGTGGCTCCAGGCACCGTCTTCGTGCCCTTTCACTACAATACGCAGCTTATCAATATAGTCACCCAAAGCCTCTTCGATCCTATCAGCGGAGAGCCAAACTATAAACAGACTGCAGTCCAACTACACTCAGAAGCGGTGCCGCAAGGAATCACTCTCGAAGAGCCGATAGCCGGCGCCATCGCACATAGAGAAACTCCAAGCAAAGAAGAAAAAATCGAAACATCACAAAGGATGGAAGTATGATAGAGCTTTTACAAGAGGCCAAAGAAAAACGGAGCAAAAAACTCAACAAAGTCGAAACCGTCAAAGCCAAACTCACCCCTAAAGAGGCGTGGGAGCGCCTGGTAGAAGCCAGCAAAAAGGGATATGAATCCTTAACGCCGGAAGACAAAGCGGTCTTTTTGAAGTATTTCGGGCTTTTCGATAAAAACGAGTTTACGCCTCAGCAGTTCATGCTGCGTGTGCGCATCCCGGGAGGCCGCCTGCTTCCAGAACAAGCCAAGACTCTCGGCGAAGTGGCCAAAGAGTATGGCAACGACTACATCGACCTCACGACCCGCATGCAGGTGGAGCTGCGCTACATCCACATCGAAGATGTGCCGGCGATTTTCGAAAAGTTAGAGAGTGTAGGTATCACAACATACCAAACGGGCATCGATAACCTACGCAATATCCTCACCGACCCCCTCGATGGCCTGGCGATGGACAACTACTTCGAAAGCTTCCCGATTTTAGAGAAGATGCAAGAGCTCTTTTTAAAAAAAGAGGAGTGGATAGGAAGCTTGCCGCGCAAATTCAACACAGCCATCACCTCTTCAGTCACTAATCGCAACAACGCCTATGGGCATGACGCCTGCTTCGTGCTGGCCATGAAAGACGGCCTCTTTGGCTACAACCTCTATCTTGGTGGTAAAGTGGGCAAGATCGCGCAATACGCCGATATCTTTGTCACTCCCGATGAAGCTGTGGGACTCTATGAAAACCTCATCGAGCTCTATCGCGAATACGGCTTTCGCGACAACCGTAACAAAAACCGCCTCTCCTTTCTCATCGAGGCCGTGGGGATGGAAAAGTTCGTCCAAGCTCTTAAAGAGTTTAGCGGCAAAAATTACGAAAAAGGAGGCGAGACGCTGTGCAGGATGGAGCACTTTGAAAATAGCCACGGCAAAGTGCAGCTACGCGATGGCTCCTTTGCGCTGCACGCTATCGTACCCGGCGGCATCTTTAGCGGCACTGCGATGATGGAAGCGGCCGCAATTGCCGAAGAGAACGGCGGCCAGATACGCCTCACCCCTGAGCAAAACCTCTTCATCACCCATATCACCGATGTGCAAAACACCCTTGCACATCCATTTTTTACCAAATACAAAAACATCCACTCCCCCTACTTCAACAATCTCGTAGCATGCGCCGGCAAGAACGAGTGTAGCTACGGCGTCATCCCCAATAAGCCGGATGCCATCGAGATGGCCGAATACCTCACGGATGCAGTGCCTTTGCACGATGCCAAGGTGCGGATGTACTGGAGTGCCTGCGTGAAGGGGTGTGGCTTGCATGACTGGGGAGACATCGGCTTTATCGGAGCGAAAGCCAAGGTAGATGGCCAGACAGAGTTTGGCGTGGACATTTTGCTTGGTGGTAGTTTCACGCGCCGCACGGAAGCGCACACCATCCTCAAATCAGTGCCTCTGCGCTACGCAAAACATCTCGTAGAAGAGTTGATGGTGGAATTCAAAGAAAACCGCAACTACAAAGAGAGTTTCGAAGATTTCTTTTATCGCTATCTGCATCCCTTTAGCAAAGGCGCTATCGGCTTTTTGATGAGCTTTAACTATCTTTTGCGAAAAAACGGTATCGACTATCGCTTTACGCTTTCCAAACACAAGCCCATCGGGCGCTTCGAGCCATTGGAGATTTTCGATTTTGGCAACGAAATCTACAAAGCTCTCACGGCAGACAAAGCATACTTAGAAATCTATAATTTCCAACCCATAGGCAGCACCAAACCCCAGCACCCTAACAAGCTCAACCCCAAACTTCCCAAAACTATTGCCGATATCGTCTATAAGATGGTCCATCCCAAAATGAGCGAGCGTTACCAGGTCTTTAGTGAAATTTTTAAAGATATGCCCTATAGTTAGAGCCGAAACTCCTCCTCTATCTCTTTTGCGAGCATAGCGCCTTTAGGCGTCAGGCCGCTCGCATCCACTAACTGCTCTCTTTTGAGCTCTTTAAGCAGCCTTTTGCCTTCTTTCCGACTAAAGACATGGGCGTTTTCCAACATCGCCAATACATCCTGCAGCGATTCTTCTTGCCGCTTCTTTGCGACAGCCAAAAGCAAAACTTTTTTGTTGATATCCATTTTATTCCTTTGCAAGTGGAAAAAAGATATAATAGCCAAAATTTTTCTATAGAGGTTTTGGTATGGCGGATCTGTTCGAGAGCAATCAAGATATCCAAGAGATAGATATAGAAGAGACGGTCAAGAGTAGCTATCTCGACTACTCTATGAGCGTCATCATCGGCCGTGCGTTGCCGGATGCGAGAGACGGCCTCAAGCCAGTGCATAGACGCATCCTCTATGCGATGAACGAGCTGGGGCTTTCTAGCCGCGCAGCATACAAAAAGAGTGCGAGAATCGTCGGGGATGTGATCGGTAAATACCACCCACACGGCGACAGCGCCGTGTACGAAGCGCTCGTGCGTATGGCGCAGCCCTTTTCTATGCGCCTGCCGCTCATTGACGGTCAGGGAAACTTCGGTTCCATCGATGGCGACAGCCCCGCCGCGATGCGTTACACCGAAGCGAGGATGACGAGCCTCGCAGAAGAGCTGCTGCGCGACATCGACAAAGATACCGTCGATTTCGTGCCCAACTACGACGACACGCTCACAGAACCAGATGTGCTCCCTACCCGCGTACCGAACCTCCTACTCAACGGCTCGAACGGTATCGCCGTGGGTATGGCCACCAACATCCCGCCACACCGCCTGGATGAACTCATCGACGCACTGCTCATTCTCATCGACAATCCAAAAGCGGAGCTTTCTGAGATCATGGAAGTGCTGCCTGGTCCCGACTTTCCCACAGGCGGCATCATCTTTGGCAAACAGGGCATCTACAATGCCTACAGCACCGGCCGCGGACGCATCAAGGTGCGTGCAAAGACCCATATCGAAAAGCTCAAAACCCGCGAGGCCATCGTCATCGACGAGATCCCCTACCAGGTCAACAAGGCGCGCCTCATCGAACAGATCGCACAACTGGTGCGCGAAAAGCAGGTCGATGGCATCAGCGAAATCCGCGACGAGAGCGACAGAGAGGGTATCCGCGTCGTAATCGAGCTCAAAAAAGATGTAATGAGCGACATCGTGCTCAACAACCTCTACAAGTCGACGCAGATGGAGACTACCTTCGGCATTATCTTGCTTGCCATCGTCAACAAAGAGCCAAAGGTCTTCACCCTCATCGAGCTGCTCAATCTCTTTTTGAACCACCGCCGCACGGTGGTAATCCGCCGCACCATCTACGAGCTGGAAAAAGCGCGAGCACGCGCTCATATCCTCGAAGGTCTGCTCAAAGCGCTGGACAATATCGACGCTGTTATCGCCACCATCAAAGCCAGCGAAGATACACCTACGGCACGTGTGAACTTGATGGAGAAGTTCGATCTTACCGAGATTCAGGCCAATGCCATCTTGGATATGAAGCTCCAGCGCCTCACAGGTCTGGAGCGTGAAAAGCTCGAAAATGAATACAAAGAGCTCATGGAAAAGATCGAATATCTCCAATCGATCCTTCGCAGTGAAGAGAAGCTCAACGAAATTATAAAAGAGGAGCTTTTGGAGATCAAGGAGAAATTCTCCACGCCGCGTCTGACCGAAATCGTGGAGAGCTACGACGAGATCGATATCGAAGATCTCATCCCCAACGAGCCGATGGTGGTCACCATCACCCACCGCGGCTACATCAAGCGCGTGCCGCTCAAGCAGTATGAAAAGCAAAAACGGGGCGGCAAAGGCAAAACCGCCGTCACCACCTATGAAGACGACTTTATCGAAGATTTCTTCATCTCCAATACCCACGATACGCTGATGTTCATCACCGACCGTGGGCAGCTCTACTGGCTCAAGGTCTACAAAATCCCCGAAGCCGGCCGCACTGCCAGAGGCAAGGCCGTGGTGAATCTGCTGCAACTGCAGCCTGACGAAAAGATCATGGCCATCATCCCCACCACCGACTTCAGTGAGGATAAATCCTTGGCATTCTTTACCAAAAACGGTATCGTCAAACGCACCAACCTCGCAGAGTTTAGCAATATCCGCAGCCGCGGCGTGCGCGCCATCACTCTTGATGAAAACGACGAGCTGGTCACGGCCAAGATCGTCAAACCCGAAACCAAATGGCTCTTCATCATCACCAAAAAAGGGATGTGTATCCGTTTTCCTGTGGACAACGTGCGCGAAATGGGACGCACGGCACGCGGCGTGACGGGTATTCGCTTCAAGCAAGAGGGCGACTATGTGGTGGGAGCCGAAACCATCGAAGATGAGAACCAAGAGCTGCTGACCGTGAGCGAAAAGGGTATCGGCAAACGCACCGAAGCCAAAGAGTATCGCGAACAGACCCGCGGCGGCAAAGGCGTCATCGCCATGAAACTCACGCCAAAAACCGGCGATGTGGTAGGCGTGGTCACCGTAGAAGAGAACAAGGACCTGATGGTGCTCACCTCCAAAGGCAAGATGATTCGCGTGGATATGGAGAGCATCCGCAAAGCGGGCCGCAACACCAGCGGCGTGATGATAGTGCGGCTTGAAAGCGGCGATAGAGTTATCAGCATCGCAAAATGTCCCAAAGAAGAACAGGAGGAATTCAGTGAGGAAGTTTAATGTGGCAGTAGTCGGCGTCACGGGCGCCGTGGGCGAAGAAATGCTGCGCGTGATGGAAGAGGTGGATTTTCCCGTCGCGAAATTAGTGCCACTAGCCAGCAAACGCAGTGCCGGAAGCACGATAGAATACAAAGGCAAAGAGTATACCGTTTTGGAACTCACCGAAGATGTCTTTGAAAAAGAAGACGTGGAAATAGCTCTCTTTAGCGCAGGCGGTAGCGTCTCCGCACACTTCGCGCCTTTTGCTGCCGGGGCAGGTGCTGTGGTGATCGACAACACCAGCCACTTTCGTATGGACCCCGAGGTCCCGCTCGTGGTACCAGAAGTGAACCCCGAAGATATCGCGGCTTGGAAAACCAAAGGCATCATCGCCAACCCCAACTGCTCCACCATCCAGATGGTGCAAGCCCTAAAGCCCATCGATGAGAAATTCGGCATCAAGCGCGTGGATGTCGCCACCTATCAAGCTACGAGTGGAGCTGGCAAGAGTGCCATGGAGGAGATGGTAAACCAGATGCGCGATTTTTTTCATTTCAAGCTCGATGAGAGCGAAAAGAAGAAATTTCCTCACCAAATCGCCCTCAACGTCATCCCCCAAATCGATAAATTTATGGATAACGGCTACACCAAAGAAGAGATGAAGATGGTCAATGAAACCAAAAAGATCATGCACAAAAACATCGAAGTCTCGGCCACATGCGTGCGCGTACCGGTGCTACGGGGTCACAGCGAAGCGGTGACGGTGTGGTGCGAAAAGGATGTCACGCCTGAGGCCGCTCGCGAAGCTCTCTATAATGGCAAAAACATCGTAGTGATGGACGAGCCCGAAAACTCCGTCTATCCCATGCCCATCACCGTGGTAGACAAAAACGAAACATTTGTGGGTCGCGTTCGCAAAGACATCTATCGCGACAACGTGCTGCATATGTGGGTGGTAGCCGACAACCTACGCGTGGGAGCGGCCACCAACGCCGTGCGCATCGCTTTGAAGTGGATAGAGATGGAGAGTGCATGAGGCTACTCGAGCAACTTTTCGAAAGAGCCTTGTGGGAGAGCAGACTTTTTATCCTTTTGGCCGTCATCTTCGGGATGATCGGCGGTATCGTGCTCTTTTTGGTGGCGAGCTACGATATCTATGAAATTACGCTCTACACCATCCATGTGATGCAATCAAACGAGCATCCCCACAATTTTCACGCCAAACTCGTGGGTGACATCATCGGTGCGGTGGATCTCTACCTTATCGCCGTGGTGATGCAGCTTTTTAGTTTCGGTCTGTATGAGCTTTTCATTTCCAAAATCGATGCAGCAGAAAAAAGTGAAGCCTCCGGTATCTTGCAGATCCACAGCCTCGATCAGCTCAAGGACAAACTCGCCAAAGTGATCGTTATGGTTTTGATCGTAAGCTTTTTCAAACGCGTACTCAATACCGAATTTCACGGAGCTTTAGAGATGCTCTATTTCGCTGGCTCCATTTTCGCACTCGCTTTGGGGCTCTATTTTCTGCACAAAGGTGCCGAACAACATTAAAGGAAGAATATTATGGTTTTTGTAGATGCCTGTTTTCGCAAACCGACCCCCTACACTCCCATCTGGATGATGCGCCAGGCCGGACGCTATTTGCCCGAATACATGGAAGTGCGCAAAAAAGCCGGCGACTTTTTAGGACTGTGTAAGAACCCAGAACTTGCAGCTGAGGTGACACTCCAACCTGCCGAAATTTTGGATGTGGATGCAGCTATCCTCTTTAGCGATATCCTGGTCATTCCTATGGAGATGGGGATGGATCTGCGTTTCGAAAAGGGAGAAGGTCCCGTCTTTCGCGATCCCGTGCGCACGATGGAAGATATCGAGCGCCTCTACGACTATCCCGAAGAGCGCCTGACGTATGTGTATGAAACCATCAAGATCGTGCGCAAGCACCTCTCAAAAGACAAAGCCCTCATCGGTTTTAGTGGTGCGCCATGGACACTGGCCACCTACATGGTGGAAGGAAGCGGCTCCAAAACCTACGCCACTATCAAGAAGCTCATCTACACCGACCCTGCTTTCATGCACGCTCTTTTAATCAAGCTCACCGAAGCCGTCAAGGCCTATCTCGTGCGCCAGATCGAAGCGGGGGTCAATGCCGTGCAGATCTTCGATAGCTGGGCAAGTGCTCTTGAGCGCGATGCCTTTTTCGAATTTAGCTGGGATTATATGGTAGATATCGCCGAATTTTTGAAAGAGCGCTATCCCCACATCCCTGTGATTCTCTTTCCCAAAGGCATCACCGGCTACCTCGATGGAATATACGGCAAGTTCGACGTTTTCAGCGTCGACTGGGGCACGCCGATGGAACTGGCCAAAGAGAAGCTTGGAGACAAGTACGTGCTGCAGGGCAATATGGAGCCTGCTCGCCTCTACTCCAAAGAGGCTACCAAAGAAGGTGTCGAAAAAATCATCGAAGTAATGGGCGCAAAACCTGGCCACATCTTCAATCTGGGCCACGGCATGCTTCCCGATCTGCCCGTAGAGAACGCCAAGTATCTCGTCGAGCTCGTCCACGACCTCACACGCCGATGAACATCATTTTCGGTCCCGTTCCCTCCCGCCGCTTCGGGCTTTCTCTGGGCATCGATCTGAGCCCCGGCTCTAAAGCCTGCAACTTCGACTGCCTCTACTGTGAACTCTCAGCCGCCAAACCCACCGACACCATACCCAATCCGCCCAACGTCGAAGAGGTTATCGCAGAGACCAAAAAAGCGCTCGCCGAGCATCCCGATACCGAAGTGATCACCATCACCGCCAACGGCGAACCCACGCTCTACCCTAACCTCAACGAGCTCATCACTGCACTCCAAGCTATTAAGGACAGGCGCAAGCTCCTCATCCTCTCCAACGCCTCCACTATCGACGATCCGAAAATCCGCCAAGCTCTGGCAAAGCTCGATATCGTCAAACTCTCCCTCGATTGCGCCACCAAACGATGCTTCAAGCGTCTCGATCGCCCCATGGATGCCGATAAACTTAACGCCATCATCGCAGGGATGCAGGAGTTTCGCCAAATTTTTTCGGGAATGCTCGTCATCGAAATATTGGTGGTGCGAGGCATCAACGACACGGATGCGGAGTTCGAAGCCCTTGCTGATGTGCTCAAAAAGATCCGCCCCGATCGTATCGATATCGGCACCATCGATCGCCCCCCAGCCTATGCGGTACAGCCGGTACCTTTCGCGCGTCTCAGCGAGCTGGCATCACATCTGCAAGGTCTCCCCGTCCATATCGTCGCCAAGCGCCCCAAAGCTACACCCCAACACTTCTCGCGTGAAGATATCCTCGCCCTGCTATCGCGCAGACCCCTTACGCAAGAAGATATCGACACCCTCCTCGATGCTGCCTCCAAAGAGCGACTATCCAGACTCGTAGCTGAAAAGAGAGTCCATAAAGAGAGAGTCGGCTCTGTGCTTTTCTATAAACTCGGTGCATAATTTTTTAATCATTATTTAATTTCTTTAGATGTATCATAAAATAAAGTAGAAAGAAGGAGGCGCTATGCGACTGATGCAACTTATAGCGATTTGCACCACGACACTCTTTTTGAGCGGTTGCGCTTCGATGCAGCTTGGCTCACCCAGCGCAAGCACCGCCGCGACAGGTGCTGCTGCAGGTGCCACCAGCCAAGGAGCCAATCCACAGCTTGAACACTGTGCGAGGCCTTTGGGAACACTCGCTATCCATGAGGATAGAGGAAGTGACTGGTACTATACCCTCACGACCGACTGGCATCTGGGTTCCACCGTCCCGGTCCTCAAGCTTCTCGCACAACAGAGCAACTGTTTCGTAGTCGTAGAACGTGGTAGAGGCATGAGCGACATCATGCGTGAGCGCAGACTCATGCGTAGCGGCGAACTGCGCAGGGGCTCCAATTTCCATAAAGGCCAACTCGTCGCTGCCGACTATACCCTCATACCCTCCATCACCTTCAGCGCCAAAAACACGAGCGGTATCAAAGGCTTGGTGGGTGCACTCTTTGGCCATACTGCCGCAGCCATCGCAGGCGGCATTAAAACCAGCGACGCCAGCACCGTGCTCACCCTCATAGACAATAGAAGCGGCGTCCAAATCGCAGCGGCCAGCGGAAGCGCACGTAATATCGATTTCGACCTTTTGGGCGGCATCTTCCACGGTGGCGGCGTAGGACTCGGCGCCTATACCAATACGCCCGAAGGCAAAGTCATCGTCGCAGCCTTCACGGACTCTATGAACAAACTCATCCGCGCCCTCAAACACTACCGCATGCAAAGAGTCAAAGGCGGTCTGGGTACCGGCGGCAGCCTCAAAGTCCAAGGAGAATAATCCCCGCCCCTTCGGGGCATTTCTTGACTTCTCCCCTTATTTTAGTTTACAATTGCAAAAACACTTTTCTCTTGCACCGCTATTTCTGCAAAGAAAACCACTGTGAAGAAGGATTCCATGAGCGAAAATACGCAACCGGAGAGTCTGCAATCTCCATCCGAAATAGAAACTGTCGAACAATCCGAAGAGTCTAAAAACGGACGTACCCACATCCCCGTAGACGGCTACACCATCGAAGAGCTTCGCACCAAAAGCATCGACGAACTGCTCCAGATAGCCAGAGATCTCGGTATCGAAAACCCCCAAGAGCTCAAACGCCAGGATTTGATGTTCGAGATTCTCAAAAACCAGGTGAGCAAAGGGGGCTATATCCTCTTTACGGGGATTTTGGAGATCACCAACGAAGGCTACGGGTTTTTACGTGCCATCAACGAAAATTTCTCCAATAGCTCCAACGACGCATACGTCAGTGCTACGCAAATTCGCCGCTTCGCACTGCGTACAGGCGATATCGTCACAGGCCAAGTACGCCCGCCAAAAGACCAGGAGCGCTACTACGCCCTGCTCAAAATCGAAGCGATCAACTACCTACCACCGGAAGAATCCAAAAAGCGCCCGCTCTTTGATAACCTAACACCACTCTATCCCACCGAGCGCCTCAAGCTCGAATATGATCCGATTCGCCTGACGGGCCGCGTGCTCGACCTCTTCACCCCCATCGGCAAGGGGCAGCGTGCCCTCATCGTGGCACCCCCTCGCAGCGGGAAAACGGAGCTTATGAAAGAGCTGGCCCACGGAATCGCTCGCAACCACCCCGAAGTGGAGCTTATCGTGCTGCTTGTGGACGAGCGTCCCGAAGAGGTGACCGATATGGAGCGCAGCGTCAAGGGTGAGGTCTACAGCTCTACCTTCGATATGCCTGCCAAAAACCACGTACGCGTGGCAGAGCTGGTGATAGAAAAGGCCAAGCGTCGCGTGGAGATGGGCAAAGACGTCGTCATCTTGCTCGACTCCATCACGCGTCTTGCACGCGCCTACAACACCGTCACACCCTCCAGCGGTAAGGTGCTCAGCGGTGGTGTGGATGCCAACGCCTTGCATAAACCCAAACGCTTCTTCGGTGCCGCACGCAACATCGAAGAGGGAGGAAGCCTCACTATCATCTCCACTGCCCTCATCGATACCGGTTCACGCATGGATGAAGTGATTTTCGAAGAGTTCAAAGGGACGGGTAACTGTGAGATCGTGCTCGATCGTCGTATCGCAGATCGCCGCATCTACCCAGCCATCGATATCCTCAAATCTGGTACTCGTAAAGAGGAGCTCCTCATCGAACCGGACACCCTCCAAAAAGTTTGGGCACTGCGCAACGCGATGCAGTCTATGGACGAAGTGGAAGCGCTCAAGTTCCTCTACTCCAAAATGCTCAAAACCAAAAACAACCAAGAGTTCCTCTCTATCATGAACGAAGGCGCATAGTGTGCGTGCGGCCGTTTTCGATAGCGGTGTAGGCGGCCTCACCGTCGCAAAGAGCCTCATCGACCACGGCCTTTTCGATGAGATCGTCTACTACGGCGATACAGCCCGTGTGCCTTATGGCCCAAAAGATAAAAACACCATCATCCGCTACAGTCTCGAAGCTTTAGAGTTTTTCAAAAACTTCGAACCCGATATTCTCATCACCGCTTGCAACTCCGTCAGTGCCCACGCCATCGAGGAGCTGCGCCAAAGCGCATCGTTTCCTGTCGTCGGCGTCATAGAGCCCGGCGTAGTAGCCGTGCGAAACAAGATCAAAAATCCCAATGCCCACATCCTCATCATAGGCACACGCGCCACAATCTCCAGCGGCAAGTACGAAAAACTGCTCCACAAAGATGGATTTACCAACTTCACGGCCAAACCGACACCCCTTTTCGTACCGCTTGTGGAAGAGGAGATTTTTGATGGAAAAATTTTGGAAGCGACGATGCACCACTACTTCGACGGCCTCGCTCCCGATGCGGTGATTTTGGGCTGTACCCATTTTCCTCTCATCGCCGATCAGATCCAAAAATATTTCGGCCCCGAGACCACCCTCATCCACTCGGGCGAAGCGATCGTAGAGTATCTTGAGAATCACTACGGCCTCGCGCCTTCACACAAAGAGACCCAGCTCAAGCTCTTTGCCAGCGAAAACCCAGAAAAACTCAAAAAGATCGCCGCCAAGTGGTTAGGGAAAAATTTTAGATATTCTTCTTAATCAGACCATCGAGGATGATAAGCTTCGCATCCCAGTGGCTGGGACGTATCGGTAGACTCTTTGGCAGCATCGCCGCATCGTAGCGGCACTTTTGTATCATCTGCACCGTCTGGCGCGTAAGCGGATAAAGCAGCACCAGATCGTGCGCGCCCTTATAAAAAGCGGCTACCACGAAATCGCCACACTCTACAAAAAGCGCACCCTCTTGCTTTCCTCTCACCTTCGCATCGCACCCAAAGAGCTTGCCCACCAGTTCCTCGTAGGGTATGCCAAAATCGTGTTTGGGATCGAGATCGGCACTTTCATAGATGATTTCCTGGCCATTTGCCAGACGCAGCGTGGTGCGCTCAATCCGCACCTCATCCACGAGATCGCTGGAATGCGCCACTTTTTGGGCGGGGATAGTGAGCTTGCACGTTTTATCATAAATCTCCACGCCCCTATCCAAAAGTCGAATCTGCAGCGCATTGGTACGCCAAAAAAGAAAGAGCAACACCAAAACGAGAAGAACAACAAAACCCAATTTCATATAGAACCTTCAAGAGCGAAACGTTATAATATTATACTCTTTTGCAAAGGACTTCGTGTGACATTAGCCCTCAAGTATCGTCCCAAGAGATTCGAAGATGTCATCGGCCAAGAAGCAGTGACACGCACCCTCGCACGCGCTCTCGATACCGGCCAGTTAGGCCACGCCTACCTCTTTAGCGGGCTTCGCGGTAGCGGCAAGACCAGCACGGCGAGGATTTTCAGCAAAGCTTTGCTATGCCAAGAGGGACCCACCAGTGATCCTTGCGAAAAGTGCGAACACTGCATCGCGGCCAACGAAAACCGTCATATCGATATCATTGAGATGGACGCCGCTTCCAATCGTAAAATCGACGATATCCGCGAACTCATCGAACACACGAAGTACAAACCTGCTCAGGGACGCTACAAAATCTTCATCATCGACGAAGTCCACATGCTCACCAAAGAGGCTTTCAACGCTCTGCTTAAAACCCTCGAAGAGCCGCCGGAATTTGTGAAATTCATCCTGGCCACCACGGACCCGCTGAAACTCCCTGCTACTATTCTAAGCCGCACGCAGCACTTTCGTTTCAAAAAGATCGCCCAAAGCGACATCATCCACCATTTAGAACATATTTTAGCTCTTGAAAATATCCCCTATGAAATGGATGCCCTCAAGATCATCGCGCGCAGCGGCGGTGGGAGCCTGCGCGATACACTCACACTTCTCGATCAAGCCATCACATTCGGTGACAACTCCATCGACGTAGCGAGCGTCACCAAGATGCTGGGACTCATCGATCCTGCCGAGATCGCAGCGATTTTTTCGCTTATTTTGCAAAAAGACAAAGATGCCCTCGTCGCTCGCGCCAAGGAGCTGCGCGACTACCAGACCGAGATGATTCTCGATGAGATGATTTTGTATCTCAAAGAGGAGCTCTTTGCCAAAAGCCCCACATTTTCACTGATGCTCTACGAGCGGTTTTTCAAAATCCTCAGCGATGCAAAAAATCTGCTCTTTTTTAGTAGCGACGATGAGTTTGTTTTGCTTCTTACATTCCTCAAACTCCTCGAGGCTACCAAAATCAAAGAGATAGAAGAACTCATCGGCGAGATGGAGTCCCAAGGCCTCCCGACATCCCAGACACAAACAGCCATAAAAACGGCCCAAGAGCCTACACCCGCTGCACAGCCGGTCAAATCACCTCAAACACCCGTAGCCACGCCTGCTACCACATCCTCACAGACGCCCTCTGCGACTGTCCAAGGAGAAGCTCTCTTCGCCAAACTCATCGACAAACTCTATGAGCGCAACTACGAATTAGGCGAGTGCTTCGAAAAAAGCGTGAAGTTCGTCTCTTTCGAAAACGGTGTGCTTACATGGCAAAGCGCTCCCAAAAACGAGTGCAAAGAGAAGCTCAAAAACTCCTATCCCACCATCAAGCATCTCGTTCGTGAGATTTTTGGCATCAATACGAAGATCAAGAAAGTGGATCCCCCCAAGGATGTGAACGAGTGTTCATCAATGGTGGAAGAGGCGGAGTTTGGTGGCAGCTGCATTCAGCAAAAGGCGGGTCTGGCAGCCAAGGAGATCGAAGGAGAGGACCTGCTGAGCGACCCGATGGTCCAAAAGGCCAAGGAGCTCTTCAAAGCAAAACGGGTGGTTATCAAACCGAAAGTGTGAGGAAAATCAATTTCCAAGTGCGTACTGAGGAAATCGAACGAAAACTTTGCAATCGCAATGTACATGGCGTATGATAGCGCTAGCTAAAAAAGCGCGCCAAACCCGAAGGGCAGCGAAGCTGTTCGCGCTTTTTAATACGACATGCACGATGATCGCACAGCGAGCGATTGCAACTCGTTTGAGCGAGATTTCCACTGTATGCCATTCAAGAGATTTGCAAAAGCTCTCGCACGCGTCGCTCCTGCTCCTTGCCTTTGCACTGCTCTTTGCAAAACTCCACGATTTTTCCGTGAAAGCGTGCGTAGATTTGTGAGAGCGGCAGCTCTTTGCCGTAGAGGTCGTAGATGTGACCCAGGTTTTCGATGAGAGAATCACCCAGAAACTCCTGGAGCTCTTCGTAGCTTTCAAATTCATACCCCAAAAAGCGTAGCAACTTCGCCGTATAGGCATCCACCACGAGGAAATCTTTGTAGCAGGCGTAGTTGAGGATGCTATCTGCCGTCTCTGGGCCTATCCCTTTTTGCGAAAGCAGCCAGCTGCGAGAAGGCCTGGCCTTGAAAGCTTCGAAACTGCCATAGTCGGAAAGCATCGCATCCACCAGGCGCTGGAGGCGGAAGGCTTTGGTGTTGTAAAAGCCGGCCGGCTTGATGAGGGTGGCCAGATCCTTTTGAGGAAGAGCCAAAATCTTTTCCTCTTCTATCTCACCTAAAGCAGCGCGAAGATTTGATAGTGCTTTTTCCACATTCTCCCATTTGGTGTTTTGGGTCAGCACCGCTCCTATCACCACTTCGAAGGTACCGCTACGAGGCCACCAATACGGATCACGCTCATCTTTGATGTAGCCAAGCTCCTTGAGGCGCCTAAGAATCTCGAAGCCCAGCATCAATCCACCCTCGCCTTTTGGACTATCTGCCATCCCTCGTCATCGTAGGCTTTGATCTTATAGGCATCTACGCAGCGGCCGTTTTCCAGCTCGAAAACCACCATCTGCAAGATCGCCTTGCACTTATCGGGTACGTCGAAATGGCCTGGGAGGCCTGTGAGGAAGCGCTTGATAGGCACATCGGCCTTCATGCCGATGACGTTGTCGCGGCATCCCGTTAGTCCCACATCCGTCACGTATCCTGCCCCCTCGTCTATCATCAGATCATCACTCCCCACATGCGTGTGCGTCCCGGCCAGCGCACTGATGCGGCTCTTTAGCATCAAAAACATCGCGCGCTTTTCGCTGGTGGCTTCTGCATGCAAATCGATGAAGATATTTTCTATGCCCTCGGCTTTGAGCGTATCGACGATTTTGTTGGCTTCTATGAAGGGGTTTTGCACCATCGGCATGGTGAAGTAGCCCATGACATTGACGATGGCGAGGCTTAGCTCCTCGACGATAGCGTAGCCACGCCCGGGCACGCCTTCTGGATAGTTGATGGGGCGAAGCAGCGGCATGGAGTCCAGCAGCGGGATGATCTCCTTTTTATCCCAAGTATGGTTGCCGCCTGTCATCATGTCGATGCCGGCGTTGAAAAGCTCGTTGGCGTTTTTGGGTGTGAGACCGAAGCCGTGGCTGGCGTTTTCGTAGTTGGCCACTACGTAGTCGAGTTGTAACTCTTTGCGAATCTGAGGCAAATAGCGCTTGACCATCTTGCGCCCAGGTCTGCCGACAATATCGCCTATGAAACCTAATTTCACTCTCTATCCTTTTTTGCCATTATACACTTTTGAGATAGCGCAAAACTGCCGCTAAAATATCTTCGTCATCCTTGCTGGCAGCTTTGATCTGCTCCTTTTTATCCTCATACTCTATCGTGATGTTTTGCTGGTAGTTCATGATGCGCTTGATGCCCTGGCGTCTGGCGAGCAGCTTGATTTCGATGAGATCGAGAAAGTTGCGCGTCAGGGCATCGATCTTGCCAAAGCGATCTTTGATCTCCTCTTCGATCGCCACCACATCTTCGATGCTCTCGGCATTGGCGAGGCGGCGATAGAGCTCGAGCTTGAGGCGATCTTCGCTTACTACCTCCTCGCTGATGTAGGCATTGACGGTGAGTTTGAGCTCCACATCGCTTGTGGGTTCTGCTTCGCCCTTGGTGAGTTTGGTGATGGCTTCTTCGAGCATCTTGAGATAGAGGCTGTAGCCGATATTTTTGATGTGGCCGCTTTGCTGCGCGCCGATGATATTGCCCCCGCCGCGGATTTCGAGGTCGTAGTAGGCCAGTGCCGCACCGCTACCGAGGTAGCTGTTGGACTCCAGCGCGATGAGGCGCTTCTTGGCGTCTTCTGTGAGCGCTTCTTTATTTTCGACGATATAGTAACAGTAGCCCTCCCTGCTGCTACGTCCCACACGTCCACGCAACTGATGGAGATCTGCGATGCCAAACCGATCGGCACCCTCCACGATGATGGTGTTGACGTTTGGCATGTGGATACCACTCTCGACGATGGAGGTGGAGAGTAAGATATCGTACTCGCCTTTAGAGAAGCGCACCAGCTCCTTTTCGGTGGTAGTGCTGGAGATCTTGGAGTGGAGCACCAAGATCTTTTTACCCGGCAGCAGGGCTTCCAGTTCGCTGCGTTTTTCCTCGATGCCTGCGATGGAGTTGAAGATATAAAAGACCTGTCCGCCGCGGCGCAGCTCTCTTAGGATCACCTCTTTGATGAGCTTTTCGTCAAACTCCTTGACATAGGTGCGCACAGGCTTACGATCTTCGGGAGGCGTGCGCAGCTCTGATAGGTCCTTGATTTGGCTCAGCGCCATATTGAGACTGCGTGGAATCGGCGTAGCCGACATGCTCAGCACATGTACATCTTCTGCGAACTCCTTGAGCTTCTCCTTTTGCTTGACGCCAAATTTATGCTCCTCATCTACCACCACGAGTCCCAAATTTTTGAAACCTGCCCCGAAAAGCGCATGGGTGCCCACCACCACATCGATGCTCCCCTCTTCGAGGCCTTTGAGGCGCTCTTTTTTCTCCTTGGCGCTGACGA
This sequence comes from Campylobacterales bacterium, assembly GCA_027024145.1. GTDB lineage: Bacteria > Campylobacterota > Campylobacteria > Campylobacterales > Nitratiruptoraceae > Nitratiruptor. The sequence goes on from JALVTF010000081.1 coordinate 19,542, forward strand.
AGCGATCGATCTTGGTAACGCTGATGCCAAAGGGACCCAGACGCTCTTTGAGCGTCGCGAAGTGCTGGTTCGATAGCAAGGTAGTGGGCACCACCACGGCAGCCTGATAGCCGCTGCACACAGTGGCATAGATGGCGTTCATCGCCACTTCCGTTTTGCCAAATCCCACATCGCCGCTGAGCAGCATATCCATCGCGCGGCCGCTGCCAAGGCGCTCCAAGATTTTCGCGATAGCCTCTTTTTGATCGGGCGTGTAGGTAAAGCCGGCAGCCTTTTGGAAAGTGGTGATATCTGGAGGCGGGAGGATTTTTTTGCCTTCTATCAGGGCGCGCTTGGCAGAGATCTTGACGATATCGGCTGCGATCTCGAAGAGCTTTTCACGCACCTTGGCCTTGAGGCGGCTAAAGGAGCTGCTACCCAGCCTATCCACCACTGCCACGCTGCCGCTATCAGCCACGTAGCGGCTGAGCACCTCTAAATTTTCAACTGGGATCAGTAGCTTATCCTCGCCAGCATAGGCGATCTCGACGAAGTCGCGCTTGGCACCCATGATCTCGATCTGGCGAAGCCCCTTGAAGATCCCGATGCCGTGCTGCTCATGCACCACATATTCGCCTACTCGCAGCTCATCGAGCACCACACCGGCGCGACGTGTGCGCTTCTTGGCGGGTTTGTTGAGTGAGACGATGATTTCATCGGGACCTTCGATGTTGAGGATCGCATCGGTATAGATAAACTCCACCTTCTCGATGTGGGCTATGGAAGTGCGTCTGGCCGCTTCTGGGGAAGAGATGAGGACGCGAATTTTCTTATTTTTATGTTCGATGAGTTTATCGATATTCAATACTTCAATATCGCGGTACTCTTTGGGTTCAGGAATCAGAGGATAGCCAGCCTCTTCGAAGGTGGCTACCACCTCCTTACCCTCCGTGATATCGATGCGCTCGGCCGCCCAAAAACCGACGCTGTAGAGGTCTCGCTCGAAAACATCCGCTTCGATGCTCTCTATCCGCTCCTGGAGTGTTTCATCTCGCAGTAAAAAGGCGCTGGGAATCGTGATGTTCTCGAGCTCTTCTGGGTTGCTGCGCTGGGTAGCAGGATCGAAAAGGCGGATCGACTCCACCTCTTCGTCAAAAAGGCTGATACGTACCGGTTTGTCGCTGTTTGGCGGGAAGATATCGACGATATCACCGCGTATGCTCGCTTCCCCTTTAGTCTCTACGATATCGACGAGTTCGTAACCGTAGCGATAGAGCCGCTCTTTGAGTGCATCCAAATCGAGAGTATCGGCAAACTCTATGGTGAAGCTTTCGAAATATTTGGCTGCCGGCAAGCCCAGTGCGGCCGTGGTTTTGGGGAGGACGAGGAGTTGGTCTGGATGTTCATAGTAGCTATGGAGTGCCGCGAAGAGTTCGTCGAGCTCCTCTTTGAAAACACGCATATCGTCGCCCTCTTGGGCTCTGATGTCTGGCAGACGCTGATGGGGAATATCCAGCACCTTCGCCACATCCGCCACACGGCGCGCCTCCTTTTCGTCACTTACGAGCACAATATCCGGGCGATGCTGTTTTAAATATTCGTAATACCTAGCCCACATCGTTGCACACACTCCTCTATGACGCTAAAAGACCCATACACTAAATAGGCTTCCTCGGGATCAAGCTTCCTAAACTCCCGCATCTCCAAGCCAAGCTCTTGGATGGTCGCGAAAAGCTCTTTTTGGTCTACCATCCGCTCATTTTGTACAGGCAAAATCTCGATATGTTTGATTTTGGGTCGTAAGATCTGCAAAATCGTTTTGTACTCTTTATCGCGGTATGTGTTATAGACCAAAACCCGTTTTTTGTCAAGAGCGCTTGCGATGGCTCTGGCTGAAAGGGGATTGTGCCCCACATCGAGGATGACGTTGCTCACTCTTTGCATCCGTGCAGGCATGCGGTAGCCCAGAGCCGCTTCGATATTGGGTGTGATTCCAAGCTCCTTGGCCGCTGCGGCGGCGGTAGCGAGATTGTCAGCAAAAAAGGGAGCGAGCCCCT
>JALVTF010000082.1 GCA_027024145.1 Campylobacterales bacterium
CGATCGATCACATCATCGTACATTTCGTTTGGGTCTTGGATCGGTTCGCTGGTGATTGCACCGCTCTTTGCATCTTTATAAAAGCAAGATTTCCTTCCCGTATGGCACGCGGGCCCCGTTTGGCGCACACGCAAAAGGATTGCATCATCGTCACAGTCGATTGTGATCTCTTCCACTTCTTGGACGTTGCCGCTGCTTTCCCCTTTTTTCCAGAGCTTCTCGCGACTTCTGGAGTAGTAGTGGGCGTAGCCCGTCTCCAAAGTCTTGCGATAGGCCTCTTCGTTCATGTATGCCAGCATCAGCACCTCGCCGCTCTCGCTATCCTGGACGATGGCGGGCACGAGGGGTGTTTTGTTCCAGTCGATCATGTCACTGTCCTACGGCCGTAGCTTTTTTGGTATCTTTCGTATCGATCCAGATGTTGGGCACCGCACCGCCAGGAGTGAGGAAGATTTTGGCATCTTTGTTTTGGCGCAGTGCATCGTTGAAGCCTTTTTGCACTTCGATCTGCTTGAGACGCAAAAGCTGGGGCGTCAGGCTTTTGCCGATGAGGATATTGGCCTGGGCAGAGGCGTTGGCTTCGATCATGATGCGCTCCGCTTCACCTTGTGCACGAATCTTTTTCGCTTCAGCCTCGCCGCGTGCTAAGGCTGCACGTTTTTCGGCCTCTTGTTTGGCTTTTTCTACCTCGTACTTCACGCGCTCGGCTTCTTGCTTGGCGATCTGGACGCGTTCGATCTGCTCTTTGATTTTGGGCGGCAGGTTGATTTCGCGCAGCTGCACCGATTCGAGGAAGACGGGCTTGTTTTTGAAACTGTCTATCTTTTTGCGGATCTCTTGCTCGATGAGCGCGGCGATCTCGTTGCGCTTGACGGGGAGCTCCTCGGCTTTGTAGCGGCCGATGACGTTGCGCACCACCTCACGCACCACGGCGTTGATGAGTTTTTCTTCCCAGCTTAGCCCCCAGGTGGCGATGGTTTGTGGCGCGTTGGCGGGATTGAGGCGATACTGCACCGTCAGATCGATGCTCACCGGCAAGCCCCTGGCATCGAGCACGCTGATGGCTGGCTTTTCGATGATACCTTCGTTGATGTTGCCGAAGGTCGTATCGCGCTCGCTTTTGTAGTTGATGATGCGCACTTTGGTATCCACTTTGATGATCTTTTGGATACCGGGGATGAAGAAGTGAATACCGGGTCCCAGAGGGATGGGGTCGAACTTCCCGGCAGTGACTTTGATGCCCACTTCGCCGGACTCGATGATGGCGTAGGGTTTGGCAATGATGAGCAGCACCACGATAGCTGCGATGACATAGAGGATCGTCGCTTTTTTGCTAAACTCTTTTAAAAAATTCGGCGGCTCATTCCTGTCTTCGTCGAGCTTGTTTTTAAAGTAATCGTTCAAATCTGCCGGCATTACCTCTCCTCGTTAGATGTATGTGAGCATATGCTCATAATTGGGGTCGCGTCCATAGACGATATCGAAGTAGGCCTCTTGGAGCATACGTGTCATCTCTCCGCGTTTGCCGTTTCCGATGATGCGACCGTCAAGCTCGCGAATCGGTGTGACTTCAGCGGCGGTGCCAGTGAAGAATGCCTCGTCTGCGATATAGACCTCGTCGCGCGTGACGCGGCGGCGCTCTATGGGGATATTTTTATCGCGTGCGATGCGCAAGATCGTATCTTGGGTGATGGATTCGAGGCTGTTGTCGTTGGGTGGGCTAACGAGCACTCCGTCACGGACGATAAAGAGGCACTCACCGCTCCCTTCGGCTACGAATCCCTCTTCGTCGAGCAGCAGCGCTTCCTCGTAGCCGGCTTTGAGGGCTTCATATTTGGCCATCTGGGAGTTGAGGTAGTTGGCCACTGCTTTTGCCTTGCCCATTGTTGATTTGACACTGTTTCTGGCAAAAGAGCTCACTTTGACGCGAATACCCTTCTCAAGCCCCTCTTCGCCCAGGTATGCACCCCATTTCCAGGCCGCTATCGCCACTTCCACCGGAGCGTTGACGTGATACAGGCCCATGACGCCGTAGCCCAGATACACAAGCGGGCGGATATAGACATTGCCGTCGAAATCGTTTTTGCGCAGCAGTTCTACTTGCGCGTTTTCGAGCTCTTCGAGGCTGTAAGGCACATCTATCGCCGTGATCTTAGCGGAGTTGAGCAGCCTTTTGGTGTGATCGCGCAGGCGAAAGATCGCTAGACCCTTATCGGTTTTGTAGGCACGTGTCCCTTCGAAGACACCGTTGCCGTAGTGGAGTGTATGCGTGAGGACATGCACCTTCGCATCGTCCCAGTCTACGAATTTGCCGTTCATCCAAATATATTTCGCTTTTTCCATCTATCGCTTCCTTTGGCTCTTTCAAATTGGTTTTAAGTCTATCAAAATATAGGTTAAGTTAAAATATAATCAATAACGCAAAGATCGTGTTTGGTTTCGTTGCAAGCGAAAAATACCAAAACTCGCTCAAACGAGTTGCAATTGCTCGCTATGCGACCATTGTGCAAGTCGTATTAAAAAATGCGAACGACAAGCGCCCTTCGGGTTAAGCGCATTTTTTTAGCCTACGGCTACCATACGCCTTGCACATTGCAATTGCAAAGTTTTCGCTCGCTTTGTATTTTTCGCAAATATGATATCTTAAGGTGAATAAGGGGGGTGGAATGCAAGAGGCGAAAATCTATTTCGGATCGACACCGGCTACGAAAGAGGAGTGGCGCGAAGTACGCAGTCCCTATAACGACAAGGTGGTTTCACGCTACCCTGTATGCGACGCCGAAGATGCTAAAAAGGCGCTGCAAATAGCCAAAGAGGCCTTTGGGCGCAACAAGCACGCTCCGCTTGCACAGCGCATAGCCTGGCTGCGCGATGTAGCGGCTAAACTCAAAGAGCACAAAGAGGAGTTTGCCCTCTCTATCACAAAAGAGGTGGGCAAGCCCATCACCTTTAGCCGCGTCGAGGTGCAGCGCGCTATCGAGACCATCGAGCTGAGCGCAGACTATGCAGCCAGCCTCGTGGGTGAGACCATCAACACCGATGCCACACCCAGCGGACGCAAGACCATGAGCTTTTACAAACGCGTGCCGGTAGGGGTGGTGGTGGCTATCACGCCTTTTAATTTCCCTCTCAATCTCTCTGCACATAAGCTTGCTCCCGCTCTCGTAGCCGGCAACAGCGTGGTCTACAAACCCACTCCCGAAGCCCCCTACACGGGATATATGCTAGCCAAGCTCTTTATCGAAAGCGAGCACGCTCTTCCCGATATGCTGAGCGTCGTCTACGGCGATGCGGAGGTGGGAAGTGCGCTTGTCACTAGCGATATCCCGCGCAAGATCAGCTTCACGGGTAGTGTGCCTGTGGGCAAAATCATCATGCAAAACGCCGGTATCAAAAAGGTAAGCCTGGAGCTTGGAGGCAACGCCGCCACCTACATCGACAAAGATGCAAACATCGGCGAAGCGGCCAGTCGCTGCGCCGTGGGAGCCTTCGTCAACAGCGGACAGGTCTGCATCAGTTTGCAGCGCATCTACGTACACGAGGCTATTTATGAAGAGTTCGCACAGGCCCTGGCCGAAGATACCAAGAAGCTCAAGGTGGGTGATCCCTACCAGCCCGACACCTTCATGGGACCGCTCATCAACGAAGATGCGGCCAAGCGAGCCGAGCGCTGGGTGCGAAGCGCCATCGAAGCGGGTGCGCGCCCGATTTTGGAGGGTAAGCGTGAGGGTCGCTACTTCTACCCGGCGATCCTCGCGGACGTGACGGAGGATATGCAGATCGTGTGCGAGGAGGTTTTCGCTCCGATCGTGAGTCTCGTAAAAGTCGCAAGCTACGAAGAGGCGATAGCCAAGATGAACGATTCGCCCTATGGACTGCAGTTTTCTATTTTCACGCGCGATATCGAACTTATCAAACGTTTCGTGGATGATGCCGAAGCGGGTGGCGTAGTCGTCAACGATATTCCAACCCTTCGCTTCGATATCCAGCCTTATGGTGGAGTCAAACTTTCAGGCATCGGTCGTGAAGGACCCAAATTCGCACTCGAAGAGTATACCGAGCTCAAATCGGTGGTGATAGTATGAAACTTTTACTTATAGAAGACGATAGGTTCTACGCCAAGCAGGTACAGGTTTTTATAAAAGAGCGCCTGGGGATTGACGTGGATGTGGTGCGCAGTTACGCAGATTTTAAGGCGCTCCCATCGCTGGATGAGTACAAATATGTCTTGCTCGATATCTATCTTTCCGATTGTATGGATTGCGAGCTCGTAGACGAGCTCATCGAAGCGGGCAAGCCTGTCATCATCATTACCTCCAGCGAGGATAGCGAGATTTTCGACAAATACAACCGCAAGCGCATCATCGACTACGTGATAAAAAACGACATGGTGCGCCTCGAATATCTCATCATGAAGCTAAAGATCCTCCGCTTCATGGAAGAGTACGGCGTTTTGCTCGTGGAGGATTCCTCCAGCTATCGCAGGTATCTCTATAACTTTTTCAAAATCTACTATCCTTACTCCAACATCATGGTGGCGGGAGATAAAGACGAGGCTTTAGAGATCCTCTCGCAAAACGACGATTTCATCAAACTCGTAGTCACCGACTATGTGCTGGGCAACAACACCAACGGCTTGCAGTTAGTTAAGGAGATTCGCCAAAACTATCTCTTCGACGATCTGGCCATCATCGCTTTGACGGCACTGGATGTCAACAACATGATGGCACGTTTCTTAAAAAGCGGCGCCAACGACTTTTTGGACAAGAGCTTTAGCAACTTCGAGTTCGT
>JALVTF010000083.1 GCA_027024145.1 Campylobacterales bacterium
GCACCCAGGACTCACGTACACGCTGCAGCAGTGCAATCATCGTGTCTCCTTTTGTGCTATTATAATCAAAAAACGGGAGGAAAAACATGGTCTTTAGCGACAGATTCGAAGCGGGCGAACTGCTTGCAAAAAAGCTCGCCGTCTACCGAGACGATCCCGAAACTATCGTGGTGGCTTTGCCAAGAGGCGGCGTGCCTGTGGCGCAGGTAATCGCGAAGACGCTCCATCTGCTGATGGATATCTTTTTTGTCAAAAAAATCCCCTCTCCCTACAATCCAGAAGCTGCCATCGGCGCCATCAGCGAAAATGGGATGGAGTATATCAACGAGCGTGCCGTGGCGATGCTCAATGTCTCGCGTCCTTATATCGACGAGCAAGAAGCGAAGATCTTAGAGGGTATTCGCCAAAAGCGCGCCATCTACAACAAGCCGCGTCTGGATATCCGCGGCAAGCGTGTCATCCTCGTCGATGATGGAGTGGCTACGGGAGCGAGTATGTATCTGGCTGCCCAAGCCCTCAAAGCCGAAGGGGCCAAAGAGGTGATCATCGCCGTGCCCGTCGCACCGCCCGATAGCATCGCGCTGCTCAAAGAGGCGGCCGACGGCGTGGTGGTCATCGATGTGCCTGTGGATTTCATGGCGGTAGGGCAGTTTTACCGCGATTTCCATCAGCTCAGCGACGAGGAGGTCAAGGAGCTTTTGGATTCGGTGTGATGCCGCGCAGCCACAGGCTTGCAAGCCCCAGATATTCGTGGATAGCGAAGTAGCTTTTGTGGAGATTTTGCATGAAAGCGAAATTTTCCCACCAAGTGCTGTGCTCTTTCGTTTTAAAATCTGTTTTAATAGGCGTTACATCGAAGCCGAAATGGCGAAAGATGGCGTAGGCTCGTGGCATGTGCGCCGCCGTGGTAACGAGATAGATGGCACGTGCCCGAGCAGCTTGGCGGTGTAGGCGCCGTTTTGGACAGTATTGAAGCTTTTGGATTCTAATAGCACGGGGACGTGGAGGCCAAACCTTTTTGGATATAGGCTATCTCCTTGGCTGCATAGGGTGCTTCATAGCCGCTATAAACCAGAGGAAGATGCTCTTTGTTTGCGATGATGAGAGCCTTGAGGAGTCGCTCGCTGGCCCAAGAGGTCAGAGGCAGATCACCCTTATCGTATCCGCCTCCTAACACCACCACATATTTGGGCGCGGTATGCGCAGCGGGAAAGGTGGCGTTTTCGAGAGGTTCGATAAGCATATCGGCACCGAAGCGTGAAGAGAGAAAAAGGAGCAGCAGTGCGAAAAAAAGAAACGTCCAGCGCAAACGCCAAAAGAGTGCCGCCAGCATCGGCCACACAAAGAGCAGCGGCGGCAGAAGGAGTGCAACGAGCTTGGAGAGGATGAACATCAAAGGAGATCTACTCCCCGCTCACCTTCTACGAGCTCTCCAATGAGGTATCCATCGCTGTTTGCAAGCACGGCATCCACATCGTTGGGCGCTACCACGAGGATCATTCCCACGCCCATGTTGAAAGTTTTGTACATCTCCTCTTCTTCCACATAGCGCGCGATGAAGTCGAATATCGGGAGTGTGCGGATTTTCGCTTTTTCGATGCGAGCGCGCAAGTTTTCGGGCAGCACGCGCGGGAGATTTTCCACGATGCCGCCACCTGTGATGTGGGCGAGGGCTTTGATGTAGGGTTTGAGCTTTTTGTAGGTTTTGACGTAGATGCGCGTGGGGCGCAGCAGCACGTCTGCGAGGCGTTCCCCTTCGAACTCTTCGTCGAGGCTTTTGCCAAGCTTTTCGAAAAAGAGCTTGCGCACCAGGCTGTAGCCGTTGGAATGGATGCCGGAGGAGGGGAGTGCTACGAGTACGTCACCGGCCTGAAGCGCGGGGCGATTCTCGAGCTCCGATCGCTCCGCGATACCCACGGCGAAGCCGGCCAGATCGAAATCGCCCTCTTTGTACATCCCGGGCATCTCCGCCGTCTCGCCGCCAATCAGGGCGCACTCGGCCTCCTGGCAACCGTGTGCGATGCCTGCGATCACCTCTTTGGCCTCTTCTACGTCCAGCTCGGCCGTAGCGTAATAGTCGAGGAAAAACAGCGGTTCTGCGAAGCTGCAGATGAGATCGTTGACGCACATCGCCACCAGATCGATGCCCACGGTGTCGAACTTCTTGGCCTCGATCGCCAGCTTGAGCTTGGTTCCCACGCCGTCGGTAGCACCGAAGAGCACCGGTTCGCTATATCCTTTTGGAATAGCGAAGCCCCCGGCGAACCCACCGATATTGCCGAGCACGTTTTCATTGAAGGTGGCTTTGACGAAAGGTTTGATCTCTTCGACCAGCCTCGCTCCTGCGTCTATATCGACGCCGCTTTCTTTATAGCTGAGGCTCATTGTTCATCCCATTTGCATTTGCCGAAAATCTTGTTGAAAAACCAAAGGCTGGGGCAGAAATTGGTAAAGGCGAAGATGAGGAGCATGATGATAATGAATGTTTGCAAGATGACGCCAATTTTGAACATCAATGCATTTCCCTGCATTCCCATCGCAAAAAGATAGAGGACAAACCCCAACATAATAGCCATCAAGATGCGCTGCGCTTTTGCTCCGCACATAGTCGCTCCTTCGTTTTTTATATAAATTATAGCATCTAAGTCTTGAACTTTTTGTGTTTATCAGCCAAATTTGTTAGAATCAGACAAAATTTATCCAAAATGGAGTGCAAATGTGGTTCGAAGAGGTACACAACGACTTTTTCAAGCAGGGCGTCCGGGTAGAGAAGAAGCTTTTTGAGACGAAAAGCAAGTATCAGCACATCGAGGTGTATGAGAGCGAGGAGTTCGGTCGCATCCTCGTCATCGACGGGCACGGGATGCTGTGTGACAAAGACGAGTTTATCTACCACGAAATGATGGCGCACGTGCCCGTGTGCACCCACAAAGAGCCCAAGCGCGCCCTCGTCATCGGAGGGGGTGACGGCGGCGTGGCTAAGGAGCTGCTGCGCCACGACCAGATCAGCGTCGATATGGTGGAGATCGATGAAGAGGTGGTCAATGTCAGCAAGGAGTACTTTCCCCAAATCGGTGACTGGGACAACCCACGCTTCAATCTCATCATAGGTGACGGCATCGAGTATGTCAAAAATGTTCCGGCGGATACCTACGATCTCGTGCTCGTCGATAGCACCGATCCCGAGGGACCAGCCGAGGGGCTTTTCGATCGCAACTTCTACGCCCATGTTTTCAAGATCCTCAAAGATGACGGTATCGTGGTGGCCCAAGGCGAGAGCTGGTGGATCGATATGCCGCTGCACAAAGAGATCATGGGTGTCATAGGGGAGTTTTTCAAAATCGTGATGCCCTACCGCTTCGAGATGTATATGTATCCTGGGTGCAATTGGAACTTCATCCTCGGCTCCAAGCGCTACCATCCCACAGCCGATATGATCGTGCAGCGTGCCGATCTGCTTGATGGTCTTCGCTACTACAACGCGGATATCCATAAAGCGAGCTTCATCTTGCCAAACTACGTCAAGCAAGAGCTGGGAGAGCTCTATAAGTGGTAGCGCTGCGCCACGCCATAGCACTTACCGGCGGTATCGCCACAGGTAAGAGCACTACGTGCAATCTCTTGCGCCTCTTTGGCTTTGCCATCATCGATGCGGACCAGAAAGCGCACAGAGTGCTGGATGCAGAGCACGCCGCCATCGCCAAGCTTTTTGGCGCCGAATATGTCAAGGATGGCAGAGTCGATCGCAAGGCGCTGGGCAAGCTGATATTCGCAAACAAAGCGGAGCGCTTGAAACTCGAAAAACTGCTCCATCCCAAGATCAAGCGCCAGATCTTGGAAGAGGCCGCGCGCCAAGAGCGCTTCAAGGTGCCCTATATCGTGGATATTCCGCTTTTTTATGAGACGCGCAACTACCCCGAAATCACCAAGGTGGCGGTGGTCTATGCACCAAGAGATGTGCAGATAGAGCGGCTGCGCAAGCGCGAGCGTCTGAGCTATGAAGAGGCCATCAAACGCATAGAATTGCAGATCGATATCGAAAAAAAGCGCGCGATGGCAGACTATGTGATCGATAATAGCAAGGATCTCAAACACTTGCAGCGTCAAGTGGAGGAGTTCGTAGAGCGTATAAAGGATGAGTATGCAGTTAGCTAAATATAGCGCCAGCGGCAACGACTTCGTGCTATTTCACTCGTTTACTGAGCGTGATCGTAGTGAACTAGCGAGGCGTCTGTGCGATAGGCACGAGGGCATCGGCGCAGACGGGCTTATCGTGCTCGTGCCCCATAGCGACTATGACTTTAAGTGGCAGTTTTACAATGCCGACGGCAGCGAAGCCGAGATGTGCGGCAACGGCAGTCGCGCCGCGGCACACTATGCCTATCACAATGGGCTAGCACCCGCAAAGATGCGTTTTCTCACCAAAGCGGGCGTTATCGGAGCATCTGTGGAAGGCGATGTGGTGGAGAGTCAGCTCACGCCATACCAGATAGTGCGCGACGATATCCGCGAAAATGGCGAGAGTTGGTGGCTCATCGATACGGGCGTGCCGCATCTTGTGAGCATTCGCAAGAACATCGAAGATTTCGACATCGAAGCGGCCAGAGCTCTGCGCCACAAATACAACGCCAACGTCAATATCGCAAAACTCGAAGGTGACACCATCTCTGTGCGCACGTATGAACGCGGCGTGGAGGATGAGACCCTGGCGTGCGGCACGGGGATGGCTGCCTGCTTCGTACGCCTTTTTACCGAAGGCAAAGTGGGAGACAAGGCACAGCTGCGTCCCAAAAGCGGAGAAGCGCTCTCCATCCGCATCGAAAACGATCGCCTCTATTTCAAAGGAAGAGTCAAGAAGGTTTTCGTAACGGAAGTAGCGGGGAGGCTGTAGCTTAACCCAGATCGCGCAATATTCCTCGCAGCGAAATATCCTCATCGATTTTTGGGAAATGTATCCCTATTCCATTGCCTATAATTTTATAATCGATGAGGTCTACCAATTTCGCGTGTGCAAGTTTTTTTGTATAAGAGAGGGGTATTTTGATAATTTTTCCATCCGACAGTTCGACAAAAATGTATTTGTGACCGATTCCTACAGAGGCGATTTTTTCATTATCCAAAGTATGCATGCCAAGCCTCCACAATTGTAGCTTTGTGTTTTTGAACAATACCAAGAAGCTTTTTGCGCTCTTTTGAAGTCAATGCGTAACTCTCTATAATCTTTAAAGATTCCACATCAATTTTAGCATATTTATCGCCTTTTTCTATGTGAACATGGATAGGTTCATGTTCGTTGCTGAAAAAGAAGAAGCGAAAACCCTCTTTTCGAAAGACTGTAGGCATGGCACAATCTTCGTTTACAGTCCCGCTTCTTGGATCTTTTGTGCTTGGTAGTGGGCGATGAGGGGTTCGATGATTTGATCCAGATCACCGCTTTGCATGATCTCATCGAGTTTGTAGAGCGTGAGGCCGATGCGATGATCTGTGATGCGGTTTTGGGGGTAGTTGTAGGTGCGGATGCGCTCGCTCCTATCGCCTGAGCCCACTTGCTCCTTGCGATCTTTCGCCAGGGCCTCTTGCTGCTCGCGCATCATCTTTTCGTAGATTCTGGCTTTGAGGATTTTGAGGGCTTTTTCTTTGTTTTTGTGCTGGGATTTTTCGTCCTGCATCGCTACCACGATGCCGGTGGGGATGTGGGTGATGCGCACGGCGCTGTCGGTGGTATTGACGGACTGGCCGCCGTGGCCGCTGGAGCGATAGACGTCGATTTTGAGGTCATTTGGATTGATCTGTACATCCACATCATCTACTTCCGGCATGATGGCCACCGTGACGGCGGAGGTGTGGATGCGCCCTTGTGATTCTGTCTCGGGCACGCGCTGCACGCGGTGCGTGCCTGCTTCATATTTGAGGCGGCTGTAGACCCCCTGACCCTTGATGCGGGCGATGATTTCCTTGTAGCCGCCGCTATCGCTCTCACTAGAACTTACGATCTCTACCTTCCATCCCTTTCTTTCGGCGTAGCGCACGTAGGTGCGAAAGAGATCGGCCGCGAAGAGCGCAGCCTCTTCTCCACCCGTGCCGGCACGGATTTCGAGGTAGATATCCTTTTCGTCGTTGGGGTCTTTGGGGATGAGAAGGAGCTTTATTTCCTCTTCGAGAGCCTTTTTACGAGGTTCGAGTTCTCTCAGCTCCTCTTTGGCCAGTTCGCCGAGCTCTTCGTCTTCGATGAGACTTTTGTTCTCTTCGATAGCTTCGGTAACTTTGAAATACTCGCGCGCTTTTTCGACAATAGGTTCGATTTCGGACTGCTCTTTGGAGAGCTCGGTCATCTTTTTGATGTCGTTGGTAATTTCAGGAGATGCGAGGAGCTTGTTTATCTCTTCGTAGCGATCGACGAAGGGTCGGAGTTTTTCTTTGAGCATCGGCGCCTTGGGGGCTGCTTACGCAGCCTCTTCCATAGAGTTTACGAGTTTGTGCAGGCGCGATACTTTGCGAGCGGCGGTGTTTTTCTTGATGATGCCTTTGCTGACATACTCGTGGATGCGCTTGTTGGCGACTTTCAAAGCTTCGACGGCTTTTTCCTTGTCACCGGCAGCTACCGCTTCGCGCACCGCTTTGATGATGTTTTTCATGCGCGTTCTGAAGAATCTATTTCTCTCTGTTCTCTTTTTAGTCTGGCGCATTCTCTTGAGAGCGGATTTATGGTTTGCCATTGCTTTTAATCCTTTTTGAATCAAATTTAGGCTAAAATGGTAGCGAAACAAAAATTAAACTTTCATTAAATTAATGCTTTTTTAAGGATAGAAGGATGGAACTTTTCGGAACGGACGGAGTGCGCGGCAAAGCCGGCAAGAAACTCACAGCGATGCTGAGCATGCGCTTAGCGATGGCTGCGGGGATCTATTTTCGTAAAAACAGCAAAACAAACAAAATCTTAGTAGGTAAAGACACCAGACGCAGCGGCTACATGATCGAAAACGCGCTTGTCAGCGGTCTTACGGCCGTAGGATACAACGTGATCCAGGTAGGTCCTATGCCAACACCTGCTATCGCCTTTTTGACCGAAGATATGCGCTGTGACGCAGGCATCATGATCAGTGCCAGTCACAACCCCTACTACGACAACGGTATCAAATTTTTCGATCATAACGGCGACAAACTCCAAGAGAGCGACGAAGAGGCGATCGAGAAGATCTATTTCGACGAAGAGACGATCGAGGAAAATCAAAAGGTAGAAAAGGAGATCGGCGCTTCCAAACGTATCGATGATGTGGTGGGGCGCTACATCGTGCATCTCAAAAACTCCTTCCCTAAAGACCTTACGCTCAATAACCTACGCATCGTCATCGACACCGCAAACGGTGCGGCCTACAAGGTGGCGCCGACGGTCTTTAGCGAATTGGGTGCCGAAGTGATCGTGATAAACAACCAGCCAAACGGCTTCAATATCAACTACAAGTGCGGCGCGATGCATCCAGAGGAGCTGGCTGCGAATGTCAAGAAGTATCGTGCCGATGTGGGATTTGCCCTCGATGGCGATGCGGATCGCCTCGTGGTGGTGGATGAAAAGGGCGAGATCGTCGATGGGGACCACCTTTTGGGTGCGCTGGCGCTCTATTTGCAAGAGCGCGATGCTCTTGCAAAATCCAAGATGGTAGCCACGGTGATGAGCAACAAAGGCTTGGAAGATTTCCTCGCGTCGCGTGGGATCGAGCTGGTGCGCTGCAGTGTCGGCGATAAGTACGTGCTCGATGAGATGCAGCGCCACGGGCTCAACTTCGGCGGAGAGTCCAGCGGTCACGTGGTCTTTGGCGACTATGCCAAGACAGGAGACGGGATAGCCACGGCCTTGCAGGTGACGGCTTTGATGCTTAGAAGCGGCAAGAAGGCCAGCGAAATTTTGCGCCCCTTCGCGCTCTACCCCAGCCGCCTCGAAAACTTGAATGTCAAAGAGAAAAAGCCCCTCGAAGAGATCGAAGGGTACGAAGAGTGGCAAAAGCGCATCGAGGAAGCGGGCCTGCGTGCGCTCATTCGCTACTCCGGTACCGAAAACAAACTGCGCATCCTCTTAGAAGGGAAAGATAGCAAAACCCTCGATAAGACGATGGAAGAGCTATTGGAGTTTTTTGCCAAAGAGCTGCGCTGATGCGAAGCCACCTGCAATTTTTTTTGATGGCGGCAGGGATATTTTTCATCGACCGTGCCATCAAAGAGCTCTTTTATAGCGGTTTTTATTGGGAGAGTAGCTGCATCACCCTCGGCTATACCCTCAATAGAGGTGTGGCCTTTAGTATGTTCGCCTTTTTAGGGGCGTATCTGAAGTGGATTTTGAGCGCGCTTGTTATCGGCGCTTTTATCTATGTGGCGCGTGAGCACCTTTTAGCTAAGCACCCTTTGCTTCTGGGCATCCTCTTTGGTGCTGCCTTTGGTAACCTCTATGATAGGTTTCGCTTCGGCGGCGTCATAGACTATGTCTACTGGCATTGCGGGTTCGATTTTGCCGTCTTCAATTTCGCCGATGTGATGATCGATTTTTCGATTGCGGGGCTGCTCTATTTACATTTTAGAAAAAAATAGCTACAATTACATCGCCGGTCGCGTAGCTCAGGGGTAGAGCACTACGTTGACATCGTAGTGGTCAGAGGTTCGAATCCTCTCGCGACCACCATGATAAAGGAGCTATTTGGAACCGATCGCGATACAAAAAGATGACCAAATAATAGACCTACAAACCGCACAAGCAAAAAATATCGATATAGAATCTGCCAAAAAAATCTATCCCGAAAACACTCCCGAAGCTCTCGAAGTGATCCGTCACTCCACAGCACACCTCATGGCCCAAGCTATCAAAGAGCTCTATCCTGATGCCAAGTTTTTCGTGGGTCCTGTGGTGGATGAGGGGTTTTACTACGACTTTCGCGTGGGCGAAAAGATCGGCGAAGAGGATCTCAAAAAAATCGAAAAGAAGATGGCCGAGATCGCCAAGCGCAAGCTCCCCATCGAGCGCTACGAGATCTCTAAAGCCGAAGCGATCGAGAAATTCAAAGACGATGATCTAAAACAAGAAGTCCTCAAATCGATTCCCAGCGACACGGTGTCAATCTACAAGCAGGGAGATTTTGAAGATCTATGTCGTGGACCCCACGTGCCCAATACCAAATATCTCAAAAACTTTAAACTCACGCGCGTAGCGGGCGCCTATCTGGGCGGGGATGAGACGCGTGAGATGCTCACACGTATCTACGGCGTGGCTTTTGCCGACAAGCAAGCTCTCAAAGAGTACCTCACGATGCTCGAAGAAGCCAAAAAGCGCGATCATAGGAAGCTCGGAAACGAGTTAGAGCTCTTTATGTTTAGCGAGGAAGTGGGGGCTGGTCTGCCTATCTGGCTGCCCAAGGGTGCGCGACTGCGCTCGAAACTCGAGCAGCTCCTTTTTGCAGCGCACCGCAAACGCGGCTACGAGCCCGTGCGAGGGCCTGAGATCCTCAAGTCCGAGCTATGGAAAAAGAGCGGCCATTATCAAAACTACAAAGAAAATATGTATTTCACCGAAATCTGCGACGACGAGAGCCGCAAAGAGTCCTGCGTGGAGTATGGTATCAAGCCCATGAACTGCGTGGGCCATATCATGATCTACAAATCCAAAAAGCGCAGCTATCGCGAGCTCCCGCTCAAACTTTTCGAATACGGCGTGGTGCATCGCCACGAAAAGAGCGGCGTACTCCATGGACTCTTTCGGGTGCGCGAATTTACCCAAGACGATGCGCATATCTTTTGCAAACCCGATCAGATCAAAGATATCGTCATCGAGGTGCTGGGCTTTGTGGATGAGATCATGCGCAGTTTCGACTTTTCGTATGAGATGGAGATATCTACCAAGCCCGACAAGGCGATAGGCAGCGACGAGATCTGGGAGATCGCCACAAACGCTCTCAAAGAAGCGCTCGACGAAAACGGTCACAAATACGGCATCGACGAGGGTGGTGGCGCTTTCTATGGGCCCAAGATCGACATCAAGATCACAGACGCCATCGGCCGTAAGTGGCAGTGTGGCACGATCCAGGTGGATTTCAACCTCCCTGAGCGCTTCGAGCTCGAATTTACCGACAGCGACAACGAAGCCAAGCGTCCCGTGATGATCCATAGAGCGATCCTCGGCTCTTTCGAACGCTTCATAGGAATTCTCACCGAGCACTACGCAGGGGAGTTTCCATTTTTCATCGCACCGACGCAAGTGATTTTCGTCCCCATCGGTCAAGACCACGTGGCCTACACCAAAGAGCTTGCAGGCAAGCTTACCGAAATGGGTGTGGATAGCGAAATATATGACTCCAAAGATAGTCTCAACAAGCGCATCCGCAACGCCGAGAAGCAAAAAGTGCCCATGGTGGCCATCATCGGCGATAAAGAGGTGGAGGCGCGCAGCCTCGCTATAAGAGATAGAAGAGAAAAAATACAGTATAATCTCAATGAAGAGGAATTTTTTACTAAAATCAAGGAGAAACTCAGTGAGGTACGCTTTTGAGTAGGAAAAGAAAAGAAGAAGTGTTCCTGAACGAAGAGATACGAGCACCGGAAGTCCGCTGTGTGGGTGACGATGGTACGCAGTACGGTATCATCAGTCGTGACGAAGCTTTGGCGCTTGCCGAAGAGAAAGGCCTCGACCTCGTCCTCATCGCCCCCAACGCGAATCCCCCCGTCTGCAAGATAATGGACTACGGGAAGTTTAAGTACCAGCAGGAAAAAAAGAAAAAAGAGGCCAAGAAGAAGCAGTCCAAAATCGAAGTCAAAGAGATCAAGCTCTCCGTCAAAATCGCACAAAACGACATCGACTACAAGGTCAAGCACGCGCGCGAGTTTTTGGAAAAGGGCAAGCACGTAAAATTTCGCGTCTTCTTGCGCGGTCGCGAGATGGCACATCCAGAAGCCGGTGTGGAGGTGCTCGAGCGTGTGATTCCTCTCATCGAAGATATCGGTGTGGTGGAGAAAAAACCCCACCAAGAGGGGCGCTACATCAATATGCTCGTGGTGCCCAAAAAAGAGGATAAGAAAAAGTAAATTAGACATTAGATATGAGACATTGGTCATTGGCGAGAGCCGATGGCCGACGCCTTCTAAAATGCTGCGTTAATTTTCCCTTCAACCTACATTTGCTACAATTACGTCCTTAAAATACGCAAAGGGAGTAGCCATGCCAAAGATGAAGACGCATAGAGGGGCTGCGAAGCGTTTCAAAAAGACCAAAAACAAGATCAAAAGAGGAAGCGCTTTTCGAAGCCACATCTTGACCAAAAAGAGTCAAAAACGCAAACGCCAACTCCGCGCACCACACTATGTGAGTAGAGTCGACGAAGCACGCGTTATCGAGTTGATATCTACATACTAAGATAGAAACTCCACCCATACGGGTCAAGTCCGCACAAAGCGGCACCTACGAAAACAAAAAAGGTAAAGGGAGAAGAAAATGAGAGTAAAAACCGGAGTCGTACGAAGAAGAAGACACAAAAAGATCCTCAAACTCGCAAAAGGCTTTTATAGCGGTAGACGCAAGCACTTTAGAAAAGCGAAAGAGCAGCTCGAAAGAAGCCTCGTCTACGCGTATCGCGACAGAAAACAGAAAAAGAGAGATTTTAGAAAGCTTTGGATCACACGTATCAACGCTGCATGCCGCCTCAACGACATCAGCTATTCACGCTTTATCCACGGCCTCAAAAAGGCGGGCATCGAGCTCGATAGAAAAATCTTGGCAGATATGGCTATGAACGAACCTGAAAGCTTCGCAAAAGTGGTAGAAAAAGCCAAAGCAGCCCTCTAATCTCGCTGCCCCTTGCGGGGCAACCCTCTACAGTATCCATACTAAAAACACTACCCCCACGACGATGCGATAGATCCCAAATGGGATAAAAGTATGCCTTTTGATAAAATCCAAAAACCAACGAATCACAGCGAGTGCTATGAAAAAGGCGGTGATAAATCCAAGTCCCAAAGCACCGAGATTGTCTGCAGAAAATTCGTGCAAGTGCTTGAGCATATCGTAGCCTGTGGCGGCTAACATCGTAGGGACGGCCAAAAGGAAGCTAAACTCCGTGGCTGCTGTGCGCTTGAGACCTAAAAGCAGCCCGCCTATGATGGTGGCACCACTGCGGCTGGTACCAGGCACCATCGCAAGAGATTGGAAAAGCCCTATGGCGAAGGCCTGCTTGTAGCTTATCTGTGCGGGATCGGCGATGTGGTGCTCCTTTTCTTTATAAAATAGCTCGATGAGGATGAAGATGATACCGCCGATGATGAGCATATAGGCCACAGTGGAAGGGGCGAAGAGGCTTTTGATGTATTTGTAGAGCGTAAGGCCCAAAATGCCGGTGGGGATGAAACCTACGATGAGTCGCTTCCATAGTTCGATATCGCGAAAGATGCGCTCCTTGAAAGCGAAAATCACAGCCAAGATGGAGCCAAGCTGGATGACGACCTCGAAAGTCTTTTGGAAAGCGTCCTGGTTTTGGCCAAGGAGTTTGGCGGTGAGAATCAGGTGGCCCGTAGAGGAGACGGGCAAAAACTCCGTTACACCCTCCACGATGCCGTAGATGATGGATTCGAAAAGCGTCATAATCGGCCTTTTTTAGGCCAGATTATAGCAAAAAGTTATTGCGACTCTTTGCACTTTTTAGCAAAAGCGTAGATGCGATTCAAAAAGGCCTCCATTCCTTGCAGGCGCGTGGGGCTGAGGATCTTGTCGAAGCCTAATTCATAGAGCTTCTTGGGATCGAAGGCGAGGATCTCGTCGGGCGTGCGGTCGTTGAAGATTTTGAGCATCAAAGGGATCATCCCCTTCGCCATCGAAGAAGTTCCCTCGACGGTGAAGTGCACTTTGCCGTCTTTGCACTCTTCTATCATCCACGCATCGCTGGCGCAGCCGTGGATTTTGGTCTGATCGTTTTTGAGCTCATCGGGCACTTTCATATCATTTTCTTGGCCAAGCTCGATGATATACTCCACGATGGCGTTGGGATCGCCTAAGAGTTCGAAATCCTCTTTGATTTGGGCCAATGCTTCGTCCATTGTCATAGCAATACCTTTACGATAATTTTTTACAATATAACTTAAATGAGATAAATTTTGTCTTAATTGCCTTAATTGCAAATATTGAAAATTATCAAATCTCGCTCAAACGAGTTGCAATTGTCGCCTTCGGCACCGCTTGAAAATTGTATTAAAATGTGCGAACGCAAGCGCCCTTCGGGTTGAGCGCACATTTTTGGCTTCGCTACCATACAATTTTCAAGCTACAATTTGCAAAGTTTTCGCTCGATTTGTAATTTTCATAGTTTTATAGCATCCCATATATACGCTATAATTACCCAAAAGGAGGAGCGATGCCACATCACAAACATCACGAAAAACTCGAACGCCTCAAGGAGGCTATCAAAAACCATCCGGACCTGAGCGAAGCGGAAAAATCCAACGCCATTGCCCATATCGAGGAGTGGTATGCAGAAGACCAGGCGGATAAGGTAGTTTGGCAAGAGCTCAAAGAGAAACTTCTTGAAATCAGTGCTAAAATAGAACCGATTTTAGCGGAAATCGGTCTTATGTAAAATTCCTCGTGCACTACTATATCCTCAGCGGTGCCGGCCTTAGTGCCGACAGCGGTATCCCCACGTTTCGCGACGGCGGCTTGTGGGATGAAATCCCCATAGACGAAGTAGCCACCCACGAAGCGTGGCTACGAAACCCCGATAAAGTGATAAGCTTTTTCGATGATAGACGCCAAGAGCTGGCAAACTACCATCCCAATGCGATGCACCGATTCCTCGCTACACTTCCCGATGCTGTGCACCTGACTCAAAACGTAGACGACCTGTGCGAGCGAGCGGGTGGAAATCCCATCCATCTGCACGGCAAGCTCACGGAAGTGCGGTGTGAAGCGTGCAAAAAGATTTTTGACATCGGCTACGCTACCCAACCAAAGAAGTGCCACTTTTGTGGTAGTCAAGCGCTACGACCCAATGTTATACTTTTTGGCGAGATGGCACCAAACTATCGCTATCTCTACACTACCGAGGCAGATGTTTTCATCGCCGTCGGTACCAGCGGTGCGGTGATCGATATCGCCGATATCGCACAGCATTATCCTACATCGATCCTGATTGACCCCGTGCGGCGCAAGAGGGTGACGATGTTTGGCAAGTTCGACGCATCTATCGACGAGTTTTTTACCCACTATATCCCCAAACATGCCGCCGAGGCGGTGGAGGATCTACGAGCGTTACTGGAGGAGTGAAAATGGAAGATGTCTTAAAACAGCAGCAAAACGAACTGAACGAGTTTTTTATCTACATGGAGCTGAGCAAACTGGAAAAAAATCCCCACAACAAGCGCGTGCTCCACGAGATCGCGATGCAAGAGAAGCAGCACTACGAATTTTGGAAAAGTATCACCAAACAAGAGCTGCGTCCCCAGAAGCTTACAATAGGCTACTACGTGACGCTGGCGCAGCTTTTTGGCCTCGCTTTTGCGCTCAAACTCATGGAGCGGGGCGAAGAGAAAGCACAGTCTTTTTATAAGCGCCTGATTATGAAATATCCCGAAGCCAAAAAGATCTTCGAGCAAGAGCACGAGCACGAAGAGAAGCTGCTAAGAATGCTGAGTGACGCCAAGCTTGCCTATGCGGGAGCGATAGTTCTGGGGATGAACGATGCACTTGTAGAGCTCACAGGCACACTCACAGGCGTGGCGCTCGCTTTTGCCAATGCCAAATATGTGGGCATCACGGGTGTCATCATGGGTGTGGCTGCGGCGCTTTCGATGGCCGGTAGTGCGTATCTAGAGGCGCGAGAAAACAAAGATGCAGGGATAGAGCCCAAAAAGTACGCCTTCTACACCGGGCTTGCCTACATTCTCACCACCGTCATTCTCGTCGCACCATTCTTTTTCGTCGATAGTGCGAAGGTGGGAGTTCTCTTTATGTTCGTCGGAGCGGTTATCTCCATCGTGGTCTATAACTTCTATATCGCCGTGGCCAAAGAGGAGAGCTTTACGAGGCGGGTGGGGGAGATGTTCGCCATCACTTTCGGTGTGGCGCTCATATCCTTCGCTATAGGGTATTTCGTGAATAGGTATTTTGGTATCGAGATATGATAGAGCATATCGCACAGCTGCTGGTGCATTTCGCCGATACGCTTGGGTATGTAGGGGTGTACTTTTATATGCTTCTTGTAGGTACCTTCATCCCGGTGCCGAGCGAGATACTCCTCATCCCCTCAGGGTATCTGGCCTCTATAGGCCAAAAGAGCTTCGCGCTCTTGCTTTTTAGCGGTGCACTGGGTAGTCTCAGCGGCGCACTCATCAACTATCATCTCGCCAAATACTTGGTGCGCAAACTGCGCCACAAACCCATCATCCAAAAGACCACGCAGTTTTTTGCTCGCCATGGTAAAATCTCCGTCTTTTTAGCTCCCCTCACACCGGGCTTGGGCCAGTACGTCTCCATCCCCGCCGGTATCGCACATATGCCGCTGCGCCACTTCATTCCCCTTACATTCAGTGCCAATCTCATCTGGGTAGGCTTCATGCTGCTTATAGGCTATCTCTTTGGCGATGGCGCCAAAGCGCACAGCGTGAGTGTCTGGATGAGCTTGATGTTGCTTGGTTTTGTGATCGTGGCTGCTTCGGTGTATGTATGGCGCGAAATACGCCAAGCGCAATAAATCTTCCCTAGCCACTTTTGTTCTTACTATTCAAAAATTTTGAAAAATTGACAATAATTATAAGAAATAAAAATTTTTATAAGGATGGATATGGGCAAAAAGATTTTGGCGGTGGATTTGGGGATCACGTCATTTGGCTATGCGGTGCTAGAGGAAATAGAAGAAAATATCTATAGATGTCTTGACAATGCAGTGGTGATGCGCGATAGTCCCTACAACGAGAGTGGAGAGTCTACGCAGCATATCCGATCGCTGCAGCGCAGCCAGCGCAGGCTCAATGAAAAGAAGAAAAAGCGTATCAAATGTATAGCGAAAGTTTTCGATCGATTTGGGTTACTCCCGTATGAAGAAGCGCTCAAAGTCAATCGTGAAAATCGTATCAAAAACAGATGGAAACTGCGTGCAGTCGATGCTTGGCAGCGTCGTTTCGCACCCGAAGAGCTCTTCGCGATTTTTGCTCACATGGCGAAGCATCGCGGTTATAAATCGATAGCCACCGAAGATCTGCTCTATGAGCTCGAACTCGAGCTTGGGTTGCGTGATATCGACGCAGAGAGTGCCAAAAAAGGGGATGAGCGTAGTCAAGTCTATGCTGCTCTCAATAGACTGGAAGAGCTCAAGAAAGAGTACGACTCCGAAACGATCGCACAAGTGATCCATAGAGCCGTAGCCGAAGGCAAATTTCGCTCCTATCGCAATCATGATGACTATGAAAAGATGATTCGCAGAGAAGATATCGAAGAGGAGATCGAAAAGATTGTCCTCAAGCAAGCAGAACTTGGAGCATTTTCGCTCCCAAACGAGCAGATCGGGGCGCTGATAGATGCGCTCAAGGAATGCATTACCGATCAGGAGATGCCTACCAACGACTTGTCACTGTTTGGAAAGTGCACCTTTTATAAAGAGGAAAGCGCCGCTCCCAAATATAGTTACCTCTACGATATCTATCGTCTCTATAAAAAGCTCGCCGATCTTCGTATCGACAACTATGCGGTGACGATAGAAGATCGCAAGAAAATCATCGAGTGGGTAGAAGAGAAGATCAAAGCGGGCAAAAGCATCAAACAATTAACGTATAAAGATATACGCAAGATTTTAGGTCTTGCCGATGATCAAAAGATTTTTGGACAAGATGACGAGAGGCTTATCAAGGGCAAGAAAGAGCCGCGTGTTTTCGTGCCTTTTTTCTTTTTGAGTAGTATTGCCAAATTCAAAAACGTCATAGCAGCAATCCAAAAGCATCCCGATGCACACCATATTTTCAAGAAGCTTGCCGAAATTATCCAATATGCCAAAACACCGCAAGAAGCATACAAAAAGATAAAAGAACTTTTGCATAGCAAAGATATCGAAGCGAGCGATGCTGAAATCGTGGAGCTTTTCAAAAACAAAAAGCCGGGTACGCTCAGCCTTTCGCATCGTTATATCCTCCAAGCACTCCCCTATTTTCTCGAAGGAATGGATGAAAAGGGGGTGCAGCGTCAATTAGGGCTTAGTGACAGTGAAGACTATAGCCTATATCCCAAATCCCTCAAACATCTCCACTTGGGACATGATAACCTTTTTGAAGCTGAAGAAAACACCATCAACAACCACGCCGTCAAATCTTTGGCATCCTGGGCTTTGGGACTTATAGCGGATCTCAGCTGGCGCTACGGGCCATTTGATGAGATCGTTTTGGAGACTGCGAGAGACGCTCTCCCCAAAGATACCAAACGCAAAATCGAACGAGCCATGAAAGAGCGCGAAAAAGCGCTGGATGAGATAATCAAAAAATATCAAGACCAGTTTCCCACTATCGATAGACGTCTGGCACGCAAGATCCAGTTATGGGAGCAGCAAAAAGAGCTCGATCTCTATACAGGTCAGACGATACGCATTTCCGATCTACTCAATGGAAATGCCGATATCGAGCATATCGTGCCAAGGTCTTTGGGAGGGCTTAGCACCGCATACAATACCATCGTGGCTCTCAAGAATCCCAACGTCCAAAAAGGCAATCGTCTCCCCGGAGAGTGGCTGGCGGGTGATGAAAAATATCGCAACCGCGTGGAGATGCTCAAAGATGAAGGCCTGATCGATTGGAAAAAATACAAGAACCTCTTGGCCACATCGCTTGATGAGGTGTATGTGGAAAATATGCACTCCAAAGGCATACGCGCTACGAGTTATTTGGAAGCTTTAGTGGCGCAGGTGCTCAAGCGCCACTATCCGTTCCCCGATCCAAAAGCGAGAAAGTATGGCCACAATGTGCGCATGATTCCCGGTCGTGTTACGAGCAAAGTGCGCTCACTTTTGAATGTGAAAGACAAAAGCCGCGATAGCAACTTCCACCACGCAGAAGATGCGCTTATCTTGGCCACCGTATCGCGCGGCTGGCAAAATCGCCTGCACAGGCTGCTCAAAGAAAACTACGGCAAGTCCGAAGAGGAGCTGCAAAAACTTTGGCAAAAGCATCTTCCTTATATCGAAGGGATGATGCTTGCAGACTATGTCGATGAAGCATACCGAAGGTTTATGTCCAAAGGCGAGGAGAGCCTCTTTTATCGCGATATGTTTGGTGGTATTCGTAGCGTTTCGTACTGGGTGAACAAAAAGCCGCTATCTGCCTCTTCGCATAAAGATACCGTCTATTCGCCAAAACACGATGTGCCGACGCTTCGAAAAAGTATATTGGAAGCGTTTCGAGCGCTCGATGTGATGAAAAATCGCCACAAGATGAGCGCAGATGAATTTATGGAGAAGTACGACAAGGAGATCCGCCAAAAACTCTGGCTGCACCATATCGGCAATACCAAGGATGCCGTCTATCAAGCCATAGAAAAAAGAGCCAAGGATATAGCCAACACGCTCACCGATTTCGCGCTCAAAGATGCCAAACACGACAAGAGCGTGGACGAAGCCTTCCAGGCGGAAGTAGCGAGGCTACTGAACGAACCGATAGTGGCGAACGGCAAGCAAGTGCGAAGAGTCCGCTTCGTTTATGACAAACTCAACGCTATCCCTATCGACAGGGGGCTTGTAGAGACCGATAAGAATATGATGGGGATTTTTGTGGAAAAAGGGGCGAAAGATAAACTTCTCATCCATCGTCTTGATGTGAATAATTTTCGTGAGTTTACGCAAAAAAGCGGGATGCTTTGCTATCTCAACGAAATGCTCTTTTTCTTTGGGAAGAGAGGAGTGATGCATTATGGATGCTTGAGGAGTTATGTGGAAACATCTAAAAAAATAGCCCTCTTCAATCCCCGTTTTCCGGCAAATCCCAAAGCACAGCCTTCGAAATTTTCTACGGGAAGCCAGATAAGGCAGGTAGCAGTGGGGAGTGCGCAAGGTATCATCAAAGTACATCTCGATTTCGATGGACATGTGAAGAGCTATGAAGTCTACGGGAATGTAACACCAGAACAGCTGGCATGGTTTAGGAAGGAATCTGGCTATGGGGGCATGGAAAACACTGCGCATCACGAAGCCCTGTAAGCTTCGTATCGATAATGATAATCTCTTGATAGAAGATGATGAAACACGTATCAAACTCTGTCTGGGAGATGTAGATAGTATCATCTTCGAAGGGGATAGATTCACCCTCAGTGCCAAAGTATTGGCAGCCTTCGCCAAATACAAAATAGCGACGCTTTTTTGTGACGAATGTTACATGCCCACGGCCATTTTGCATCCCTATCATCAAAGCTCTTTGGCGACCGAGACGCTCAAAGCGCAGCTGTCACTTCCAGACAGTTTCAAAGATGCGCTCTGGGCGCAGATCGTGCGTGTAAAGATATCTTTGCAAGCTGATGTGCTCGCGTTTTTGGATAAGAGTGCACAGCAGGTGAGACGCTACATTGATCACGTACGCCCAGGTGATCCGTATCGAGCCGAGGCCAAGAGTGCGAGGAGCTACTGGAAAGAGCTCTTCGGTGATCTCGTGCGCGAGCCAAATTCTTTGGATATTCGCAATCAGGCACTCAACTACTCCTATGCGATATGCCGCAGTCTCGTGACGCGCGATCTGAGTGCAGCGGGGTTTTTACCGGCACTTGGCCTTTGGCACGACAACCGCTTCAACGCCTTCAATCTTAGCGACGATCTGATGGAGCCGTTTCGTCCGATAATAGATATAGCCATATACAAGCTCTTGCCTCAGTTCAGTGAAGAGTTTTTACTGCCTGTGTATAAAAGAGAGATTATCTCGATTTTCGATGTGGAGTATGTGCGCTACAAGGAAGGGTTGTCATCGTTGCGCACGGTCTCTAAACGCTATGTACAGGATTTCAAACGAGCGGTGCTTGCAAAGGATAGCGGCAAGTTGTTTTTTCCAAGTATAGATTTTGAGAAAGTCGATGAGTGCTTTTAAGATCATGTGGCTGATAGTGATGTTCGACCTACCTACTCAGACCAAAAAAGACCGCAAGCGCTATCGTTGGTTTGCGAATTTTTTGGACAAGCAAGGCTTTATCCGTCTGCAATACTCGGTCTATGCGAAGGTTTTCAATTCTTATGAATCTGCTATGCATGGTAAAAAGCGTATCAAGGAGTTTTTACATCTAAACATCAAGCATGGCAATGTGCGGCTTATGATGCTTACGGATGCGCAGTTTGGGAAGATGGAGCTAATAGTGGGTGCGCCGACGAAACAAGAGGAGATAGCGCAACCATCGCTCTTTGATTTCTAAAGAGGGGAGGTCTATCCGAAGATAGACCCTACAATGGGCTGTCAAAGACAGCCTCGATTTTAAGACCCCTACTAAACCCCTCTCTGTTACAACAATCCTATTATAGCACAAAGCGGATATTTTGCAAATTTATAAAATTAAAAACTCTTTAACAGTTTTAAGACCCCTCTAAACCCCGCTCTGTTACAATA
>JALVTF010000084.1 GCA_027024145.1 Campylobacterales bacterium
AGTCCCATATGTACCATATCTTCGGCTTCCTTGTAAGTCGCAAGCAGGCTGATAAATTTCGCTTGCATATTTAACACCTGTTCATCGACCAGCTGCGGCGTGAGACGGCTGATACTTTTGAGCACATCCACTGCCGGAAAAATACGCTTTTGGGCCATCGCTTTGGAAAGGATGATATGCCCATCCAAAAACCCCACGGCCGCATCGGCTACGGGATCGCTGCTCACATCATCCCCCTCCACGAGCACGGTGTAGATACCGGTGATACTTCCCTTGCCCTCGAAGGTACCCGCTTGCTCGATAATTTTGGGAAGGAGCGAAAAAACCGAAGGTGTATAGCCTTTGGATGTGGGCGGTTCACCGATGGCCAGGCCGATTTCTCGCTGCGCCATCGCAAGACGTGTCAAAGAGTCCACCAAAAAAAGCACGTTTTTATTTTTATTGGAAAAGTAGTTCGCGATAGCGATAGCGGTATAGACTGCGCGCACCTTGGCCAGAGGGGTCTGATCGCTCGTGGCCGTCACGACTACCGATTTGGCCAATCCTTCTTGGCGTAGATTGTCTTCGATAAATTCGCGTACCTCACGACCGCGCTCGCCTATGAGCGCGATGACGTTCACGTCCGCTTCGGTATAGCGACTGATCATCCCAAGGAGCGTGCTCTTTCCCACCCCGGCTCCTGCGAAAATGCCGATACGCTGCCCTTTGCCCACGGTCAGCAGTGCATTGATAGAGCGAATCCCAACATCCAAAGGCTCGCTGATGCGACCGCGCTGCATGGGGTTGATGGGATCGTTGCGCAGATAGTATTTGTTTTCGAAGCGTATGTAGGGTTTATTGAGAGGATTGCCGAAAGGATCGATGACGGTGCCCAAAAGCTCTTCTCCCACTCCTACGTTGACGGGCTCGAGGGCTGCTTCGACGAAGCTCCCCACTTTGATACCGTAGGTATCGTCGTATGCCATGAGGAGTGTCTTGCCGTCGCGAAAGCCCACCACCTCAGTCTCGAGGCCGTTTTCGAGATAGCACGAATCCCCGATGGAGACATTGGGTAGGTAGGCCTCGATAATGGGGCCGCTCACACCGACGATGCGCCCTTTTGTAATAAATTTAGGTAAGTTTTTTAGTCTCTCTTTTAATTTCATCTTTTATGACGCCGATCTTCTCTTTGATGCGATTTTCTATCTTGAAATCGTGAAATTCGATGATGAATTCGTTGTTTTTGAGCTCTTCACTGACTTTGACTTGCGTTTGATGGAAGCGATCCTTGATGCCTTCGTACATCCGAGGTGAGACGGTGATGCTCAGCGGCATGTAGTTGTGAAAATCCTCGAGGAGCTTGGCTATCGCTTGCTCGACATTTTTGGTATTGGCGGTATCGATGAAGAGGAACTCCAAAATCTCTTCGGTTGAATCGAGGACGATATCGGTGAATTTGTGCAAAAACTGCGCATAGTGCTCTTGGTAGCTCTTTTCGAAATTGAGATAGCTCTCTTGGAGCTTTTTGGTCTCCTCTTCCAGGCGCCTTTGAAACTCCTGTTCAATCTGCGCCACCTTCTCTTGGAGTTCTTGCTTGAACTTGGCATGGGCATCTTCGAAGCCTTGATCGTAGCTCTCTTTGGAGACTTTGTTCAGAAGCTCCTTGTAGTTTTGCTCTAACTGCAAGATTTTGTCTTGATAGACCTTTTCTATCTCTTCGACGCTCTTGGCTTCGCCGTCGTTTTTGAGTTCTTCGCTCGTTTTTTGAAAATCGGTCAGCTGACTGAAATCATCGAGATCGAGTCTCATTTGCCCTCTTCTTTTATCCATTTACTAAGCATATCGGCGACAATCTCGGGGTTTTCTTCGGAAATTTCCAAAATTCGTTGATAGATAGGCTCTTTTTCGAAGCTAAACTGCTCTTCTTCTTGTTTGTGCAACTGCGATGCCGCCTGGGCGGCCTGCTGCATCGCTCCCGCGTTTTGGAGCTCTTGGAGCTGCTTGGCTTCAAGTGCCGCCTTTTTGGCTTTGCGTGCGCGCAACAGCAAAAAGAGCATAATGAGCAAGAGCAACACCAGCGCACCGATTGCCGCTAAAAGCAGTGTGTTTTGTTTCAGCACGCCTACGACGCTACCGCTTGGCTGCATGCCGAAATTTTCATTGGCAGCCGCCGTGTTTTCAAAAGGAATGCTGATGACCGTCACCTTGTCACCGCGTTTGGGATCAAATCCAACGGCACTTTTGACAAGCTGTTCGTAGGCCTGGAGCTCGGCTTTGGAGCGTGGGACGAACTCGCGTATCGTTTTGCCGTTTTTATCTTTTTTCGTCACATATTTGCCGTCGATGAGCACCCCGACACTGATGCGCTTGACCTTGAATATGTTCTGTTTCGTAACGATGTAGCTTTTGGTGACATCGTAGTTGGTGGTGGTGTCTTTTTTGCTCTTATCCACCAGGAGATTTTTGTTGTTTGTCTTGATAGTGGCTGGGACGTTGGTGGGTGTGCCGGGTGCTCCCCCTTTTTGTTTCTGGAAGCCCTTTGTCTTTTCTTGGATTTTGCGTTCGCTCACCACCGCTACTTGGTCGGGATTGACCAGCTCATCCTTTTTGTCCACTTGAGCGGTCTCCACATCCACACTGGCACGCACCACCACTTTTTGCGGCCCAAGTGCACGTGCGAGCATCGATTGGACGCTCTTTTCGATTTCACGCCTGAGCTTGCGTTTGATGGAGACCAGATCGCCTACATCCTCATCGCCCTTTTCTTGGATGAGATCGGATAGTACACGCCCGGTGTTGTCCACCACGGTGACGTTTTGGGCTTTGAGCTTGGGCACGGCATGGGAGACCAAAAAGACGATAGCTTTGACCTGCTCTTTGGATAGCGTTTTTCCGGGCCACAAAGAGACGATGACGCTCGCCTTCGCTTCATCCTCTTCGCGTGCGAAGATCGAATCACGCGGGAGGGCTATGTTGACCTTGGCATCCTTGATGGCATCGATCTTTTTGATGGTGCGAGCCAGTTCACCTTCGATAGCCCGGATGTAGTTGATGTTTTCTTGGAAATGGGTGGCTCCCATTTTAGGTTCGTTGAATATCTCGAACCCCACGTTTTGGGAGCTTGGCAGCCCTTTGGAAGCGAGTTTGAGACGTACCTCGTAGATTTTATCTTTGGGCACGAGGATGATGGAACCATCCCCTTCGATTTTATAGGGGATCTTTTCTTCTTGGAGGGTAGAGAGGATTTTGCCCGCATCGTCGGGACTGAGATTGGTATAGAGCACACCGTACTGTGCTTGGGAGATATTGCGAAAGACCAAGACACTCAGAAGCAAAATGATCGCGAGTGTGGCGAGAGCCAAAAAGAGATTTTTGAGAAAATTCTCGCTTTTTGTAAATTCTTGGAGTTTTTGTTTGATATCCTCGATACGCAGCGCCAATCTACACCCTTATACCTGCATCCGCATAATCTCTTGGTAGGCTTCGAGGGCTTTATTGCGCACTTCGGTGATGAGGCGCAAAGAGATATCGGCTTTTTCTATCGTCGCCATGAGTTCGACCATATTGTCCACCTTGCCGCTCATGAGCTTGCGCTGCGCGGCGGAAGCCTTTTGTAGATCGCCGTTGACGTCAGCGACGAATTTTTCTATCAAATCATCGAAACCAGGAGCTTTCTTCGTCGTTTGGGAGGAGGTGAGCTCCTTGGCAAGAGGGGCGGAGAGATTCGCTATTTTCATGGCCTACCTCATACTTTGAGAATGTCGATGCTTTTGAGCAGCATCTCTTTGTGGGTATTGAAGGCCGTGAGATTGGCCTCGTAGGTGCGCATGGCCGAAATCATATCCACCATCTCGCGCATCGGATCCACATTGGGCAGCTTCACGTAGCCGTTCTTGTCGGCGAGTGGATTTTTAGGGTCGTATTTGAGCTTGTAGGGAGTGTTGTCCTGTACTACCTCTTTGATAGCCACCTTCGAGAGAGGAATATTGCCCTCTTTGTCGATCATCTCCTCAAAAATAGGGATCTTACGGCGGTAGGGGTTGCCTTTGTCGTCTACGGCGTTGACGTTGGCGAGGTTGCTGGCGATGATGTCCATACGGTACTTTTGGACCGAAAGTCCCGTCTGCGCTACTTCAAGACCTTTAAAAAGCATGATCATCTCCCACTGATGACGAGTTTGAGCTTGGCAAACTCTTTTTTGAGGTTTTCACCCAAGGCTTTGTACATGATCGAACTCTCGGCCAGTTTGGCCAGCTGTTCTTGGACGTCGACCCTGTTGTCGTCGTATCCGCGAATATCGCCGCTTTGGACCTCTCGAAATTTCGTCTCACTCAGATCAGGATCGATGTGGCGCGGATCGTCGCGCTTGAGGCGCATCTGCTCATCCACCATCTTTTCGAATACCAAATCTTTGGGCTTATAGCCGGGTGTATCGGCGTTTGCGATGTTGCTCTGGATGACTTTGGTTCGTTCGAGATAGAATGAAGCCATCGTGGAGAGATTGTCTATTTTATCCCACATCATCGCCCTTTGAGCTTTTGCTGCAGCTGCGCATCTTCTACTGCTATTGTAGCTAAATTATACCAAGAATTTGTACATTCTCCTATATCTTCCAAGAGCTTCTTGGCCAAGTCGGGTTTGCCCGTACGCACATACGAAAGAGCCAAAATTGAGTGCAAGAAGCAATCATTGCGCATCTTGGAAGCCAACGGCCCCAAAAGTTCGATGATCTGATCGTATCGCTCGGTGGTGATCAGCTTTTGGGCAAGCTGTTTGATAAACTTTTTCACCAACGGTCGGTCATAGTGGCGAGCCAAATCTTTGCTGTGCCTCGTGATGAAGTTTTTATCGATGCGGTCGTTATGCAGGTAGATGATGTTTTGGAATATGGCACTGTAAAAATCGCTGGGACAGCTACGCAGCTGCGCTTCATACACTCCTTCACAGGAAAAGTCCGCTACGAAGCAGAGGGTGGCTTTGCGGCGGTAGTAGTCACAATCTTTGTGCCTCACCTTTTCCAAAAACCGCAATGCCTCTTTGTAGCGTTTCTTCGCGAAGAGTTTGTCAGCAAGTTTCAAATAAACACCGTCGCTCCTATACTTTTTGCCCAGAAACTCCAAGAGTTCCAGGCTCTTTTTGCTCTTTTTGCAAGCATCGAGGGCGTCTGCGATATGGAGCAACGTCTCTTTATCGAAAACCCTGCGAAAGAAGGCTTCATTGGCCAGATAGAGACTGCATGTGCGTTTGTCGAATTTGCTATCTCGTAAAAAAGGGTGCCAGAGGCGATCGAAATACTCGATATGTTCATACTTCAAAGCATGTGGATCGATGAGCGAGAGCTCCCATGCGAGGCGTTTATAGAGCTTGTCACTATCGAGCCTGAAAGTCTCGAAACCGAAATTTGCCAAAGCGAAGATTCCCACATAGTTGCCGCGGTTTTTGACGAGGGTCGTGACGATGAATTTGAGCGGGTCTTGCAAGAATGGAGCGTCTTTGAGATATTTTTTCGCATAGTAGGCGATCTTTTCGTTTTGGGTCATGA
This sequence comes from Campylobacterales bacterium, assembly GCA_027024145.1. Classification (GTDB taxonomy): domain Bacteria; phylum Campylobacterota; class Campylobacteria; order Campylobacterales; family Nitratiruptoraceae; genus Nitratiruptor. The sequence goes on from JALVTF010000084.1 coordinate 5,522, forward strand.
TGTAGAGAAGCTTGAGCTTGGCTATCGCGCTATAGCGCGAATGGGGAAACGTCTTGATGATCTGGATGTAGTAGTTGACACTGTTTTGGTAGGCGTGTTCCAAAAACTTAATATCCCCGAGACGCAAGAGAGCTTGGGGAAGTACCTCTTTGTTTTTGACATAGTTGAGGATACGGCGAAAGAGCATTTCGCTAAACTGCAAATCCCCTTTGCGATAGGCAGTTTCTGCTACCAAAAGATAGTATTTGGGGTTTTCTATGAGGTAGCTTTCGTACTCTTTGTAGGTCTTTTTGAAAAACTCCAGCGCCTTTTTGTACTCCTTCTTGGCAAAATGGTACATCCCCTGCAAGAAAACGAACTCTTTTCGCTGCTTTTTGCCCAAGGCTTCGATACTAAGAATCAGCATGTAGCGGTCGGCCTGGTCGATATGGTGCAGCCATACAGAAGAGCGCAAAAGTCCCATCACGATATCGAGGCGAAAATGCTTGTCGTGTGAGCGCTCCAAAGCGAGCTTGTAGTTGGTGTAGGCTCTGTCGTAAAATTCGAGATTTTCGTAGATGAGACCTTTGAGGTAGTAGTATTTGGCATCTTTCTTGCCGCCTTTGGCGAGGTAGAGATTGAGATAGTTGAGCGCATCCCAAAGATACTTTTTGTCTCCCACGCGCTTGCCTATGTAGAGGTATGTGTAGGCGAGCATATAGAGCGAGGGAAGTAGGTAGCGCGATTTGGGAAATTTGATAATGTAGCCAAACTCATCCAGCGCCTGGTAGTACGACCCTACATCGAAATCATGCACTGCGTTTTGGTAGATGAAGCGTAGGGTTTTCACCTCTTTGGAAACAGAGGGCTGGGCGTGCGTAGCCTGGACAAAAAACATCAAGCTTACAAAAATTGCAAGCCATCTACACTTTAACATTTACTCCACTTCTTGCATCGCTGTGCATGGAGCTTCGCTCCTCCTGCGCAAGCACGACACGTCGCTCCTTGTCTTTGAGCGTGATTTTGTAGCGTTCATACCCGCTCTCTTTCATAATCGCATCCACCACTTCGCCCAAATCACTTTCGATGTGCATCGGCTGCGTGCTGACAAAATGCATCGCTACCTGTTTTTGGGTCATGTTGATATTGATGAGGGTCTGGTCGATGCGCATCTGAATCGTACGTGCGCGATGGCGTTCGAGCTGCTCCAAAGCCTGCTCGTCGAAATGATGGATCTGTGCTTCGGCAGTTTCTGTGGTGCTATCGAACATATCGGAACTATCGAAATTCTGAGGCTGTTGCTGCGACTGTGCGAAATTTTGCGAACCATCGCCGCTGCGAGCATCTTTGGCCTCGTGCGTTTGCGGATGCTGTTGTGATGGCTGTTGCGACTGCTGCGACTGCTGAGGCGCATCGGCATGCACAATGACTACTTCCTGCTCATGTCGATGCGAAACAGCGTCATGCCTATTTCGCTGCGGTATCGCTTCAAGCGACTGCGCTGCGTGATGCGGATGGCGCAGCCCGCGAGTATGCGTGTGGACACTCTGGTGCGAGAGTGCATGCATCACAAGACCGCCTGGGTGCACCTCCTCTTGTACGGTGTGGTGCTCGTGAAGCTGAGGCGACGTCGATGCATGCTGCGTGAGCTGTTTTTGAGGCTGCGCAGCTTCGTGCTGAGAAGCTTTTACTTGCGTTGTACCCGCTGCCTGTGCGTGAGGCACATGCAGACGCACGTGTGTGTTCTTATGTGCATCTATAGTTTGCGAAACCCTTTTTGATGGGGTTTCGACAATCTCTTTTTGAGGCTCGCTATACACAGATGGTTTTGCCAAACTCTTCGCTATATTCTTGGAAGGCGAAGTACTCGTATCTTTTACTTGGGACAAAGCTTGTGCATCATGGTGTATAGGTGTCTGCGTCTGTGAACCAAGATATGGATACTGTATCTTGCTCGAGGTTTGAGCATGATGCAACAAAGCCGCCTCATCTTTGACGATACGCGCATCATGACGGCGCAGCAAACTTTCCTGTGCGACTCTTGGCTTCGTGTTTGATGGCTTTGAGATCGATGCCGAGTGCGCGGTATGCAGAGACTTTGTCCAAAGAAGTGTCTGGGCGGTTTGATGATTCTTGATGTGGCGAGTGTGAGGAGCCGTTTCGGCGCTATTTTTGGCAACAAGTTGCTTCTGGGGGCTCTTTTGATGTGAAGCTGCTGTGGCTGCGCGCTTATGTGCTGCATCACCCTTTGCAGGCTGTGTTGCCATGTGCCGGCTTTCAAGCGGTGCTGCCAAATTCATAGGCATCGGCGTCGCGAAAGTCGTTTCACTCTTTATCGACGGCAGCGTATCTTGGCCATGAGGATTTTCGAGGTTTTTGTGTGCCCATGGTGATGGAGATAGCGCAACGGATCCCTCCCTATGGGATCGCACCCCCTCGGGAGTGTGTGCATGCGTGTCGATAGATCTCAACTTCGTAGCTGCTGCCACATCCTTGGGAGCGAGATGCGCATGCAATCTTCGTTTTCCCAAAAACAGAGAAGTCTCGCCATTGTGCAATGAAGCACTCTTTTGCATAGCACTCTTTGTCAGAGTACTTTGCAAAAGCTCTTCGAAAAGTGCAGAGGTTTTGGCATGAGGCAAGCCATTTTGGGCTTTTTGTGCTTTGGGTGCGCTTGCGAGCGTCTGTAAAAGCTGGCTAAAGAGATCCATCAGTACTCATACTCCGTGAGATATTTTTTGAGCTTGTTGATAGCTTGTGATTTGATCTGCGAGACGCGTGATTGGGAAATACCCAGTGTCTGCGCTATCTCTTTGGGTTCGCGCTCTTCGAAAAAGAACATCTGCAGCGTCCTTCGTTCTTTGTCGTTGAGCTCCTCCATCGCTTCGACCAGCTTCTCGCCCATTTGCGACGAGATCGCCTGATCTTCGGGTCCTATGTCATCACTTATCATAATATCTATTAGCTTAGAAGAACCTTCATCGCCGCCTATCGCTTTTTCCATGCTGATGAGAATCGCGAGATTGGAAAGAGGAATGTCTTTGCCCTCCTCTTTTTCCTTTTTTATCTTCTCCCGCATGCTGCGCGGCATGATGTGCAGTGATCGCAGATAATCGAGAATCTCGCCACGTATCTTGATATAGGCGTAGGTGGAGAACTTGGCTTTGGAGGCGTCGAATTTGTCGATGGCTTTGATGAGCCCTATGATACCGGTGTTGACAAGCTCGTCAAACTCTATCCCGGCATCTTTTGGCAGCTTGAAAAATATTTTCGATGCCACCTTTTTGACAAGGGGCGTATTGTCTAAAATGATTTGCTGCTTTTGCTCTATCGTAACTTTCATTGCCTTGATCCCATAAAGTCGAAGAGTTTTTTCCAAAAATTCTCCTGCGCAGGTTCTTGAATCGCGAGCTCCTCTTTGCAGATTTTTCGTAGATTTTGGGTATATGCGTCGCGCGGATACTTGTGCGCCACGAGCTCTTTGTTTTTGACGGCACTGCGCAGTGTATTGGTGTAGGGAAGGACACCCAAAAGATCGATGTCGATATTCAAAAATTTCTTCACAGAGACTTTGAGTTTGTTGAAAGTGAGTTCTCCTTCATCCTGATTTTTGGCCATATTGACTACCATTTTGAAATTTTCGTAGCCGTAGATGTTGTAGATCGACTTTATAAGCGCATAGGCATCCATCATGGCCGTGGGTTCGGGCGTGGTGACGACGATGGATTGGTGCGAAGCGCGCAAGAAAGCCGCCACTTTCTCGTCTATTCCGGCCCCCGTATCGATGATGACGTAGTCGTAGTGTTTCGAGATGGCATCGAGCTGATTGATAATGGCCTGGATGGAGACCTCATCGAGCTCGAAAAAGTCGTCGATACCGGAAAATCCGGAAAGCACATCGATATTGAAACTCTTTTGGATCACATCTTCGATGCGTGCTCCGCTAAAGAGGTCTTTTATGCTCTTTTTGGATGAGAGCTGCAAAAACAGATGCACATTGGCCATCCCGATATCTGCATCGATGAGCAGGATTTTCTTGCCAAACTCATTGGCCAGGAGATAGGAGAAATTGACGGCGAAATTCGTCTTGCCCACGCCGCCTTTGCCGCTGGCGATGGTAATGAATTTGCTGTTGGCACTCTGGCTCTTGGCCATCAAATCTCGTAGACCGCTTGCTTGATCCATCATAGACTCTCACCCAAAATGTAGTTCGCCATGCGCTCGGGACTCAGCACCCTGATATCCTCGGGCACCTTCTGCCCCGTACTGATAAAGGAGACGGGGATGTCACTCTTGATAGGAAGATTGAGCAGTATCCCCGGCTTGTATGTTTCGTCGATCTTGGTAAAGAAGATATCGCTGATAGGGAAAAAGGTGCGATAACGGTTGACCACTTCGAGAGCTTCGGTGTTTTTGTAGTTGCAGCTTATAACCAACGAGATGTCCATAAAGTCGCTGCCACTGCCTAAAATCTCCTTCATCTCACCCAGCCTCCAATAATCATAATGGCTGCGTCCCACGGTATCGATGAGCACCACGTCGATGCCGCTGAGATTTTGGAGGGTTTTGCGCAAGTTTTTCGAATCGGTGATGGCGAAAAAGGGGATATTGAGAATATTGGAAAAACTGCGCGCTTGCTGAATCGCACCCACCTTGAAGGTGTCGATACTGATGACGGCGATCTTGAGCTTTTGGTTGATGACGAGCTCCGAGGCTATTTTGAAAAGGTTTGTGGTTTTGCCCACGCCCGTGGGACCCACGAACGCGATCACTTTGAAAGCCCCTTTTTGGATTTTGAGAGGGCCCTTGAACTTGATCTTTTTTTCTATGGCGTTGACAAGGGCCTCTTTGAAAAAGGAGGTGTTGAGATCGAATTTATTGGCATCGATGTCGAATCCGCAAGACTCCTTGACCAAGAGTTTGGCCACTTTGGGATCCACATCCTTTTTTAAAAGCAGCTTGATGAGATCCAGAGCATCGCCCGTGAACTCCTTGAACTCCTCGGCAAAATCGAGCTGGCCGCGTGATTGGGCAGTATGGGGCGGCACTTCGAGCGTCGGTGCCTCGATACTTACGGCCTTTTTGAGAGGTTCGATCTTCTTGTCGATCATCTTTTCGATACGCTCCAAAAATTTATCCATCTCTTGAGACTTCTCCTCTTTTGAAAGCACGTCCATAAATCCCTCCTCTTCGGTGGGCACCTGCACGAAGAGCGCATATTTTTTACGACCGATCAGTGGCAGCCCGCTGCGAGAGACTTCGTAGCTAATGATTTTTACCTTGTCGCCGTACTCTTGCTTGGCCTGGTGAATCAGTTGCTCGAGATTGTGGCCTTCGTACTTAACTATTTCCATGGAGATCCACCTTGGCGACTATGTTGAGTTTGGTTTTGGGCTCTACTTCGTTGTACGAAAGCACAGCCACGTTTGCCAGATAGGGCTCGATAAGTCTGCGCACGTAGCGACGCACACTGGGGGAAGTCAAGAGCACCGGTGTGCGCTGCTGTACGATGAATTTCTCCAAACTGGCGTTGATCTGCATGATGAGACTTTGCAGGCGAGCAGGATCGAGGGGCGGCAGATTGCCCTCGTACTCCTTGATTTTTTGGTAGAGCTCCTCTTCGCTGGCATTGTCGAGTGTCATGGCATAGAGTACTCCGTCTTTGGCATAGATGGAAGTGATGAGACGCGAAAGTCCCTCGCGCACCATCTCCGTGAGGATATCGGTATCTGTCGTTTTAGTGACATTGTCTGCCAGATTCTCGATGATCGTGAGCAGGTCTTTGATGGGGATATTCTCTTTGAGCAGATTTTGCAGCACTCTATGGAGCACCGAATAGGGCACCTGCTCCGGTACGAGATCTTTGACGATAGGATATTTTTTGGCCAGGTTCTCCACGAGCTCTTTGGTCTCGCTGCGCCCCAGGATTTCGTAGGAGTGGGCTTTGAGAATTTCCGAAAGATGTGTCACGATCACCGTGGGAATGTCCACTACCGTATAGCCCAGCATCTTGGCCTTGTCTTTGTTGGCTTCGTCGATCCAGTAGGCCTTGAGTCCGAAGGTGGGTTCCGTGGTCTCTACTCCCTCGATCGTGCCACGGGTATTGCCCGTATCGATTGCCAGGAGTTTGCCTGGCTGCACGGCTCCACGCGCCACTTCCACGCCGCGGATGAGGATGCGGTACTCGCCACTATCGAGTTCGAGATTGTCTTTGATATGGATGAGGGGGATGATGAGTCCCAGATCCTTGCTCAGCTGCTTGCGCAAGGCTTTGATACGTTTGACAAGCTCTCCGCCCTGCTCCTCATCCACCAGTGGGATGAGCCCGTAGCCGATCTCGAAGGAGATGGTCTCTGGCTGGACCACCAGCTCCTCTTCCTCTTCCTCTTTGGCTTGGGAGATAATCTCTTTGGCCTTCTCTTCGGCCTCTTTGGCCTCTTTGGCTTTGAGATCGGCTTGCATCATATAGGCCGTGATGGCAAGCAGGGATGCCAGCACCATAAAGGGGACGAAAGGCATACCCGGCACGATCCCCATGATAGCCAATGCGGCAGCACTCATGAAGAGCGCTTTGGGGTAGCCTGTGAGCTGACTGAAGATCTCTTTACCGAGATTCGTCTCAGAGACCGCTCGCGTCACCATCAGACCTGCGGCCGTGGAAGTGATGAGCGATGGTATCTGACTCACCAGACCATCCCCGACAGTGAGTAGCGTAAAGTTCGCAGCGGCTGTGGAGACGCTCATGCCGTGCTGGAAGACACCGATGGCGATACCGCCGATGATATTGATGAGAGTGATGATGATACCGGCGATGGCGTCGCCACGGATGAATTTGCTCGCACCGTCCATCGCACCGTAAAAATCCGCCTCTTTGGCGATCTCCTGGCGGCGGCGCTGCGCTTCCTCTTCGTCGATAAGTCCGGCATTGAGGTCCGCATCGATCGCCATCTGTTTCCCCGGCATCGCGTCGAGTGTGAAGCGCGCACCCACTTCGCTGATGCGCTCGGTACCTTTGGTGATGACTATGAAGTTGATGGTCACAAGCACAATGAATACGATGATACCCACCACGTAGTTACCGCCTACCACGAACTGGCCGAAACTCTGGATCAGATGCCCTGCCGCGTCGGGTCCCTCGTGACCGTGCAAGAGGATACGGCGCGTGGTGGCCACGTTGAGTGAAAGGCGAAAGAGCGTGGCTATCAAAAGCAGCGACGGGAAAGAGGCTATCTGTAACGGATTGTTCACATATACCGTCGCCATGAGCATCACGAGAGAAAAAGTGATACTCGAAGTGAGCAAAATATCGAGCATAAACGGCGGTACCGGCAACACCATAGAGGCGAGGATCGCCAAAATCAACACGATGATGATGGCATCGGAGTGCTCGTTTATTTTGGTAAATACCGCTTCTATGCTCTGCGTCATTTGCTCTGCTCGTTGTAGATTTTGAGTGCGTTTTGGATGTACTCTTTAAGACCCAGCTGGTCCGCATCGCTGACGGCCTTGGCCATCTGCATATCGAACATGTCCCAATAGATCTTCGATGAAAAATCACTTCCAAAGAGCGAGGACTCTTTTTGCAGTTCCTTGCGCACCTCTTTGAGAAAGATGTGCAAGAACTCCTCCTCGAAAGCCTTCGCTGCCTGGGCTTTGGAGCGAATCTGCGAAAGATCTTTTATATCCCAATATGTCGGAACGTTTTGTAGCTTCATAACTCTTCTCACATTATGACGATTTTGGCGTGCAACTTGCCCGATTTCTTGATCGCTTCGATGATGGCGATGAGATCTCTGGGCGAAATCCCAAGATCGTTGAGCGCTTTGACAAGATCACGCAGTGTGGGCTGTTGAATAGAAAAGATTCTACCATTTTGCTCTTCTATTTTCGTTGCAGTCTGCGTGACCACCTTGGTCGTGCCACCGCTGAGTGCCGATGGTTGGGATACCTCTTTTTGTTTTTGGACGGTGACGTAGATATTGCCGTGGGAGATGTAAATAGGCGTATCGAGCTTGATATCACCGCTCATGATCACTGTGCCGGTGCGCTCGTAAATGACGATGGTAGGTTCGCTTATGCTCTGGATGCGCAGATCCAGTATCCGAGAGACGAACTTGACCCTGTCCTCCACATTGGGCGGAAAAGCGACTTTGATAGTGGCTGCATCGATAGCGGTGGCGAGAGGCTGTCCAAAAGCTTTGTTGATGCTCTCTTCGATATTTTTGGCCAGAGCGAAATTGGGATGCTTGAGGGTGAGGACAACATTTCGCTGATGGGCAAAACTGTAGGGTAGATTGCGCTCGATGATGGCGCCGTTGGGGATGACACCCGTGGTGGTGAAGTTCTTTTGGATCTTGCCGCCTTTATTGGACTCGGTAAATCCGCCACCTGTAGAGACGGGACCTTGCGCAAAGGCGTAGAGCTTGTGATCGGGACCAAAAAGCGGCGTACGAATCAGCACACCGTTGCCGATATCTTTGGCATCACCGATGCTCGATACCGTCACATCCACTACCATTCCGCTCTTCGCAAAGGGTGGCAGTTTGGCCGTGACCATGACGGCGGCGGCGTTTTTTGTCTTTACATCCTTGGGATCGATAAAAACACCCATCTTTTTAAGCATATTTGCGATACTGAGCAGCGTAAACTTGGTGGTGGTGCCATCTCCCGTACCGTGCAAGCCCACTACGATACCGTAGCCAGTAAGGTAGTTTTCGCGCACACCCATGACGTTGACCTCGTCGCCTATGCGGGTGCTCAGCGCGAAGGCTTGCAAAAGCATGATACAAAGCAGAAGTATCTTTTTCACCTCTCCCCTCTCAAAACGGCCAGATATCCATGAGTACGCGCGCCAACCATCCCGGTCGCTGCGTGGTACGCATGAATCCTTTGCCGTTGTACTCTACATACATATCCGCCACTTTCGACGAGTCGATAGTGTTGTCGGGATTGATGTATGTAGGATTGACGATGCCCGAAATCTTGATATACTGCGTATCGTCGTTGATGCGAATATATTTTTTCCCTACGATAAAAAGGTTGCCATTGGGATAGACCTTCACCACACGGGCAGTGATTTTCGCAAAGAGTCTCGCACTGCGGTTGGTGCCCCCTTTGCCCTGAAAAGTATTGCCAGATTTTTGATCGAAACCAAAAAGCGTCGTTTTTTTAGGCACCTTCTTGTCCAAAATCGTAGGTGCCGGGATCGAGAGATTCATACTGTTCGATCGCGAACTCTTGGTGTTGGTGCTCCCTGCCCCTTTGACGTTTTCGTTCACGACGATAGTGATGATATCGCCCACGTTGTAGGCTTTTGCATCGCTAAAGAGATTGTCGTAGCCATTGTAGAGCGAGCCGGGATTTTTGTAGCGCGGTGCTTTCTCTTGTGCCGTGAGATTGTACTCGGGATGCACGCGCACAGGTTCGGGTGACTTGCCGGCACACCCCACAAGCAGCAGCATCAGCGATACTGCACTACACCACTTTGCAACACTTTGCATTGGAGCACCTTGTTTGATGAGAGATTCTTGACACGTACCGTGTCACCGATATTGCCGTTATCCAGTGCCAGCCCCAGCAGTTCGATACGGATAGCTCCTTTTTGGTAGAGTATTTTGACGTTTTTATGCTTTTTGACAGCGTAGTCGGGAGTAACCATGTAAGGTTTGATAACGGCACCGCTGTGGATAGGTGAACGAGCCACGCTTCCCACGATGCTTTGCGGCATAGAGCGCAGCTGCGAAGCGTTGGTGATGCGCTTTTTTTGGTAGGTGATATCTTCTGGATGGATGAGAGCGCCGCGGGGGATGTCGCGCACGGCCACAGGAACCTTCGCGTAGCGCTCTATCTGCACGCTCGCTCGGCGCGCCAACCTCTCATTATCGGCATCTATCGTAATATTTAAGTAGATATGGCTAAAAGATTGGCTCGAAGGTGCGATGTGCAAGCGATATCCCGTGATGCCTTTGGGAACTTCGACGTAGATACGTTTGATACGCACATCTTTGTAGTGGTTTTGGATATAGCTGCGAATCGCATCTTCAAGACGCTCTTTGGTCAGCTTCGCATGCGCATGCACCGCGACGGCACTCCCTACGAATCGGATATGTTTGGGATCGATGAGATTGCCTGCTAAAAGCTGCTTGATCTCTTTTTGGGTAATCACTCCATCATCGTATAAAGCCGCAGGTACCTGGATGCTGCTCAGATAACGCGCGATGCGGGGATTGTCACTTTCGACGACAGCGATCTGCCCGAGCTGCAAAGCACCTTTTGGCTGGACGCTTTTTTTTAGCACCACGGAGGTGTCAGCCATGAGCAGTGTCGCAAGAAGCAGCATCAAAAATCCCTTACGACTTGAGGTTCGCAACGGTTCGCAGCATCTCATCGGCTGTGGTGATTCCTTTCGAATTCATTTCATATGCGCGCTGGGCTACGATGAGATTGACCATCTCTTCGACGATATTGACGTTGGACATCTCCAAAAAGCCCTGCGCTAGCTTGCCAAATCCGTCGGTATTGGGATCGCCCTCCACCGCTTCACCCGAAGCTTCGGTCTGCACGAAAAGGTTTTGGCCGATGGCTTTGAGGCCGGACGGGTTGATGAAGCGATAGAGTTTCACATCCCCCAGCTCCTCTACAGTCTGCTCACCCCCTTCGTTGCGTACGACGGTGACCTTGCCGTTTGGGCTGATGGAGATGCTCACAAGCGTTTCGGGCGAGTTGATCTGGATATTGGGGCTCAGTTTGTAGCCTTCGGAAGTGACGATGTAGCCTTCGGGGTCTATCTGGAAGTTTCCGGCACGCGTATAGGCTTCGCCGCCGTCGGGCAGCTCGATTTTGAAAAAGCCGCGCCCCTCGATGGCCACATCCAGGTCGCGTTTGGTGGTCTTGATGCTTCCTTGCGAAAAGACCTTCGCCACATCACTCACTTTGACGCCCAGTCCCACCTGGATACCGCTTGGCACCGTATTGCCGTCGGCACTGGTGACACCCGGGTCGCGCTCATCTTGGTAGATGAGATCTTCGAAGTTGGCGCGCGATTGTTTGAAGCCCACCGTATTGACGTTTGCGATATTGTGCGATACCACATCGAGGTTAGTCTGCTGTGCCGCCATTCCCGAAGCTGAAGTCCATAGTGCCCGAATCATGTACTCTCCTTACGCTTTGCCTATTTCGTTGGTTTTGTTGTTGAGTTGGTCGATACTTTTGATGAGATTGCCATATATCTCGAATTTTCGCTGTGCATCGATAAGTGCCGTCATCTCCAAAACGGGATTGACGTTTGCCATCTCCAAATATCCCTGATGCACCTTGGCCTGGAGCTTCTGTGCCTCACCCTTGGCGCGGTAGTAGGTATCACCTGCGGCCTCCACGTCGTTTACGGCCCGCAGTCTCAGACGCGCCACCTCTTTACCCTCTTGGTAGATGGCTCCATCGGGCGCGACGGTGAAATCTTTGGCCGGATCGAGGAGGATGGGCTTGTTTTGGTCGCTGAGCACTGCATTGCCGTTACGATCGATCAGTTTGCCCGCGGTGTCGAGAAAGAAGTGTCCGCTTCTTGTTAACAGTTGTTCATTTTTCGTCTGGATCACGAAGTAGCCGTTGCCCTCGATAGCCAGATCCAACGGTCTGTGGGTCTGTTTGAGCTGACCTTGGGATAGATCGAGCATGGAGCGCTCGAAGCGAGGAAACACAAACAGATGATTGGCATCGCCCCCGTTTTCATCCAGGCGCTGACTCATCTCCTTGATCACCATCTTCTTAAAACCGTCTGTATTGACGTTGGCGAGATTGTTCGACGTGGTCTCGAGCTGCTCCATAGCGCGCGACCCACCGCTTGCCAGTATATAAATCGATTGCATATCCAGTGCCATGGTTTCCTCACATATCCAAGATTTTAAGTCTGTCTTCGGGTGTTATGATGTGCGTGATGCGTATCCCGAAGTTGTTTTTGACGGTATAGAGCTCGCCTTTGGCGATAGTCTTGCCATTGACCTTGAGATCGATAGGCTCGTTGATGTAGCGATCGAGCTCGATGACGCTATTGGGATTGAGTTTGAGAATATCCTCGATGGGCATCTGGGTCGAGCCCACCTCAATAGTCACCTCCAAAGGGATATCGAGCAGCATCGAGAGCTTGCCGTTTTCGCTCTTTTCATGCGAAGCGAAGTCTTTGCCCTCTTCGCTCTCGCCGTAACTCGCCTGGGCGTACTGCTGCGCCATCAATTCATCCGGGCTAAGCCCTTCGGCAGAGTCCGGATCGGCTGTACCTTGGTCCTCTTCGGTCGCAGCCGCTTCTTTGTTTTCATCCTCTTGCGCCAGATCACCAAACTGCTGCGCCATCAATTCATCCGGGCTGAGCTCTTTGTTCTCTTCACTCATCTTCGTCCTTTACCACCTCTTGCTGCAAGAGCGCCGCATAGCGATCACGCACCTTGCCGAGGCGACAGATAAATTTCTCTTGATCTTCGATGATCAGCTTCACGGGATCCTCTTTGCTCACATCGAGCATGATTTCGCTGCCCACCTGCCACTCGAGCACCTCTTTCATAAAAAACTTTTTGCGCACCAGCTCCAAAGAGACGCGCACGGGAGTCTCGAGTACCAGCTCGTTGAGCTTCTCTTTCCACACCTCATCCACTTCGCCGCTGAACTCGCTGTAGATCACATCCTTGATAGGCAAGAACATCCCTTGGGGAAAACAAAAATAGAGTGGTGCCTCGAATCCGTCGATATCGACTACACACTCAGAGATGATGACTTTCTCGTTACCCGTCGTGATCTTTGCCAGAGCTGGATTGAGCTCGGTGGCTTTTTTCTCCACTTGCACAGGATAGGCCTGCGAAAATGTGGTCTCCAAATTTTTCAAAGCCAAATCGATAAAATCTTTGATGATATAGGTCTCGAGTTTCGTAAATTCTCTCCCCTCCACCTTAAAGGGCTTCGCGGGACCGCCAAACATAACGCTGATGATAGTAAAGACGAGGCGTGAATCTACCACCAAAAGCGCCAGATCCTTCAGCGGCTTCATCGTAAAAGTGGTATAGCTCGAAGGCATGGGGATTTTGAACATAAAAGAGTTGAATCTGGTGATGTAGATGCTCTCTTTGGAGACCATGTTGATTTTGGGAAGGATTTTGCGGATATCGTCTCTGAAGGCTTTGACCCAGCGTTCATATATCAGATCGAGGCCTGGTAGTCCCCCTTTTTTGATGCTCTCAAGCTCGCTAAAGTCGAAAGGACGAACGTCAGAAGTCTCCTCTTCTTCGCTGCTCGCTACATCATCACCGCCGAGAAGCGCGTCTATCTCTTCTTGCGAGAGGAACTCTTGATCGGACATGGGTTCGCCTTCAAAAAATTAACATTTGTTCTTATTATAATGAAAACGTAGAAGTAATTCAATGTTTTTAGGGGGGATTTTTGAAAAAATCTACCGTTCACTACACACTAAAGATATTCTTCGCCGGAGCCAAAGTCGATAACACCCTTGTTGATGAGGTTTTTGACCTCTTCGATAACCTTTTTCTGGGCTTTTTCCACGTCGCTTTTCTTCACAGGCCCCAGCACTTCCATATCTTCGAGGAACATCTCTGCAGCACGTTTGGACATATTCGAGAGGAATTTGTCGAGGATCTCTTGGGGAGCGCCTTTGAGAGCCAGCATGAGATCGTTTTTGTCCACGTTCTTGAGGATTTCGATGATGGCACGGTTGTCCAGTTTGACGAGGTCTTCGAATTTGAACATCCGTTCTTCTATATTTTCGGCTAAGATCTCATCCTCTTTACGCACATCTTCGAGAAGTTCGACCTGCATGTCTTTCGGCAGGGCGTTGACGATCTCGGCAGCTACATCGATGCCGCTGAGGCTCTCTTCGTTGCCGGCACCTATGGTGAGCAGCTCCTCTTCGAGGGTATTGGCCACGATCTTGAGGGTTTGGGATGAGATCTTCTCGATAGATGCTATACGCTTGATCACCTCTTCACGCACATTCGTCACGCCCACGCGTTTGGGGATATACTGCAAGATTTCGGCCGCTTTGCCCGGCTTGATCTGGGAGAGAATGAGCGCGATGACTTGGGGATGCTCGTCTTTGATAATACCGGCCACCACTTTGGCGTCGAGTTTTTCGAGCTCTTTGAAAATCTGCTTGCCTTCTTGCTCGTCGAAGGTTTGATCCAGAAGTTTTTGCAGGACATCTTTGGGCAGAGCTTTTTCGAGGATACTCTTGAGATGATCGGGAGCGATCTTGAGCGGAGAGACACTGCGCAGATGCTCATACG
>JALVTF010000085.1 GCA_027024145.1 Campylobacterales bacterium
GCCAATAATCTAACCCCGCTCGCCGCACCGCCTTTTCATCGATGGAAAATCCAAGAGGCTTGATAAGATGCAGCCGCGAAGCGGTATTGACACAGAGCCTGCCGATGTTGCCGGTATTGGGTGGGATCTGGGGATGAACCAAGACGACGTTGAACATTAAAAGAGCACCGTTTTGTTGGCATAGACGAAGATGCGATCTTCCAAAGCGAGCTGCAAAGCCCTTGCAAGCACGATCTTTTCCACATCGCGGCCCGCTTTGCGCATCTTTTGCCAGCTGTAGGTGTGATCGACACGGATCACATCCTGCGCGATAATGGGACCTTCGTCGAGGTTGTTGTTGACAAAGTGTGCCGTGGCTCCTATGATTTTGACCCCTCGATCGTAGGCCTGCTTGTAGGGATTGGCTCCAATGAAAGCCGGCAAGAAGGAGTGGTGGATGTTGATGATTCTATTTTCGTAGCGTTCCACGAATCCCGGAGTAAGGATGCGCATATACTTGGCCAAGACGATGTAATCGATATCGCCGAAACTCTCTAAAATCTCCAAAATCTTCGCTTCATGCTCACTGCGTTCGAGTCCCTCATGCGGGACGTGGTAATAGGCTATGCCGAATTTCTCTACCAAAGGACGCAAAAGGTCGTAGTTGGAGATAACTCCCACGATATCGGCAGCCAATTCACCATCGTAGTGGCGCATGAGAATATCGCCCAACGCATGGCTCTCCTTGGTAGCCATGAGTACGATGCGTTTTTTTCTTGGGATTATGACACGGACATTGGCGCCTTGTGGCAAAATCTCTTGGAGACTCTTTGTGAGTGCTTCTTTGTCGATTTTTCCCGTAACGACACTGCGCATGAAAAATTTGTTGTTCTCTTTATCCACGAACTCGTCGTTCTTTTCGATATTGAGGTTATGCTCGAAAAAGAGTTTGGAGATTTTGTACACCAGCCCCTTTTCGTCGTGACAGTCGATGAGGATACGATATGTTTTCATGCTGCAAACCTTTGACGAATGATCTGAAGTGTTCTTTTGCGAAGCTCCTTGCCCAAAGCTTCACCTGCAAAGCCTTCGGCTAAGAGCTCTTTGGGGGTCACGGGCATAAAAGGCTTTTCCCATAGTCCCAACTTCTTGGCGCGCTCTTGTACATCTATTTTATAGTTTCCCAGGTACTCTTTGAGTCCAAAACGCATCGCGAGCGCAGCCAAAAAGCGATCGCTGCGACGTTTTGGCAGGCTCTTTTGCTTGCGAAAAGCCTGGAAGTAAACACGAGGCGTGTGCAAACGCTCTAAAAAATAATCGAATCTTTTGTGCAGATTTTTAGCAAAAATATAGAGAAAGTAAAATTTATAGAGTTTGGGCTGAAAATGTTTGCGGCCTCGCTGCATCTCAAGCGCCGTGCGTAGATAGATCTTGCGCGAAACAGCGATGCCAAAAATCTTTTTGGCGATGCCCAATGCAAGCAGATAATACAGTCCATAATGCAGATAGGCTCCCAAAAACATCTTCTCAAACTCCCAAAAGATCCGCTCGTGCGAAAGATCATCCAAAGGAATCTCGCACATGATCGCTGCGCTTTTTGGCTCGATGCGAAACCCAAAGCGCGCACTAAACTGCATGGCTCGCAGGACTCTGAGGCTATCTTCTTTGAACTTTTGGCTATCGATTATGGCGATGCGACGATGGACGATATCCTCTACCCCACCCCAAAAATCGAGCAGCTTGCCATCGAAGATATTCAGCATCAAAGCGTTCATGCGAAAATCCCTGCGTCTGCTGGCCTCTTTTTCATCTTTGGCAAGCTCGACGTGGAAAGCTCTATGGCCTTTGCCCACTTTGCTCTCGATGCGCGGCAAAGAGATGTCGATATCGGTTTTATACTTATAGACAAAGAAGCTTTTGCCCACCCCTTTGGCACCCAGTTTTTGCATCAGTGCATCGAACTCTTCGGGTGCTATGCCGTAGACTTCCAAGTCGAGGTCGGTAATGGGATAGGAAGTGTGGAAGATTTCGTTGCGCACCAGATCGCGCACGCTGCCCCCTACCATGTAGACACGCTTGGTATAGGGAGCGAAGAAATTTTTGAGAAACTCCAGCTCTGTGCGCAGATTCTCGGGGAGTTTTTCCAAAAGCTCGGGGTAGAATCCTTGGTGCTTAAATCTGGCTTGCATACTGAGCGATGAGACTTCCCATCTCGCTGGTGGTGACCACCTCTTTGGCATCGAAATTGGCGATATCTTTGGTGCGATAGCCATCTTTGAGCACCGCTTTGATCGCTCCTTCTATGCGATCGGCCGCTTTCGCCTCACCAAACTGATAGCGCAGCATCATCGCCGCACTGGCTATCGTAGCGATAGGATTGGCGATGCCTTGGCCTGCGATATCGGGAGCACTGCCGTGGATCGGCTCATACAGACCATATTTTTGGCCGATGCTCGCACTCGGTAAAAGCCCGATAGAGCCGCTGAGCATACTCGCTTCGTCGCTGAGAATATCGCCGAAGATATTGCCGGTGAGGATCACGTCGAACTGCTTGGGATCGCGCACCAGCTGCATCGCAGCGTTATCGACATACATATGCTCCACACGCACTTCGGGATAGTCTGTGGCTACTTCGTTGACCGTGTCACGCCAAAGCTGGCTCACTTCCAAGACATTCGCCTTGTCCACAGAGACCACACGTTTGTTGCGTTGCATAGCGATATCGAAGGCCACTTTGGCGATGCGGCGCACCTCCTCTTTGGTATAGACCATTGTATTGTAGGCTTTGTCGCCCTCGTATGCACGCGGCTGACCGAAGTAGATCCCACCGATGAGTTCGCGTACTACCATAAGATCGGTACCTTTGACCACATCCGGCTTGAGGGTGGAGGCGTTGACCAGCTCATCATACACTGTCACAGGGCGCAAGTTTGCAAAGACTTCCAGCGCTTTGCGCAGTTTCAAAAGTCCGGTTTCCGGGCGTTTGTCGCGAGGCAGATCGTCCCATTTGGGTCCACCGATGGCACCAAAAAGCACCGCATCACACTCTTTGGCTATGCGAATCGTCTCTTCGGGGATCGGATCACCCGTCACATCGATGGCCGCTCCGCCAAGAAGCGCCTCTTTATAGGTAATTTCAAAGCCTTCCTTGACACTCACCGCATCGAGGACCTTAACAGCTTCGTCGATGATCTCGGGACCGATCCCGTCACCCTTGATGAGTGCGACACTGTAACGTTTCATGACTCGGCCTCCAGAATCTTCGCCTTCGCGTAGTTCATGAGTCCGCCACACGAAAGCAGCTCTTGCATAAATGGTGGGATCGGCGTAAAGGTGTACTCTACGTGTTTATTGAGATCTTTGATGATCCCCTTTTCCATGTCGATGCTAATGAGATCCCCTTCGTTGATCTTGTCGGTTTCGCTGAGCTCGAAAATAGGAAGTCCCATATTAAAAGCATTGCGATAAAAGATGCGTGCGAAGCTTTTGGCCACTACCGCGGCTACGCCAGCCGCTTTGAGAGCGATGGGTGCATGCTCGCGACTGCTGCCACAACCGAAATTCTCTCCCGCTACGATGATATCGCCGGGCTGAAGTTTTTTAACAAATTCGGGATCTGCATCTTCCATCACATGCTTGGCTAGTTCATGGGGATCGGAGGTGTTGAGATAGCGCGCAGCTATGATGAGATCGGTATCGATATTATCACCAAATTTCCACACTTTTCCGGTGATTACGTTCATTGCATCTCCTGCAGAAGTTTTTGGAGATTGTAGCAAAATCCGCACTATTTAGCAAAAAGTTGCATCCGAAAAAATTTATGGTATAATTGAGGCCAATCTGGCTGCCCCACTACATTGCAACACACAAGGAGCTACCGAAAAATGGCTGCAAAAGATCTCAATAAAAAGCTTGAAGAATTCTTTAGTGAGCATAAAGACGGGTACGTGACGTATGAGCAGCTTGTGGAGCTGTTTGAGCGTCAGCCCACTTTGGCACAAGCCAAAAAGATTTTGGCTCTACAAAAAAAATACAACGTCGATATCATCACCAGCGGTGAAGCGGCCAAAAAGCTCAATATCGAAGAAAAAGCCAAAAAAGAGCAAGAGCGCAAGAAACTCACAGAGGAGGAATTGGCAGAAGAGTTCGATCTTACCAAAGATAAAGAGCTCCTCGAATGGAGTCGCAGCGATAGTCCAGTGCGCATGTATTTGCGTGAGATGGGACAGATACCACTCCTTACGAAAGAAGAGGAGATCGAACTATCTAAAAAGATAGAGCTGGGTGAAAACATCATTCTCGATGCTATCTGCTCGGTACCATATCTGATCGATTTCATCCTCGATTACAAAGAGCCACTCATCAATCGCGAACGCCGTGTCAAAGAGCTTTTTAAAAGCTTTGAAGAAGAAAGCGACGACGAAGAAGAGGAAAATCTCGACAAAGAGGC
>JALVTF010000086.1 GCA_027024145.1 Campylobacterales bacterium
GTTTGCGTGCTAAATGCACGTGGAGTTTATCCAAATCCTCCCAAAACGCCGGCACGTCGAAGTGTACCACCTGCGCCGTGGCATGCACTCCGCGATCGGTGCGGCCGCTACCGATGATGCGGCTCTCAATCCCCAGGCTCCTGGCTGCCCGATAGAGATGTCCCATGACAGTTTCTTTCGTATGTTTTTGGCATTGAAAGCCCATAAATCTGCTGCCGTCATAGGCGATAGTGGCTTTGATGCGCATCAGTACCTCGCAAGGGTTTTTTTATAAAAGAGTATAAATCCCATAGCCATCCAGAATGGCAGAAAAAGAAGCGCCCAGAAGGTGAACTTTTTTGCCAGAAAAAAGGCGAGCGAAAAGTACAAAACCACCAACAAAAATGCCCAAAAGAGGGCACCTCGCAGCATGGATCTGGGATTGTAGATACCAAGGACGAGAAGAAAAAAGACACAGACCAACGGAAAAAAGGCTATCAGCAAAAAGAGCGTCAAATCGAAGGCACGCTGCTTGTTTTTGAGTGCGTAGAGCCAGTAGTTTTTTGCTCCAGTGTAGTAGAAATACCTTTTCGCGGAGGTATCGTAGATTTTCATAGTGGCAAAAGCGACGCGTGTAAGTTTGGCACCTTCGTAGGTATAGGCGTTGCCCTCATAGAGCGTCATCGCCATGTGGGCGTGTTCGTTGCCTATTGTGGCACGTTTGGCTACGATGAAACTCTCTTTGCCTTCGGCGTTTTGATTGAAGAGTGAGACGTTTGTGTAGGTATTGCCCTCTTTGGAGCCGATATACATGTACCATTCGCCAAATTTATGACCAAACTCACTGGGCTTAAGGTTGAGCTCGGCGCTCGCTTCTTTGTGGATGATGAAGCCTTTGTAGATCTGCTTCGCTTGGGGGATGAGGATGGTGCCGGTGATGGCCAAAAGTACGGAGAGCACGAGAGCGAAGCGCAACAAAATATTCGCAAGACGCTGAGGACTGATACCAAGCGCGAAGAGCGCGACAGATTCATACTCAAATGAGAGCTTGCGGAGCATCCCCAACGTAGCCGCATAGAAGACCACGGGTAAAGAGAAGAAAAGGATCTGCGGCAAGACGTAGATATAGAGCTGTATAAGTTCGAAGAGATTGAGCTTGATGATGGAGGTATAGGAGACAATTTTGATGAAAAATATGAGCGAAGCGATGCCAAAGAGTGGGATGAAATAGGAGATGAAGGTGCTGTACAGTGCATCTCCGAGATATTTAGAGATGATACGCATCGACAATAGCTCCTAAAGAGTCGCTCCAAAGATAGGCTATGAAGAGGCCAGCTGCCAAAAAGGGAATGAAGGGCAGCTCTTTGTCGTTTTTGGCGATGCGCATGGCGATGGAAGCCGGCAGCGCCAAAAGTGCGGCGATAAAGACCGCTACGAGAGCGAGCTTCGCTCCAAGTATCGCTCCCATCGTAAAGGCCACCATGATATCCCCTTCGCCCATAGCCTCTATCATTACATATTTGGGATAAAAATCGGCCAGCCAGGGGGCCTGTGTGAGCTGCTTTTTGAGGTGGAGTTCCTCTTTTTTGCTCACATAGTAACTCACAACGAAACGCAGCATACTAAAACCTCCCGCAAAGAGCAGGCCGGCCGTGATGTTGTGGAGGATAGCGGCAGAGTGAAAGAGTGCGAAAAAGGAGGCGAGTAGGTTGAGGCTATCGGGCACGGCCTTGAAACGAAGGTCGATAATGCTCAGAGCCAAGAGCATCGTAAAACTGAGCGCCGTCGCCAAAGCGTAGGGCGTGATACCCTGTTTATATGCAACCAGCACGAAGATAAGGGCAGTGGTTAGCTCTATGAGCGGATACTGGATGCTGATAGAAGTTTTACAAAAGGCGCACTTGCCACCAAGCAGCAGCCAGCTGAGCACCGGGATATTGTGCCACCACTTGAGA
Organism: Campylobacterales bacterium; assembly: GCA_027024145.1. Classification (GTDB taxonomy): domain Bacteria; phylum Campylobacterota; class Campylobacteria; order Campylobacterales; family Nitratiruptoraceae; genus Nitratiruptor. The sequence continues at coordinate 1,935 of JALVTF010000086.1, forward strand.
GGATGTTTGCAGGTAGGGCAGTGGCTAGCAGGATAGGCGATGCTCTGGCCTTGCGGCAGGCGCAAAATCACTACATTGAGAAAGGAGCCGACGGCAAGACCCAAAAGAGCAGCGAAGATATATGCTAATGCCATTATATCCCTCCAAAACGGCGATGGCGAGTGCGAAACTCCTCGATAAGCTCTGCAAGCTCATCGGGCGTAAAATCGGGCCAGAGGGTGTCTGTGAAGAAGAGCTCTGCGTAAGCGATGCGCCAGAGCAAGAAGTTGGAGATGCGCTTTTCGCCACCCGTGCGAATGAGCATATCCACGTCTCCTAATTGTGCATCCATAAATTTTTCGAAACTCTCTTCGCTTATCTCCTGGCCGCTCGCTCTTGCACGTTGGCATGCGCGCACGATCTCGTCACGGCCGCCGTAGTTGAGGGCCAGTACTTGCGTGAGTTTGGTGTTGTTTTTCGTGGCTTCTTTGGTATATGCTATGCGCTCTTGCAGCGCCTTGCTAAAACGTGAGATATCGCCTATCACATCGAAGCGGACATTCTCTTTTTGGTAGGTGGGTAGCTCCTTTTGGAGCCAGTTATCCAAAAGCTTCATCAAAAACTCCACCTCCATCTTGGGGCGCTTCCAGTTTTCGGTGCTAAAGGCATAGAGGGTGAGCACCTCGATTTCGGAATGATTGGCGCAATAGGTGGTGATGTGGCGCACCACCTCTGCACCCTTTTCATGCCCTTTGATGCGTTTCCATCCGCGCTGCTGGGCCCAGCGGCCGTTTCCGTCCATGATGATGGCGATATGGCGTGGCCTATTCATCCAGATCCTTTACGATCTCGGCGATATCGAATGAGAGCGCGAGTTTGCTTTTGAGAGGGCTTTTGATGGACTTGTCGCGGGTGATGTAGACGATCTGGTTTCGCTCGCTCCCAAAACCGGTGGCGCCTTTGACGAGATTGAGGCAGACCGCGTCGATATTTTTGGCCTCTAACATTTTTTGCGCGTTTTCGAGAGCTTTTTCTGCATCCATTTCGGCTTTGAAGCCGATGGTGGCGATGCCTTCCTTGTCGATGGAAGCGAGGATGTCGATATTCTTTTCAAGCTCCAAGCACCATACATCACCCAGCTGCTCCTTTTTGAGCTTGCCCTCTTGTTTGAATTTTGGCCTGTAATCGCTCACGGCTGCAGCCATGAAGAGATAGGGCTTTTTTTGGATGAGCTGTGGTTGGGTCAGGTCGTTGATGAGGTCCGGTTTTTTGAGGATCCCTTTTTTGGCTACGCGGATGCGATCTTGCACGAACTCGTACATCTCCTGGGCGCTCTCCACATCGAAAACCTGCACCTCTTTTGGTAGGCTCTCGCAAGCTCTGGTGGTGATGAGCTCGACGGTGGCTCCCTTGAGGTAGAGTGCGGTGGCCAGAGCACAGGCCTGCTTACCGCTGGAAAAGTTGGAGAGATACCGCACATCGTCGATGCGTTCAATCGTGCCACCACCCGTGACGATGGCGTAGCGATCACTCCAAAAATCGTCTTGTAGAAGCGCTTTAGCTGTAGTGTAGAAGATATCCTCCACTTCTGCCATAGCGCCGATGCCTGTGGTGCCGCAGGCGAGCTCTTTGGCAACAGGCTCGACGATCTGGTAGCCATTGAGTCGCAACAGCTTGAGACTGGCTTCGGTGAAGCGGTTTGTATACATCTTCGTATTCATCGAAGGCGCGATGATTTTCGGCTTCGTGAAGGCCAGCGCCGTTTGCAAAAGGAGATTATCTGCGATGCCGTTGGAGAGCTTGTTGATGGTGTTGGCCGTGGCGGGAGCGATGACGAAGATGTCGTAGTCTTCACCTACGTGGATGTGATTGTTGCGGCTATGCCAGCTCTCAGTGGTTGCATCCAGCACCTCTTCGCTGCCTGCCGCTTCGAAGGTGAGGGGTGTGACGAACTTCTTGGCTGCGGGAGTCATCACCACCTTCACCTGGGCGCCGGCTTTTACGAAGCGTCGCAGGAGCTCTATGGATTTGTAGATGGCGATGGAACCCGTAACACCGAGGAGTATCTTCTTGCCGCTTAGCATCACTTCTTCCCGAAAAATTTATAGTAAAAATCTTGCACGATCTTAAGCGGCGTGCGGCTAATGGCCAAAGAGCCTTTTGGCACGTCTTTTGTTACCGTCGTGCCCGCTGCGATGATGACGTCGTCTTCTATCTTCACGGGTGCTATGAGTTGCGTGTCGCTTCCAACGAAGACGTTCTTGCCGATGAAGGTTTTGTACTTTTTCTTGCCGTCGTAATTACAGGTGATCGTGCCGGCTCCGATGTTGGTGCCTTCACCTATCTCGCTATCTCCGAGGTAGCTCAAGTGTCCGGCCTTGACGCCTTTGAGGTGCGATTTTTTCACCTCCACGAAGTTGCCGATGTGGGTGTCTTCGAGGATACTGCCTGGGCGCACGCGCGCGAGGGGACCTACACTGCTGTAGCGAATCTCGCTCTCTTCGATGATGCTGTTTGCTTTGATATGGCTATGGACGATGCGGCTTTTGCCGCGCAGCACGCAGCCGCTCTCTATTTCGCACTCTCCTTTAAACTCCACATCGATCTCCACGTAGCTCGTTTTGGGGAGGCGAAAGATCACACCCTCGCGCATCCAGCGACTCTTTATGCGCTCTTGCATGATCTCTTCGGCGTGAGCCAGATCCGCTTTGGAGTTGACCCCTTTGAAGTTCTCTTCGTCCACATAGATAGGCTTGATGGTGTAGCCGTCCCTTTTGGCCATGGCGATGATGTCGGTGAGGTAATACTCCTTTTGGGCGTTGTCGTTACTAAGCTCGGGCAGGTACTTCTCTAAGATAGCTTTTTTAAAGAGATACACACCCGCATTGACGGTGGTGATGGCGAGTTCCGATTCGCTGCAATCCTTTTGCTCGACGATGCACTGCACTTCGGTATCTTCGATCACCACGCGTCCATAGCCGTGTGGGTTTTCCAGGTCGATGACGCTCATGACGATATCGGCTTCGATTGTCAAAAATTTTTCGAGTTCTTCAGATTCCACAAGCGGCATGTCTCCGTTGAGCACCAAAACCCGGTCATTGGTAAATTCTATTCCCATCAGCGCTCCGCCGGTGCCGGGATAGTTTGCGTGGTCTTGGATATGGAAGCGAAGATTTTCGAAATTTTCCTCGAGATAGGAGCGAATCGTTTCGGCTTCGTGGTAGAGCACCACGGTGATATCGTCGCTTAGTTTCTTTGCTTCTTTTACGATGTGCCACAGCATCGGTCTACCGCTGATAGTGTGGAGGACCTTCGGTAGGGCGCTCTTCATTCTCGTGCCTTGCCCTGCGGCCAAAATCACGATACTCACATCCATGCAAAAACCTTTAAGATATAATTGCATCTATGATACCCAAACAAGGTTGAAAAAACTATGAATTGCGCATACTTTGGCACGTGCGGCAGCTGCACGCTCTACCCGGAGTACGAGGAGCAGCTCGCATATAAAATCAAAAAATTTCGCGAACTTTTTGGCATGGAGCCGGATGTTTTCCCTTCACCCCAGAGCCGCTTTCGCGCTCGCGCAGAATTTGGTATCCGCACCGATGGCGATGCACTGCACTATACCATGTATGCCACAGATGGTGGAAGGATAGCGATTGATCGTTGCGAAATCGTTGTAGAGCCGATATACGAGCTCATGCCGAGGCTTAAGAAGGTTTTGGCCGCATCAGAAGTGTTGGCGCACAAACTCTTTCGTATCGATTTTCTCAGCGGCCTCAGCGGCGAGGTGCTGGCGACGCTGGTTTATCATAAAAGACTGGATAGCACATGGGAAGAGGCGGCGAGGGAGATGGCCAAGAAGCTTGGCATCCATATCATCGGGCGCAGTCGCGGTCAAAAAGTGGTAATAGGGCATGAGTATATCACCGAAGAGTTGCCCATAGCGGGAAAAACCTATCGCTACCGCCACTACGAGGGAAGCTTCACCCAGCCAAATCCATTTGTGAATGTTAAGATGATAGAGTGGGCTTTGAAGCAGAGCCGCAATTTTGGCGGCGATCTTTTGGAGCTCTACTGTGGGGCCGGCAACTTCACGCTGCCACTGGCGCAAAATTTTGGCAAGGTACTGGCTACTGAAGTGAGCAAGGCCAGCATCAAAGCCGCCAAAGAGAATAGGGCGATGAACGGGATCCAAAACGTGGAGTTCGTGCGCCTCAGCGCCGAAGAGGTATCCCAAGCGCTACGGGGTGAGAGAGCATTTCGCAGGCTTACCGATATCGACTTAAAAAGTTACGATTTTCGCACGGTTTTCGTGGATCCTCCCAGGTGTGGGCTGGATAGCGCTACGAGAAGAGTGGTGCAAGATTTCGAAAACATCATTTATATCTCGTGCAATCCAGAAACACTCAAGCGCGATGTAGATGAACTCGCAGCCACGCACGAAATCGTGGCTGTAGCAGCTTTCGATCAGTTTCCCTATACCCACCACCTGGAGGGTGGGGTGGTGCTTACTAGACGTTGAAGCGAAAGTGCATCACATCGCCGTCTTGGACGATGTAGTCCTTGCCCTCGAGGCGCATCTTGCCGGCCTCTTTGGCTCCTTGCTCGCCGCCGTATTTGATGAAATCTTCGTAGCCGATCACTTCCGCGCGGATAAAGCCCTTTTCGAAGTCGCCGTGGATGACGCCGGCGGCCTTGGGAGCGGTCCATCCCTTGACGATGGTCCAGCTGCGCACCTCTTTGACGCCTGCAGTGAAGTAGCTAATGAGTCCCAAGCGATTGAAAGCGGTGCGGATGATCTTATCGAGGCCGCTCTCTTCTACGCCCATTTCGCTAAGCAGCTCCTTGGCTTCTTCTTCGTCGAGACCCACCAGCTCCTCTTCGAGCTTGGCGCAAAGCTTGATTACGTCCGCGCCCGTTTTAGCAGCATACTCCTTGACCTGTTTGACGTAGTCGTTGTCTTCGAGCATTCCATCCTCATCCACGTTGGCACCGAAGATCACCGGCTTGGCGCTGAGGAATCTGAGCTCCTTGTTGAGCTGTTCGAAGGCTTCGTTTTTGTTCGCAAAAGTGCGCACCGGCTGGAGCTCTTCGAGGTGTGCTTTCAACTCTTCGGCGAGTGCTAGAATCGGCGCTATTTTTTTATCCGCCTTTGCCTGCTTTTTGAGGCGCTCTATCTTCTTTTCGAGCTGCTGCAAGTCCGCAAAAATCAGCTCCGTTTCGATGATTTCAATATCGCGGATAGGATCGACGCTTCCCTCCACGTGCGTAATGTTGCCATCAGCAAAGCAGCGCACCATATGGAGGATCATATCGGTTTCGCGGATGTTGCTAAGAAACTGGTTGCCTAAGCCTTCGCCCTTGCTGGCACCGCGCACGAGTCCTGCGATGTCCACGAAATCGATAGTGGAATGCAGCACACGCTCAGGCTTTACGATTTTTGCCAATTCTTCAAGCCTTGGGTCCGGTACGGGGACCACAGCCTTGTTTGGCTCGATGGTACAGAAAGGATAGTTTTGCGCTTCGGCGTTTTGCGCTTTTGTCAATGCGTTAAAAGTGGTGGATTTGCCCACATTGGGGAGCCCCACGATTCCTACACTCAGTCCCATTTCTTTCCTTAAATATTTATAAAATTGGCGGAATTATACCATAAACATTTGGAGGAGATGGTCATTGGCACGGGATAAACCCCAATGACCAATGACTAATGACGAATGACCAATGCTACGGATGCTTTTGATTGAAGACAAACTTTTGCTGCAGCCACTTGATTACCACACGCACGCCGGCACCACTGGCGCCGTAGGGGTTGTAGCCCCATGCCTTTTGCACGTAGGCCGGTCCTGCGATATCGAGGTGGAGCCATTTGTCTTTGTTTTTCTCTTCGATAAATTCACTTAAAAACAGAGCCGCCGTGATGGCGCCGCCGTAGCGCGAGGAGCTGATATTGCAAATATCTGCGTCTTCGGATTTGAGAAGTTTGGGGAGATAGCGGTTAAAAGGCAGCTCCGCGGCCAGTTCGCCGCTCGATTTGGCGGCTTTGAGCATAGTCTCTTTGAGTTCGTCGCTGTGACCCATCACACCGGTGGTATATTCACCTAATGCCACGACGCACGCGCCTGTGAGGGTGGCTATGTCGATGATGTAGTCTGGCTCCACTTTCTCTTGTGCGTAGCAAAGACTATCGGCCAGTACCAAGCGTCCTTCTGCGTCGGTGTTTTTGACCTCTATCGTCTTGCCGTTTTTGGCAGTGAGGATGTCATCGGGTTTATAAGCGTTGCCGCCTACCATGTTTTCGGCAAGTCCCAAGATGGCGTGAATCTCTACAGGGAGTTCTAATTTTTTAGCAGCGAGGATGATGCCAAGAGCCGCACTGGCGCCGCTCTTGTCACTCTTCATCGTCACCATGTAGTCGCTTGGCTTGAGACTGAGCCCGCCGCTATCATACGTGAGCCCTTTTCCCACGATCGCGATTTTGGCTTTTGGGTTTTGGGGTTTGTAGCTTAGATGCACGAGGCGGGGAGGGTTGGCGCTGGCACGAGCCACTGCCAAAAAGGCTCCCATCTTCTCATTTTCCAGATCCTTTTCATCGAGCACCTGCACTTCGATGCCCTCTTCGCTGGCAAGCTGTGTGGCAAGTTTGGCGAAGCTTTCCGGGTATATTTCATTGGGTGGCGTGTTGACGATATCGCGCACGAGATTGGTGGTCTCGGCTACGATGGTGGCCTCTTCGATCGCTTTTTGGGCGTTTTGGATAGTGAAGCTCTTATCAGCATATTCTTCGTTGGCCATCACTATCTCATCGAGGCCGCCTTCGCTCTTTTTGCTTTTGAACTTCGTAAATTCATAGTCACCGAGGATTGCACCTTCCGTGACGGCTTTGATGTTGGTGATAGGGCAGTTTTGGATATAGACGCCGATTTTGGCTCGTTTGAACTTTTTGTTTTTGAGAGTCTGCACCGCTTTTGCCGTAGCGATACGGATCTCGTCGTGATCGAGGCTGGTGCCCACGTAGATACGGCGCTTTTCGGGCAAGAACGCCACCTCTTCCTTTTCGCCTTTGAAGCCGAGAGCCTCGAGGGTGTCTCTATCTTGCACCCATTTGTGCTCGAGGTTTTTGTCGATGACGAAGACGATTTCGATGTCTGCTTGGATGTCGTGTAGATTTTTGTTTTCGATGGTCACTTTCATTTGCTCCCCCTTGGTCGTTTTTGCAGTTTTTTCTGGGTCACTACATGGAAATAGTAGGAGATGCTACCGGCTATGATGATAGCGAGTGGCAGTGCATAGTACCAGTGGTGTTTGGCCCAGTGGACGATGTCGAGGATCTCTTCGCCGAAGATGTAGGCCGGGATGATGGTCATCGCCGCCCAGACCATGGCGCTGAGGAAGTTTATGAGGGCGAATTTTTTCGCGCTGTAGCGCGTAAGGCCTATAGCCATGGGGATGACGGTGCGCATGCCATAGAGGTAGCGCTGCACGAAAATGACGGGCCAGCCATACTTTTTGAGCAGCAGATGTGCCAATGCGAATTTACGCCGCTGCTTTTTCATGAGGTCTTGAATATATTGACGATTGAAACGAGCGATGTAGAAGTAGAGCTGATCACCGGCAAATCCGCCAAGGCCTGCGACGAAGATGGAGAGCCAGAGATTCATATCGCCCGTGTGACTGAGCACCCCAGCCATTACGAGCCCCGTCTCGCCCTCCATGATGCTCCACACAAAGAGGATGATGTAGCCGTACTCTTTGAGCAGGTAGATAAACTTCTCTTCGAGATTTGCTCCCGGAGCGTGGTAGAGCTGATAGCCAAGGTATGCTACAAATATAAAGATGCCCACGAGGAGCGCCTGGATGAGCCAATCCTTGTTTTTATCGAAAAACTTCTTCATCTTTCTCCTAATCGAAATGCAGGAGCGATTTTGCCTGCACCATGTCCTTATCGCCGCGGCCAGAGAGATTGACGATGATGAGGGAGTTTTTGATATCTTCCATCTTTTTGAGATATGCCACAGCGTGGCTGCTCTCAAAAGCCGGGATGATACCCTCTTTTTGGCTGAGCCACACGAATGCTTCCAGCGCTTCCTGGTCTGTGACGGCATCATATTTGACGATGCCTTCGTCCTTTAAAAAGGAGTGCTCGGGACCGATGCCGGGATAGTCCAGACCTGCGCTGATGGAGTGCGCCTCCTTGATTTGGCCCTCTTCATCTTGGAGCACGTAGCTCATCTGGCCATGGAGCACACCGGGACTCCCTTTGGCCAGGCTCGCACCGTGCTTGTCTGTATCGAGTCCCAAGCCGCCCGCTTCGATGCCGATGCATTGGGTTTCTTCTTCGTCCAAAAAGGCGTTGAAGATCCCCATGGCGTTGCTGCCGCCTCCGATACAGGCGATCACGTAATCGGGCAGGCGGTTTTCGGCTGCGAGGATCTGGGCTTTGGCTTCGTAGCCAATGATGCCTTGGAAATCGCGCACCATCATGGGGTAGGGATGGGGACCTGCGACGGTGCCGATGACGTAAAAGGTATCGCGCGCGTGGGTCACCCAGTGGCGGATCGCTTCGTTCATGGCGTCTTTGAGAGTGCGAGAGCCGTTTTTGACCGCATGCACCTTAGCACCCAAAAGCTTCATGCGAAAGACATTGAGCTCCTGGCGCTTGACATCCTTTTCGCCCATGAATATCTCACACTCTAGCCCAAAAAGTGCCGCCATCGTGGCAGTGGCCACACCATGCTGGCCAGCACCCGTTTCGGCGATTACTTTTTTCTTGCCGAGTCTCTTGGCCAGGAGTCCTTGGAGGATGGTGTTGTTGATCTTATGGGCGCCAGTGTGATTGAGATCTTCACGTTTGAAGTAGATGGTGGCGCCAAGCACTTTGGAGAGATTTTCTGCATAGTAGAGAGGGCTGGGGCGTCCTACGTAGTTTTCCAGGTAGTAGCGCGCCTCTTTCCAAAACTCCTCATCGAAGCGAATCTGTTTATAAGCATCTTCGAGTTCGAAAAGGATCGGCATCAGGGTCTCTGGGACGTAGCGTCCCCCATGGATGCCAAAATGCCCGAACTGATCAGGATCGAATCTACTTGGCTGTGGAATATACATCAGGCAATCTCCAATACGCTGTAAACTGGTGTAATCTTTTCGAGGCGTTTTTTGCCTTCCAAAAATTCGAGGCTTATGATAAAACAGGCCTCCACGAGTTCTTGGTCGAGCTTTTTGATAAGCTTGGCCGCCGCTTCTGCCGTGCCGCCTGTGGCGATGAGATCGTCGATAAGCAGCACGCGCTTGTGCTCACCACGAAATGCGTCGATATGCACCTCTATCTCATCCACGCCATATTCGAGGGCATACTTTTCACTCACTGTAGTGTAAGGCAGTTTGCCTTTTTTACGAATGGGTACGAAGCCGATGCCCAAGCGCGTCGCAAGCGCAGCACCGAAGATGAAGCCGCGGCTCTCTATCCCGGCGACGAAATCGAGGTTCATCGCCTTGTAGCGCTCTTCCAGATGCTCCATGAGCATCGTAAACGCATCGGCGTTGTTGAGCAGCGTGGTGATATCTTTGAAGACGATGCCCGGCTTGGGAAAATCGGGGACGTTGCGTATCGTGGATAGGAGGAAATCTCTATCGATCATTTCTTGCCTCCAAAAAGGATGATTTTCATGCCTATGAGAATGACCATCAAAAGTGCGAAAAAGACGTAACCGACGACTTCGATACCCATCACTCTTCCAATGCCATGATTTTTGCGACGCGTCCTACGTGGCGTCCGCCCTCAAACTCCGTAGAGCACCAAGCATCGATGATGGATTCTATCACGCCTGGACCCACCACGCGCTCGCCGAAGCACAGCACATTGGCGTCATTGTGCGCACGCGCCATCTGGGCCGTGTAGTAATCATGTACTTCGGCCGCGCGGATGCCTTTGATCTTGTTGGCTGCGATGCTCATGCCAATCCCAGTGCCGCAGATGAGTACGCCCCAGGTGCCGGGATTTTCAGCCACGGCGCGCGCCACCTTGGCAGCGTAGTCGGGATAGTCAACGCGTTCACTACTGTAGGTGCCCAGATCTTCTACCTCGTAGCCTCGTTTTTCCAAAAGCTCTTTGACAAATCCCTTGACGGCGAAGCCTGCATGGTCGCTACCGATGAAAACTTTCATTGTGTCATCCTTTCGATGGTATTGAGAAGATGGATAAAATCGATGCCTGTCCAAGATGAAAGAAGCACCAAAAGATAGTAGACAGGTGCAAAGAGCACGGTGCTCAGTGGTGTCATGAGTATGAGGATGAGGATTACCATCCCATAGGGGAAAAGATAGGCGTAGAGTCGTACAATTGCATCAAGACGCAAAAGTCTTGCGAGATACATCACGGCGTTGGCACCATCAAGGGGCGGGATGGGCCAGAGGTTGAAAACCCCCAGGACGATATTGATAAGCACGCTCTGTGCGAAAAACAAGAAGAAAAAGAGTGCGAATGTGGAGTGGGGTTCACCTATGAAACTTAGTGCAAAAGCGCTCATGATAGCGAGGATGAAGTTGTACGTGACACTTGCGAGGCTTACGGCGATGGCGCCGAGTTCGCCGGCATTTTGGAGGACTATTTGCATATTCACAGGTACTGGTTTGGCCCAGCCAAAGAGAAAGCCCGCGTTGGTGATGTATAAAATCGCCGGAACCAAGATGGTGCCGATAGGATCGATGTGGCGGATGGGATTGATGCTAAGACGTCCGGCCATTTTGGCGGTAGGGTCACCGAGTCTGTAGGCCACGAAACCGTGCATAATCTCGTGTCCTACCACAGAGACGGTGAGCGCAAGAATCATCGCGATGATGTTGAGTGTTTTAATGGTGAGCACGTTGTTGCCTCATCTGCTGTTCGATTTCATCGACGGTTTTGCCCATGCGCCCCCAGCGAGGGACGTAATTTTTATCCCAGCTCCAGTAGATGAACCAAGGCTTGCCTACGATGTACTTGTAAGGCACTGTACCCCAGAAGCGGCTGTCGTTGCTGTGATCACGGTTATCGCCCATCATGAAGTAGTGATCTTTTGGCACTTGAATGGGTGGGAAATCGAATATCTGGATGGGATAGCCGCGTCCACGGGTGATGGCAGGGTCGTGATGGATGCCGGGATGCTCGCGCATATAGGGATTTTTGACCCAAAGAAGTCCCTCTATTTCTATGATGCTCTCTTTGGGATAGTGTGTTTTGACATACTCGTTGCCCTCATGAGGGTGGAGGTAGAGGTCTTTATTGTGCACAAAGAGCATATCGCCGCCTACTGCTACGCAGCGTTTGACGTAGTGGATTTTTGGATTGAGAGGATAGCGAAATATGACGATGTCACCACGTTTGGGCCCTTCACCGCGCACGAGATGTCCATCGCCGTCGAAATCTGGAAGCACCGGAATTTCGAGCCACGGAATGTGCGGAGTGGGGATACCGTATGCGAACTTTTTGACGAAAAGGTGATCGCCTATGAGTAGGGTGTTTTTCATACTCCCGCTGGGAATGACGAAAGCTTGTGCGATGAAAAAGATAACGAGTAAAACGATAACGATGGTACCGGTCCAGGTATTGGACCAGTGGTAAAACTGTAGGAGTCTTTTTTTCAAGCCTTTATCCTTTGTTTGGCGGCTTTGAGGGTGTTTTTAAGAAGCATGGCTATGGTCATGGGTCCCACGCCGCCGGGGACGGGTGTGATGAAGGAGGCTTTTTTGCTCACGTTGTCGAAATCCACATCGCCTACCAGCTTGCCGTCGGGCAGTTTATTGATACCGATATCGATGACGACGGCTCCCTCTTTGACCATATCGGCGGTGATGAGACTTGGTTTACCCACGCCCACGACTACCATATCTGCCTCTTTTGTATGGGATTGTAGATCTTTTGTGTAAATATGGCAAATGTCGACGGTGGCGTTGGCATTGAGCAGGAGTGCCGCCATCGGTTTACCTACGATGTTGCTCGCTCCTACGACGCACACGTCCATACCTTTTGGATCGATATCGTAGGCTGCAAGCATCTCCATCACACCCAGAGGCGTACAGGGTGCGAAAGTATCGAGCCCCTCCACGAGGCGGCCGAAGTTGTAGGGGTGAAAACCGTCCACATCCTTTGCAGGATCGATGAGCTCGAGGATGCGGGTAGTATCGATATGTTTGGGAAGCGGAAGCTGGACGAGGATGCCGTGGATGTTGGGGTTTTTATTCATCATGCGGATCGTCTCTTCGATCTCCTCGTGATTGATGGATGCTGGCATCTTGTGAACGATGGAGTAAAAGCCCACTTTTTCGCAAGCGCTCGCTTTCATCTTCACATAGGTGTGGCTGGCGGGATCGTCGCCTACGAGGATGACTGCGAGACCCGGGATGATGCCGTGACGCTCTTTGAGCTGTGCGGTCTCTTCCTTGATCTGATCGGTGATTTTTTGTGAGAGAGCTTTACCGTCGAGTATCTGCATGCTGCCTCTTTTAGGGAATTTCTAAAAATTTTTCGATATGATAACAAAAAGATATTGTGATTTGGTTTAAGGGAACGCGTGAAGAGATTGGTTTTAGTTCTCATAGCGACTTTTGCTTTGGCAGATTCGTTTATCACGAAAGACGAATACGCAAAGATGCTCTATAAAAATCCCAGAGGGATAGGATGTGACAAATGCCACGGGATCGATGGCAAAGGATTGGTACTGGGACGCTACCACAGAGACGACAACACCACTGTCAAGGTGATTGCTCCGGATATCACACATATAGGTTTTCAAAAGTTCTACGAAGCTTTAACAAGCGCGAAGCATAAATTGATGCCCCACTATTTTCTCACAGACCATGAGATAAAGACCCTCTATTACTATCTGAACAAAAAGCGAACCAAATGATTTTCGATGCTGCTCAGCTTGCTGAGATCGAGCGAGCGATCCAGACCAAAGATGAGGAGTTTTTTCTCTCGCGACTCGACAAAAGCAGGAGAAAGCCTAAAAAACGTCGTTTCAATTCTGCACTCATGGTCTCGGCACATCGCGCGCGCCATCTCAATAAGCTCGACGAGTTTCCCGCGGATGCCGCAATCTTGAATCTCGAAGATGGGGTGGCACCCGAAATAAAGCGCATAGCACTTTTGGCACTGTGCTACTTTTTACAAAATCTTCCCCAAGAAGTGCCGCTATTGGTGGTGCGCGTCAATCCCTTGGAAGAGGGTGGTGCCGAGGAGATAGCGTTGCTCAACCGCTTCGCCCCCGATGCTATCAGGGTACCGAAGGTGCGTAGTATGGCCGATATCCAAAAAGCGCGTACTCTCATAGATCCCTCCATAGCTCTGCACGCTTCGTGCGAAACGAAGGAGGCACTCAGCGACATAGCTTCCATCGTGCATGCCGGTGCGGAGGTGCTCTATCTGGGTATTCTCGATCTTTTGGCAGATCTCGCTTTGCCGCAGAGCTTGCTCAAACTCGGCAATCCCACCATCGACTACATCTTGGCCAAATTTTTGATCGATACACGTAGTGCCGGAGCAGAGGCCGTCTCTTTCGTCTATCAAGACTATAAAGATCTTACGGGTTTTATGGACTGGTGCGAGCATGAAAAAGAGATGGGATATGAGGCCAAGGCCTGTATCTCGCCGGACCAAGCGAAGATAGCGAGTCGTATCTTCAAGCATTTCGATTTCGAAAAAGCGCGCTATATCAAGGAGCGTTTCGAAGCGATGGCCGCCCAGGGCATCACCGGATTTAGCGACGAAAAGTACGGCTTTATCGACGAGCCTATCTATAAGGATGCATTGAGAGTGTTGGAAAAAGGAGAAGAATGATTCGCTTCTATGAAGTAAACGATACCGATATGCTCGAAGAGATTTTTCGTTTTCGCTACGACGTGGTGGTGGAAGAGCTGGGATTTTTTGATCCAGCTATGTACGAGGGTCACAAGGAACGTGACGAGTGGGACGAGTATGCCACCCATTTCGTGGCACTCGATGAGGAGTGCAATATCGTAGCTACCACCCGCATCATTCATCACGCTCCTATCCCGTATCCGACGGAAAAACATATGCAGATCCACGAGCCTATCAAGCAGCTGCTGGGTCTCAAGCGCGATCGTCTGTGTGAGATTTCCCGTCTCTTCATCGCTAAAAAATATCGCAATATGCGCGATACTAAAATCATCATAGACGGGTTTATTAAGCGCCACGTCTATTTTACGATGCGTAGGTACAACCTCGAATATGCATACAGTGCGATAGAGCGTCGCTTCAAGCGGCTTTTGAAAATGTACCATGTCCATTTCGATACCATCGGCCCTGAGCAAACCGGCTACGGCTCGCCCAGGCTGCCGTGCCTTTTGTATGTGCATCGACTCGGCGCAGATAATCCACAGCTCAAGGAGTACTATGAAGGTAGAGCACAATGGTTAGAAAAACTCTCCTGCTCTGCACAGCTGCGGCACTCTTCGCTCAAGAGGATATAAGTAGCCTCACTTCCCAACTCGCAAAAATCACGCAAAAAGCTTTCCTTACCAAAGAAAATGAACTCTATGAGCCTCATATCGTCTCTGTGTACAAAGGGAGCGATCTCGAAAAACTGGGAATCCAAAATCTCAAAGAGGCTCTCGAGTTCGTACCGGGTGTAGATATTTACGGAGACAATCTCGACATCAAGACGGCGATTTTTCGCGGCTCCAATCCTTTTGCCTACGGGCAGAGCAAACTCTTCATCGACGGGGTACTAGTCAATGACACGATGTTCGATCAGTATTCCAACTATCTCGATATGCCCATCGAGCTCATCAAACGTATCGAAGTGATTCGAGGACCCGGAAGCAAAGCTGAGGGCTACAACGCCTTTGCCGGTTCGATCTACGTTACCACGTATGCGGAAGATAGGGATTCGCATGCTAAAGTTTTCATCAAAACAGGTTCGTACCGGACCAAAGTGATAGGGGGTTATAAGAATTTCATCTACAAGGATCTGAGCGGATATCTGGAGCTCTACTACCACGACGATCACAAAAAGCTCTTCGCAGGTCCCGATGCATTGGCCTCTGGTGCTTACGACTATCCCAATCAGGGCATCTCCAACCGGCATCTCGCAAGCAGCGGCAACGTGCCGATGTGGCTAAAGAACTTCAATATCGCTACGACGCTTCGCTACAAAGATTTCACCTCCGCATACGGGACAACCACTACAAACATGGAGCGGCTTTTGGGATCAGCAATATCCGTCCCTTGATGGATGATTACCTCAAACTTCCAAGCCGTATCGCAGAACTTTCGTACCATACCAGTTGGAAAACGAACGATTTGTCCTTGAGGATCGGACGCAAAATAGATGGATTTTTCGACACTTCACGGGTGGCGCCTCCTGGATTGGTCTACCATATCAAAACTTCTTCGTATGAGTACAATAAAACCTTTGCACACGGTTTTTTCGGCACATACGAGACGAAGCAGCATAGCGACTATCTCCATCTGGATCTACAAAATCATGCAATGTCGCACCATACCATCAATATCGGAATAATTCTTGCGCACGATAAGACCAAGCGTGTGCGCACTATCACCACCAATCTCGCTCCGGGACCGGACGAGAATCTCGTAGATTACTCCTCTTTGCGTCCTTTTATGAATCCCCATGCCAAACGCATTCGTCAGATTATCTATCTTTCCGATGCGATGGCACTCTCACCCAAACTCGATCTCTATGCAGGTATCAACTACGAAAAAGTACTGGGCAGATACCATCAGCTCAATCCCCGTGCGAGTATGGTCTATCGCTTGGATAGCAGCAATATCGTCAAATTTCTGGCGAGCCGCTCCCACCGCGATCCTTCATGGCAAGAGCTCTACACAATCAACAACACCACACGTGTAGGCAACGAGCATCTCCATCCCGAGATCGTCTATGCTACGGAACTGAGCTACATAAAAAAACTGAGTACGGACGATTACTTGCAAATGTCGCTCTTTTATCTGCGCAACAAAGATCTCATCGACAATATCAATCCATCCAGAGAGTTTCGCAATAGCGGGAAAAACCATATCTATGGACTCGAGCTTGAGATGAAAAAGAGTCTCGATGTGGCTACCGAACTGTATGGCAACTACTCTTATGTCTTCGGGCATTGTGGTAAAGGGCGACCCCTCAACAACGTAGCGACACATATGGCGAAATTCGCTATCAAACATGCTTGGAGTGCGCGTATCGCTACGGCTTTGACGGGACGCTATGTGGGTAAAAAGCGTCGCAGCTTCTATGATACGAGAGAGGCGTTGGATAGCTATTTCGATCTTGGGGCAAGTATCGATTGGCATTGGCGGCAGTGGGATATGATGCTCTCGGCAAAAAATCTCTTGGATGCGGATATTCGCTACCCCTCAAAACCTATGACGTATATAAATGACTATCCCACTACCAAGGGAAGGACCTTTCTATTCGCTATACGAGGGAATTTTTGATGCGTGGAATTTTGGTTTTTCTCATGACGCTTCTGGCGCTTTGGGGATATGACTACAACCGATTCTTGTTGCATTCCCAAATAGCGCTCTATCCGAAAATCATGGAATTCGATCAAGATATCTCCAAACATATCGATGACGGTACGGTGGATTTTTGTATCCTCTATGAGGAGGTAGATGCTCCGACGGCGCAGCGTATAGCGCAAGCTGTACGCAGCAAGTTTCATCACATCGATGGGTATCCCTTGCGCACCAAAATACTAAAATTTGCGCGCTTTGTATCCGATAAAAAGAGTGTGTACGCTTGCGACGCACTCTATATTTTGCGAAGCGATGCGAAAACATTGTCGAAAGTAGCAACGATGATACAGGGAAAACATATCTACACCTTTACCTACGATATCAACGATTTGCAATATGGGTTTTTGTGTAACGTAGCGGTAGAGAAAAATGTCAATATCTATCTGAACAAAAAGGTTTTGCAGCGCGAACGGTT
>JALVTF010000087.1 GCA_027024145.1 Campylobacterales bacterium
AAAAAAAACATCCACTACGGCTCTACCACCTGCCCCAACAATCGCGCCCCCTACGCCAAAAACGTCATCGCCGTCACCAGTGGCAAAGGCGGCGTGGGCAAAAGCACCGTTAGCGCCAATCTCTCTATCGCCCTGGTCCAGCGCGGCTACAAAGTGGGACTTTTGGATGCGGATGTCTACGGTCCCGATATTCCGCGTATGCTTGGCGTAGAGCACGAAAGACTTCGCTGGGGCGACAACGACAAAATCATCCCCAGTGAAAATTTCGGCATCAAAATCATGAGCGTGGGACTCACCACCCCCAACCCCGACACGCCACTGGTGTGGCGCAGTTCCGTAGCCGTGAGCGCGCTCATTCAGTTTCTCGAAGATGTGGACTGGGGAGAGCTGGATTTTCTCGTCATCGATATGCCTCCCGGCACCGGCGATATCCAGCTCACCATGGCCCAGGAGCTCCCCATCACCGCCGGCATTCTCGTCACCACCCCGCAGATGGTGGCTGCAGACGATGTGAGTCGTGCTATTATGATGTTCAAGGATATCGGTGTGCATATCGGGGGTCTCATCGAAAATATGAGCTACTTCGTCGCTCCCGATACCGGCAAGCGCTACGATATCTTCGGTAAAGATGGCGGCAAAGCCTTGGCTTTGCGCTACGAAGTGCCCTTCTTGGGCCAGATCCCACTGGAGATGGATATCAGAGAGCTGAGCGACGAGGGCAAACCGCCTGTAGCTTTGGGAGAAGAACGGCATAAAAAGTACTACCAAAAGATCCTCGACAATCTCTTCGCAAATACCAATTTTAACTTATAAAAGATAGTTGATCTCGAAGCGAAACTCCTGAAAGGAGGGATCGGCTTTAGTACGGCCGTACATATCTTGTGTGGCGCTTGTCCCTCTGGTCAGCCCCCAGCGAAGCTTCACATAAAGTCCGTCTATATGCGGCACCTTTTCGAAAAGATCGAGATCGATACAGTGTGCATCGGCCTGGACGCCTGGTTTGCGATCGTCATAGTCTTCGATAATATAGCGTAACGATGCCTGCAGCCCTCGCACGAGCTTGGCTTTGTCCAGATCGAGCACGATGCGTCCCATCCAGCTTTTGGTGTCGGCATACCAGTTGTACACCGACATCGCTCTGGTATAGCCGCCGGTAGGTGCACCACGCCACGGATCGACGATATCGGCATGATCACCTACCTGCGAATAGCCCACTCTAGCCCACCAAAAGCTCGCTTTGGGACGCCAATCCACACGTACGGCGTAGAGCCACCCATACAGAGTATAGGGATTGCGGTATCCTGCGGCATCACCTTTGAGATTCGCTATCGGGATGCCGAGCCGGCCGATATCCTTCGCCCCCAGATCCAGCTGGCGGATGTAGCGCATCTGCGGGATGATTCGCCCACTCTTTAGATCGATCTCGTAACGCGGCTCGATGGCGAAAAGCCCAAAAAGTCCCGGCACCACACTGGCATTGAGCGTCGTTTTCAGGCTTTTGTAGCCCGCTCGCAGCTGAGTGATGAGCAGACGATTGTGCACAGATTTGCCAGCTCTTTGCAGATGCACGTAACTTAGCGCGTGATTGACTGCGCTATCGTCATTGTTCGCCCATTTTTCATAACCCGTGATCCGGCCGTCGCCGTCGAGATCTTTGCCGTATGTCACCACATCGTGAAAGTGCTCTTTATAGCGCAGTTTCTGTTTCGTAAAATAGGCGAGCTTATACTCCACACTCCCCTTTTTGCCCTGCAGCGAGACACCCTCGAAGGTATTGGGAATCATCTTCGAATCATTCGGCTGAGCCAGCATACTCGTAAAAATCTGTCTGCCTGCTTTGAGATCCCAAGCATCATCTTTATACTCCAGGTAGCTCTGCCCCAAAACAGTGACGCCAAATCCTTTGCCTTTGGCCACTTCATAGCGAGAGAAAAAATCTTTTCCGGTTTTGACAAAACCAACATCGCTTCTTCTCATGTGCCAGGGATCTTGCGATGTATAGAGGGCTGTAGTGATGCCAAAATGATGCACCCACGCCGATTTGAATGTGAGGCTTCCACCTATGCCATAACCCCAGTTATCCTTACGCTTTGCATTTTCTTTGTCCCAATTCCATGCGATATAGTGGGAGCGAAGGCGCAGATAGACTTTGGAGTTTGCAAAAAACTCATCGAGGGTTGTAGCAGATTTCGGCTGATCGAGATAGAGGATTTTCGTGTTTGGAAGAAGCTTTTGACTTGCAGCAAACAAGAAACAGGGTAGCAGTAGCAGCAAACTCTTTTTCATCGAATCTCCCCAACATTCGTTGGAGAGATTATCGACAATTTTCGCTTAAAGATTAATAGCGGTAGCGCAGATAGACACGGATGTCTTGTGCTTTTTTAATCGCATCAAACTGGCGTGCTTGTAGACTATCGATATCGTATGGTGTACTTGCATCACCGAAGAAACCGTTACTTCCTGTATAATCGTAGTCCATATACGTATAGCGCAGTTGCGCCGTAAGCGCTTTTCCTATGAGATCTTTGTTGATCCATACATCATAGGCATTACCACGTGTCGCCATTTTACTTCCTGCAAGCGTATCCTCTGCATAGGTCATACTTCTCCAGTATTTGCTTCCGTGGTTATACTCAAGACCCATTCTAGTACCACTGATAAGTGCATCGAGAGGGAAATTGACACCTATGAGATAGGATGTACCTGTTTTACTATCTGCTGAACCTTGCATCTTATGCCCATTATTAGGATCGGTTTTACTCCATGCAAAGCTCACGAAAGCATTGGTATCATCGAGAAAATCATTGATACCATCTCCGATTCCTTGTGCAAGGAAGCTAATTGCAGCACCATAGTAGTCTCCAAGTTGTTGAAAATCTGCTTGCACAGGATATGTCTTTGGATTCAAAATCACTACACCTGGCATATTCCAAGCTTTGAAAGCCGTGGTATGGACAGAGTATTGGCCATCATCATAAGGAACAAAAATAAAACCTAAAAGATCGGTATGGTTCCACCCCCATACTTTTTTATAATTATACTCATCAGGATATAAGTCAGTTCCTGAGGAAGTAGGTTTTATACTAGAATAGCGGACCCTGGCATTGGTCATTCCACGCCCCATGCAGAGTTTAAAATACATGCCCGGGATACCTGTCACATCACCGAGTTTGAATTTGAAGCTTGCACCGTCGAACTCTGTATTGATGATATGACCGATAGGAGATTTAGGATCTTGGTCTTCGCGGTAGTTCACGAGCAGACCATCCGTGGAAGGACGACGACCGAGGCTTGCTGTCCATGGGATGCCAGTACCCAAGAAGCTATCACCCAGATAGAGCCAATACGCCTCTTTTACACGTAGCTCTCCACTTGGATTTGGAGTTTCATTGACAATCCAATCAAAATAATTAAATCCTTGCTGAGCATATGTCATTTGACCATACATTTTATAGTAACTGAGCAAACCTTTGAAAACGAGATTACTCGTAGGAGCAAAGCCCATTCCGAGCCAGAGTCTATTTGTAAAAATCTGGTTCCAATTACCTATATTACAAGAAGGACAAGCAGACTCATAACCAATCACATCGTATGCCGTGCGAAAATCGACATTCCATTTGATGTTATCGCCCGCATCGTGCGCTTTGATCTCGCGGATCTGCTTTTTGAGTGCGGCGAGGTTGATTTTAGATTGTGCCTCTTTGAGCTCCGCAATCTGGGCTTTGAGCTGTTCGAGCTCCGCGCGCAGGTCATCGGATGAAGTGCATGGACCGCCGCTTGCATAGCTCATCGTAGCAAAAGCCGCTACAGCAGATAGTGCCAAAAACTTCTTCATAATTTCTCCTTAAAATATGTAAATATTCGGCATTGGTTACATTATATGAGAAACAATATAAATTGTTTCTTAAATTTGATATAAATCAATTACGTTTTATCGTATATACGCAATGTTCTAACTCAAGAACATAATCTTTTTTGATATTATCGCATCTTGCAATGAATTTGATCACAAGAGATATCACGTCTTGTAGAAGTATGTTTTCGAAGGATTGGAATATAATTGAAGAAGATAAAGAGAAGAAAAATCTTGCCCGGCGCCGACCTACTTTCCCACACCCGAAGGGCGCAGTATCATCAGCGATGCGAGGCTTAGCTTCCAGGTTCGGAATGGAGACTGGGCGTTTCCCTCGCTCTATAGGCACCGGGACAAGAGAGGTAAACATTCCGAAGAAGGCTTAACTC
>JALVTF010000088.1 GCA_027024145.1 Campylobacterales bacterium
AGCTCTATCAGCATAGGGTTTTGGCATCTATCGACGGGATTAAAGTACCGCTGCCCTTTAGTTTCGCGTCTATCCGCAAGCTTTTTCCCGAAACGCTTGCGCGAAAAATTGAAGAGAAGCTACTTGCCCGCTTCTCCTACGGCCAAAAGGTGCCGATTTTGCAACTTCGCCAGAGTGATGATTCCCAGCTGCGCTTTTTGGCCGAATTCATCTACGAAAAGGTCTTTTTGCACTATACGCTCAAGCAGTGGGGGATTACGCCCGAAGAGATCGATCCCGAAGTGACGGCGCGTGTGCCGGTGCTTGTGGGTGAGGATACGCGCTACTTCACCGATCGCTACCAGATGGTGCCCAAAGAGGGCTATACCAAGATGATCGCCAATATGCTGCACCATTCAAACATCGCTTTGATGCTTCAAACGGATGCCAAAGAGGTTTTGCGGCTCATGGATGGGGCTTTTCGGCTCTTTGGTAGAGATTTTGCCGGGTTGGTGATCTATACGGGAGCGATCGATGCGCTTTTTGATTATCGCTACGGCAGGCTCGCGTATCGATCTCTCGATCTTGTGTTTGAGACGCTGCACAAAGAGCGCTATCAAGATACGGCGACCGTCAACTATCCCAACGACTATGACTTTACGCGCATTACGGAGTTTAAGCATATCCACAAAACCGACTCGCCTTTTACGACGATTCTCAAGGAGTTTCCAAAAGAGTGCCAAGAGTCTGACGAGCCTTTCTATCCCTTTTTCGATGAAGCCAATAGAAAAATCTACGAAAAATACGCCGCGCTGGCCGAATCGATCGACAATCTCGTGCTGGTAGGCAGACTTGCCGAATATCGCTACTACGATATGGACGATGCGGTGGCCAGGGCTTTGGAAGTTTTTGAGAAAGTGCGAGAGCGATGGTAGAAGAGCCAAAAATTGCCCATAAGCGTGAAATCGCCAAAAGTTCCGACATCGCTCTTATTATCCCCACATTCAATCAATACGAAATTACAAAAAAGACTATAGAGTTACTAAAAAAACAGAGCATCGCATTTGATATCGTA
The DNA here is from genome assembly GCA_027024145.1 of Campylobacterales bacterium. Taxonomy (GTDB): domain Bacteria; phylum Campylobacterota; class Campylobacteria; order Campylobacterales; family Nitratiruptoraceae; genus Nitratiruptor. The sequence goes on from JALVTF010000088.1 coordinate 1,055, forward strand.
GTGGTCGATAATGCATCCGATGACGATACGTTTTCAAAACTTCAACACGATTTTACAGATGTGACACTGCTCCTGGCTCAAAAAAACTACGGCGGTGCGGGAGGCTTGTATCTAGGGCAAAAATATGCTTATGACAAGGGGTATACCTACATAATCTTGAGCGACAACGATGCGATACCGATAGATGAGGATTTAATAGAGAGTATCGTTGCTGTTTGTGATGAAAACAGTGTCGCACAAATTATCAACGAAGCCGAAGACAATACTCCGCAAATACGACTTTTTCACTTTTTGTGCTTGCATCGCAACACCATTCAAAAGATAGGACTGATAGATTATAAATATTTCATATATGGTGATGAAGTGGAGTATGGTTTGCGATTGGAGAAAAACAAGGTGCGATTCGTACCGACAAATAAGGCATATAGCCATCCGCTTAAATACCACTTCACTCCAAACAGAGCCTACTTCGAGGTGCGCAACGAGCTCGAAAACGCCAAACGCTATCCATCGAGACGAAAACATATGTATGAATTTCTGCTTACACGTATCGTTTTTTACAAACTTTTCGAACCTACAAAATACAAAGTCCTCAAAGAAGCGATAAAGGATTGGTTTGCCCACAGATGGGACAACTCCTATATTCAAAAACGTTTTGATGCCGATGTGCGCTATGAAAGAAAAAGCGCTGAAGAGTTTGCCGCAATGTTGAGCAGCAAAAGAGTTGTCGTAACGCACAACAAAAGAATCGAGAAGCTCTTACAAAAATTTCCCGAGCTTGAGTATAGCTGGTATAGCAGAAAAAAACTTTTCAACCGAGATAGTGCTGTGCTTTTGCAAAATAGCTATATCAAAGCGACACTGTTGTACGATGAGTATACTATTTTGTCGATTTCGACGAGAAAGGAGACGTGATCTTCTTTCGTTTACCAAAACGCAGTTTCTTGCAAAAATTTCCAAAAGCTCTATCGGCATTTTTTACATATCTTTTGATCGTTGCAAGGTTCTACTATGTTACCAGATAGCTATTTTTTTGACAATCTCCAAGACTATATCCAAAAGAGCAACGTCCTTCCCAAATCGAGCGATACGTGTATAATCATTCTCAACTACAATAATAAAAATTTCATTTTACGACTTGCATCATTGCTAGAAAACGTAGATTGCGATGTCGTCATCGTTGACAATCACTCCGATGACGGTAGCTACGAAGCTCTCGTAAAAAGATATGCCGATAGATTCAATCTTATCGAAATCAAAGAGAACATGGGAGGTGCCGGGGGATTTGGTCTCGGGATTCAGTGGGTCATAGAAAGAGAGTATCGCTACTGTTTTGTGAGCGAAGAGGACGCTTTGCCCCTTGAGGGGAATGAAGATATCTTCCACGAGATGCTGCGACATCGAACCGAAGATAGCTTCGTCGTGGCACGTTACTACGAGCTCGACACGACGTCTTTCAATCTCCACTACCACATCTATCCGGTAGCGATCTTGAAGCATGTAGGCACCCTCAACAAAGATCTCTTCTTTCGTGCCGACGACCAAGAGTGGGGCATGCGCATACGAAAATATCTGCAAAAACACAATATCGCCATGCAGACCAAAGTGGTCGATCGATACTACACCCATCCTCTCATCAAACGGGGCTTTGGTCTTTTTGCCAACTACTTCGGGATGCGAAACGCCTTTTTCGTCTATCTCAAATATCCCAATCGCAACTTTGCTCTCGACTATTTTCAAAACTTCGTAAAATATTGCACATATGCACTTTTTACCTTCGTGCATGACGCAAATAGCTATCCTTTGAGACAGTTTTTCTACGCTTTCAAAGATTTTCTCTCTGACGATTTGACCAAAAACAAAAAGCGTATAGAGCAGTTTCGAGGCTTTACTCTCGAACCATCTCGATACCGCTTGCAAACGCTCTCTTTTGATGCCTTTTATGAAGCGTATAAAGACTATAAACCAATAAGCGCTACCTTTTTCAATAAGCATTTTGAAAAGTATCGATTCGCATCGCATGCACAGCGAGGAGTCATAGCATCGAAGTTTAGCGGTGTAGCGAGGATAAAAGCCTTTTTGCACAAGCGTATTGTTTTTGTAGAGGAGGTGGATTTTTTACAAAAGACGATAACTTTTTTCGAGTATGAAAACCCTTCGCTTCTCAGATCGCAAATCTTACTCTTTGCATCCGCCTCATTTGCCGCTAGTGCGGCGCTACTCTTTTTTCCCATCATTGTGATGAAAAAACTGGAGATTATCAGGTGAAGATCCTTTTTGTCATAGCGACACTGGATAGCGGCGGGGCGGAGCGTGTGGTGACGCACTTGGCCAACTACTTGAGCGGCACCCACCAGGTGGCGATAGCCACGTTTTGGAGCAAAGAGCCCTTTTATCCCCTATCTCCAGAGGTGGAGTATATCCGGCTCGATATCATGAAAAATACGCACGGAGTAGTGGAGAAAGCCAGCTACTTCGCCAAGCGCGTGCACGCTTTACAAAAACTTATGCAAAAGCACGATCCCGATGTGGTGGTGAGTTTTTTGAGCGAGACCAATATCATTGCCACCGTCGCGGCGAAGCTGGCCAAAAAGCCTATTGTCATATCCGAGCGTATCGCTCATGGGTTTTTGCAGCTACGCTATCTACGTATAGCCAGGCGGCTGGTCTATCCCCTGGCCGATGCACTGGTGACCCAGACCGAGGGGGACAGGCAAAACTATTCCTATCTTTCCAACGTCCATGTCGTTCCCAATGCCCTTCCTGCCATAAACTGTCCTGATATACCCAAAGAGCGCATCATCCTGGGAGTAGGGAGGCTCGAAGAGCAAAAGGGTTTTACAGATCTCGTAGAGGCCTTCGTGCAAGCGGGTCTTAGTGATTGGCGCTTGGTGATAGCGGGCGAGGGGAGCCAAAGGGAGCGGCTAGAACACCTCATACAGCGACACGGTGCTGACAACATCGAGCTCATCGGCCGCCAAAAGGACATTTGGCCTTGGTATGCCAGAGCCTCCGTTTTTGCTATGACTTCACGTTACGAAGGCTTTCCCAACGCGCTTTTGGAAGCGATGGCGTGCGGGTGTGGATGTGTGAGCTACGATTGCCCCTATGGACCAGCGGAGCTTTTAGGAGACGGAAGAGGAATTTTATTGCCTTTGGGGGATACAAAGGCTTTGGGCGAAGCGCTTAGAAGCTTGGCAAGGGATGCCAAACTGCGACAAAATCTCGGCATAAAAGCGCAAAAATATGCCAAAGAGGAGTTTGCCATAGAAAAAATCGCCAAGAAGTGGGAAGAGATGATAGAACATGTCCTAAAGAGTAGCTAATGTGTGGAATAGCAGGATTTACGAGAAACGACCCCCAAACTTTGCAAAGGATACTCACCTCCATCGCCCATCGAGGGCCCGATGATAGCGGCAGCTTTTTCGATACGCAGCTGAGCCTAGGGCATGTGCGTCTCTCTATCCTCGATCTCTCCACTGCCGGCCATCAGCCGATGGCGTATGAGCATCTGGTGCTCGTTTACAACGGCGAGGTTTATAACTTCCAAGATATTCGCAAAGAGCTGGAGGCTGAAGGCTATAGCTTCCATTCGCATAGCGATAGCGAAGTGGTGGTCAAAGCCTGGCATCGCTGGGGCGAAGCGGCGCTGCAAAAGTTTCACGGGATGTTCGCCTTTGCGGTCTATGATAAAAAGCGAAAGCGCCTTACGCTTTGTCGTGATAGAGTAGGTGTCAAGCCGCTTTATTTTATCGATAGGCCCGATATCTTCGCCTTTGCCAGCGAGCTGCGCGCACTGATGCCGCTGAGTCGGCGCACTATCGATCGTGCGGCATTGGCGCACTTTTTTACTCTGGGCTACATCACCGAAAATCTCGCGATCTTCGAGGATGTCAAGAAGCTCCCTCCCGCACACATCCTGCGTTACGACCTCGCGGCCAAACGCAGCGAGATAGTTCGCTACTGGAGCATCGAAGAGCACTACCGGCAAGTGCAAAAAAGCGAAGCGGAGCTCATCGAGGAGCTAGAAGAGAGGCTAATAGCGGGAGTGAAGCTGCGTATGGTTTCCGATGCGCCCGTGGGGGTGTTCCTCAGCGGTGGGACAGATAGCTCGCTGGTGAGCGCTATCTTGCAAAAGCACTACGGCGAGATCCACACCTTCACCATAGGCTTCGCCGAGGCCAAATATGACGAGTCGGGCTACGCAAAGGCAGTGGCTGAGCATCTTGGCACGTATCATACCCATCGCATTCTTGGCGCAACGCAGGCCAAGGAGATTTTGCAAAACTTCGTAGATATCTACGACGAGCCCTTTGGCGACAGCAGTGGGATACCTACCTATCTCGTGAGCCAAGTGGCCAAAGAGAGCGGTGTGAAGGTGGTACTCAGCGCCGACGGGGGCGACGAGCTCTTTTGCGGGTATGAGCGCTACCGGTGGAGCTACGGCCTTGGCCGAAAGTTTGGCAAGCTGCCGTTGCGAAAATTTTTGGCGCAATTTATCGGAGCCTGTGAGCCCTGCTTGGTTCGGCTGCCGGTGAGAAATATGGAACACAAATTGGGTTTTTTACGCAAAATTTTGCAAAGCGACGACTGGTATGCCATTTATAGCACCATCCTTGCAAACTATCGCGACGACATCGAAAAATTAGGACTGCAAGAACCCTCATTTGACAAAAAACCTTTCGAAGTGGGGCAAAAGCTCCATCCCATGCAGGGGATGATGCTGTGGGATTTTTACAACTATTTGCCAAACGACATCCTCGTCAAAGTCGACCGCGCCACGATGGCCACCTCCATCGAGGGGCGCGAGCCGCTGCTGGATCATTCGATCATCGAATACGCCGCTTCGATCCCCTTTGCATACAAATACCGCAATGGCGAGAGCAAATATATCCTCAAAAAGGTGCTGGAGCGTTATCTCCCCAAAGAGCTGGTCTATCGCAAGAAGATGGGATTTGGTATCCCGATGTTCGAGTGGTTTAGGAGTGATCTTATCGATCTCTTCGATACCTATTTTACAGATGATGATGTTATAGATATGGAGTATCCGCGCAAGCTTTTGGCGCGTTTCAAAGCGGGAGAGTACGTCAACGTCAACAAGCTCTGGTTTGTGCTGGTCTATAAGATGTGGAGCGAGAGGTATCTATGAAAGTAGCGCTCTTTGTCTACTCTTTGGGAGCAGGTGGAGCGGAGCGACAGGTGGGCATCCTGGCGCGCCGGCTCGTGGAGAGGAGATATGAAGTGGAGCTTTTCTTGGTGCACGATACTATCTTTTACGAACTGCCGGAAAATATAAAAGTCACTGTCTTGGACGATGCGCCGCTTTTTGTGCACCCGCTCAAAAAGCTCCTACGTCTCGTGCCGCTAGCTAGAAAGTATGCGAAGCTCTGCGATGCGGATATCTCCATCAGTTTTATGAATCGTCCCAACTATATCAACGTCCTCTCGAAATTTTTTGGCAACAAAGCTCGCATAGTCGTCGCCGAAAGGGGAGCGCCGCGCTTTCATTTCAAAGGCATCGAAGGAGCCGTATCGAAAGTTTTGATCCGGCACCTCTACCCGCGAGCGGACTTGGTGGTGGCAAACTCCAGAGGAAGTGCCAAAGATTTGCAAGAACACTTTGGCATCGCGAATGTCATAACCATTCCAAACGCCTTCGATTTGGATGCCATACGTGAGCTAGCCAAAGAGCCGATACCTGAAAAGAGGGAGCGCTTTACCTTCATCACCGTCGGACGCCTCGATAGGGGCAAAAACCACCGCCTCCTCATCGAAGCGCTGGCAAAAAGCGGTCTCGATGCCGATCTATGGATCATCGGCGAAGGCCCCCAGCGCGCAAATCTCGAAAAACTCATCGCAAAGCTTGGCTTGCAAGAGCGCGTCAAGCTCCTTGGCCGCCAGACCAATCCTTTTGCCTACCTTGCGAAGGCGGACTGTTTCGTCTTTAGCTCCACGAACGAGGGGTTTCCCAATGTGCTCGTCGAAGCGATGGCTTGCGGACTGCCGGTGATTAGCACCGATTGCCCTTTCGGTCCGGCGGAAATTTTAGAAAATGGTAAATACGGCATCCTCGTGCCAAATGGCGATATGGAGGCGATGAGCAAAGCGATGCGAAAAATTGCGACAGAAGCGATCCTGCGCAAAAATTTGGCTAAAAACGCTACAATACGTGCTAAGGATTTTGCAAGGCAAAAAATCTTGAACAGGTGGATAAAGGTCATCGATGAGAAAAAATTTTCTTGATATTTCCAAAGAGGATAAATGGTACGAAGTGGCGCTCTATATGCTCATCGCAACGATTTTCGCTATCTGGTTTCGCCAAATCTATCTGCATGAAGTGGCACAATATTTTTCTATCTACTACCACGGCAAGCCGCTTATTAACAATAATGACGGTTACTACTTCGCAGAAGGTGCCAGAGATATCCTGGCAGGCTTTCACCAAAAGGGTGACCTCTCGCCTGTGGATTATCCTCTTTCAAAACTGACAGCCTTTTTGGTGCGTGTCTTGCATATCGACATCGATACACTCATTTTCTATATGCCTGGCGTGGTGGGCGCGCTTTTGGCGGTTCCGTTGGTACTTTTGGGGCATGAACTCAAAAACGCCTTCATGGGCTTTCTCGCTGCACTCTTAGCTCCCATCACCTGGAGCTACTACCATCGCACGATGTATGGCTACTACGATACAGATATGCTGGTCATCGTATTGCCGCTTTTTGCTATATGGGGGATAGTGAAGGCTGTCAAAAGCAAAAATACGCACACATACTGGATAGGGCCGCTCTTCATTGCCATGAGCATCGCGTGGCACAACGGGCTGTTTATGGTCTCCAATGCGATCGTGGCGATGACACTGCTCTATATTCTCATTTTCGATCGAGATAAGAAAAGCTTTCTCTTTTTTGCCTTTTTACTTGTGAGTGTGATGTCCTTTGGCTTTTGGATACAAGTGGCACTGCTTGGAGTACTCACACTCCTTTTTTGGCGAAGTTCAGCAGTTTTGGAGCGCTACTTTTGGCACTTTTTTGCAGGTATTACCGGCCTCTACGCTATTTTCGGCGGTTGGCAATGGATTGAAATGCTTATCAACAATCCCTATTTTCATCACGGCAAAAGCGTCGAAGAGGAGGGGCTGCACTTCTATGCCGTCGTCAATACGGTCCGAGAAGCGGGGCATATCTCTTGGGATACTGTCATTCATCGTATCAGTGGAAGCTACGCAGGATTCATCCTGGGGGCGTTAGGCTATCTTTTGCTGCTGATTCGCTATCCGCTCCTGCTTATCTCCTTACCGATGGTGGGACTCGGGCTCTATGCTCATTTTGGAGGACTGCGCTTTACCATCTTCTCCGTGCCATTTTTCGCTTTAGGCGATGCCTACGTGGCTGTCTTGGTGGGGCGAATCATTGCAAAATTTTTAGATAGTGCAGCGGCTCGCTTCGTCTCCTTCGCACTGCCGCTTCTCTTCATCGCTGCGCTTATCTATCCAAACTATGAGCATGCCAAACGCTATATCGTCCCCACGGTTCTCACACCGCCTGAAATCGATGCGCTCCACAAACTCCACGATATCGCATCGCGCGAGGACTATGTGCTCACATGGTGGGACTACGGCTATCCCGTGCGCTACTATGCGGACGTCAAAACCCTCGTTGACGGAGGCAAGCACACGGGGGATGTGAATTTTCCCGTCAGCTACGCCCTGACGACGACCAATCAGATAGCCAGCAAAAACATGGCGGTATTAGATGTATACTTTACGGAAAAATTTCTCATCGATAGCACCCTTAAAGGCACCTACATCGAAGCGATGATGCACTACTACGGCATCAAAGAACCAAACACTTTCCTAGACTATATCCAAAAGCCTATCAAACTTCCCAAAATCAAAGAAAAAATCTTTTATTACCTACCGCTGCGGATGCTCGAAATTTTTCCGACCATTGCGAAATTTTCCCAAATCGATCTGAGAACGGGAAAATCGAATGCAGAGCACTTCTTTTTCGTAGCTACCAGCATTCGCAAAGAGGGTGACCTCATTGTACTCAACAACATGATGGCCATAGCACAGTCCAAAGGGGAGCTGCTTTTGAATAGAAACAGGCTCCATATCCATCGCATCGCGCAGATAGTAATGGATAAAAACGGCTACGCACATGTGCAAGAGGATGTATTGTACCCGCAAGGGCCCGTCAATGTCATCGTTTTGCCCCAGTTTGGCAAGATTTTAGTGGTGGATGACGCTTTCTACGATAGCGTCTATTTTCAGCTCTTTTTCTTCGATCGCTACGATCCGGATATATTCGAACCTGTGATCACCAATCCATACGTGAAAATTTACAGGCTCAAATGAAAAGAGTAGGGTTTTTATCGCATCTCGATCTCAATCTCTACCTTTTTCGCCTCCCTATCATGCAGGCACTCAAACGCCGGGGATGGGAGGTCTATGCCATAGCACCGCGGGGTGCGTATTTCGATCGCTTCGCCGAAGAGGGCATCGAAGCGATCTCCTATGAAATCGATCGAGCGAGTCTCGATCCTATCAATGAACTGCGTGCTATTCGCAATATATACAAGGCCATAAAACCCCTCCATCTCGATATCCTCCACACCTTCATGGCCAAGCCCAATATTTACGGCACCGTAGCCGGCAAGATGGCAAAAATCCCTCACATTATCAATCTGGTGGAGGGGTTAGGTTCTTTCTATGTGGAAGAAAATCTCAAAGCCAAAGCCGTGCGAAACCTCATGGAGATGCTCTATAAGCGTACTTTCAAAGTAAGCGATGCTTGCGTCTTCGTCAATAGCGACGATCCCAAGTATATGGTAGAGCGAGGCATCATAGCACCTCACAAGGTGCGCGTCATTAAAAGCGTCGGCATCGATACGAAGCGTTTTGCACCCGAAAACGTAAAAAGAATCGATTTTGGCACCGACAAGCCTGTGGTGATGATGGTGGGGCGTGCCATCTGGCACAAGGGAGTGCGCGAATTCTACGAAGCTGCGGCGATGCTGCAAGACAAGGCGCACTTCGTCTACGTAGGCGGCACCGATAGGGGCAATCCTAGCGCTGCCAGCGAGGAGTTCTTGCGAAACGGCGTGGTGGAGTATCTGGGACATCGCGACGACGTACTCGACCTCATAGGCTCGTGCGATATCTTCGTGCTGCCAAGCTACCGCGAGGGGCTACCTCGCACACTACTTGAGGCTGCAGCTCTTGCCAAGCCGCTGATAGCTACCGATACCGTAGGATGCCGTGATGTGGTGCGAAACGGCTACAACGGCTTTTTGGTCCCGTCAAAAGATGCCAAAGCTTTGGCGGGTGCTATCGAGAAGCTTCTGACACTACCGAGCCTTCGCAAGCAGATGGGAGAGCATGCACGCCGCTACGTGACAGAGCATTTCGCACTCGACAAGGTGGTGGCAAACTATCTAGCGCTCTATGATGAGGTGCTCGGTGTATAGGAGATTTTTCAAGCCGCTTTTAGACAAGCTCTTGGCGATTACGCTCTTGCTGCTTTTGTGGCCGGTGATGCTCGCCACCGCTATCGCCATATATCTTTGGGATGGATCGCCCATCCTCTTTCGTCAGGAGCGCCCGGGGTACAAGGGAAAAATTTTTACCATCTACAAATTTCGCACTATGACCAACGAGCGCGACGCGAACGGCGAGCTGCTGCCCGATGAACAGCGCCTTACGGGAGTGGGTAAAATCATCAGGTCTCTCAGCCTCGACGAACTGCCGCAGCTTTTCAATATCCTCAAAGGTGATATGAGCTTTATTGGTCCCAGACCGCTGCTCAAAGAGTACCTGCCGCTTTACAACGAACGCCAAAGAAAGCGCCACGATGTCAAACCAGGCATAACAGGCTGGGCGCAGGTCAACGGCCGCAATCTTTTAGACTGGCCAATGCGCTTTGAGTACGATGTGTGGTATGTGGAGCATCTCAGTTTCTGGCTCGATCTCAAGATTCTCTGGCTTACGCTCATCAAAGTCCTGAGGCGTGAAGGTATCAGCGGCGAGGGGATCGTAACGATGGAGAAGTTCAAAGGCAATTAGCGCAGCGTCCTTTTCCCACGTACCTTGGCCGGCACTCCATAAGCGATGAGGCCGTTATCGATATCTTCGAGAACCACAGAGCCAGCCCCCACGAGAACCTCACTGCCGATATGCACATTTTGGATGACGTTCGAGCCGATCCCGATGAAGGTAGCATCTCCCACTTGTACACCGCCGGCCAGCGCACAGTTTGGAGCGATATGGACGAAATCGCCGATGAGGCAGTCATGCTCGACGACGGCACCGGTGTTGATGATGGTGTGTGCACCGACGGTAGCGTCTGGATTGATGACGGCGCCCGCCATCACTACGCTGCCCTCGCCGATGCGTGCACTCTCTGCTACCACGGCATTTGGGTGGATAAGGGTGGCGAAATGTTCGATCAGAGGCGCTTTTTGACGCCTCGTTTCGTTGTCTCCAATGCCCCAGGCGATGGGGTAGTTGTAGCGTTTTTGGAACTCTTCTAAAGTGGGGAGACCTTCTTTCGCATCGTCTATGAAGATGATTTTTTGGTAGTCACACAACTTCGCGATGTCGGCCACCACTTTGCCATGACCGCTGGCGCCGTAGATTCCTATTGCTCGCATGCTCCATCCATCTCGTTTTTTGTATTGTAGCAAAATCGGCAACATCTACATTAACCATACAGTATATGTTACAATTAAGCAAAAAAGGTTTAGGATGCAAAAGATTCTCATCACCGGCGGTGCCGGCTATATCGGCTCTCACGTTACCAAAGAGCTCCTCAAGCGAGGTGGCTACGACATTACCGTCGTCGACAATCTCTCCACGGGCTTTGCCGAAACTATCGAGAGGCTCAAAGAGCACTATGGCGATTTCAAATTTATCAAACTGGACCTCTCCGACTGGAAAGATGTGCAGGATCTGATGCAGCGCGGCAAATTCGATGCAGTCATTCATTTCGCAGCGGCTCTCGTGGTACCCGAATCTGTGGAAAACCCACTCAAATACTATCTCAACAACACCGCGAACACCGCACATCTGATTAAAGCGAGCATCGAGAGCGGTGTGAAAAAATTTATCTTCTCTTCCACCGCCGCAGTTTATGGCGAGCCGGAATCCATCCCTAAAACCGGTATTACCGAAGAAGCAGAGACCAAACCCATCAACCCCTACGGCCACAGCAAGCTCATGAGCGAGCAGGTGCTGCGTGACGCTGCGGCAGCGCATCCAGGCTTCAAATATGTAGCCCTTCGCTACTTCAATGTCGCAGGCGCAGATGTGGGTGGCAAAATAGGACAATCCACAAAAAACGCCACCCATCTTATCAAAGTGGCAGCCGAGACGGCACTGGGTAAGCGAGAGAAGATGTACATCTTCGGCGACGACTATTCTACGCCTGACGGCACCTGCATTCGTGACTATATCCACGTAGATGATCTCTCAGCAGCGCATCTCGAGGCGCTGGACTATCTCGAGGAGCACGAGAGCGACGTGTTTAACGTGGGATACGGCCGTGGCTACAGCGTCAAAGAGGTGATCGATACCATGCGAAAAGTGAGCGGTAACGATTTTATCGCCGAGATAGCGCCACGCAGAGCGGGCGATCCTGCCATGCTCATCGCCGATAGCTCCAAACTCAAAAACCAGACTCCCTGGCGTCCTAAGTATGATGATTTGGAGCTGATTTGCAAAACGGCGTTAGATTGGGAGAGGAAGCTCTAAACTCTCCCGTTGCCGGTGGCTTTGATACGCAAGAAGAGGTGCGCTAACACAGATACGAAATAGACCTGTAAAAGCATCCCCGCAAAGGGGATCAGAGTAATAAGGTACAAAATCAATGTCGTCGACATGATTTTGGGGCGATGTTTTTTGAGTACAGCTATGAGCTCCTCTTTTTTGAAAATCTCTCCTCCCACATCTAAAACATACAGTGAATGGAAAAGGTAGTAAAAGGGGATATTGACTGCGATAGCATTGAGGAGCGGGACGAAATAGACAAAGAGGGTGAGGATGAAAACCCCTACGGCTTTGCCGAGTGTGGAGAGCATCAGCATGATGTACTCGCCTGCGCTTACGCCGCCGTCGAGGGAGACCTCCGGATAGTGGCGTCTGTGGATTTCGCGCACGACGGTGGGGATGAAAAATCCCATCACCATCGTCGCTACTGCAGTAGAGAGCAAAACTGCCAATACGGTGCCAAGAACCGTGAGCAAGATGCCTGCGATATAGTGAAAGAGGGTGCTCGAGGCGATGGCGGCCAGCCAGTGGTGCTCCTGGGCAAATTGCGCAACGTCTGGGGAGTTGATGGCGTCAGGATTTTGGGCGAGGGTGCTGAGCATATCCAAGATTTCGGAAATAGAGCCGTAAAAGAGCATCCCAAAGAGAACGAAGGTGATAAGAAACGGCGCGAAGGTGATGAGCAGGAACTTTTGGGTCAAGAAGTCTTCGAGCGCTGCAAGAAAAATCGATTTTTGCATCTTCAGCCTTTGTGTTACAATTGCGAAAAAATTCAAGGGTAGCCTTTGGCCTGTTTCATTGTACCAAAAGTTGTAGATGGAGTGGAGCTCCAAAAGGCGCTGCGCAAGCTCAAAATCAAGCTCGCCGATGTTAAACGCACCTACCATGCCAACGGCGTGACTCTCGTATGCCTCAAAAAGCGCGTCAAAACCAAAATCGACAAAAAGCACTTTCCAAGCCGTGCCGAAGAGGCCGAAATTATCGCCGTGCACGAGTTCGTGGAGCGCTACAGCTACCTCATCGACGAAGAGCGCAGAGCCGAGATGGCGGCCACCATCGGCGAGATCAAATCGATGAGTGGAGCGGAGCGTGAGATCTACGGTCGCGCCATCTTGGATCTACGAGGCTCCAAAGAGCCCTCCAGGCTCAATCTCTTTTTCGTCAAATTCGGTCGCAGCCGCATTATCGATACGGAGATCAGCTCCGGCGATATCGTGCTCATTAGTCGGGGTGAACCGCTTAAGAGTGACGTAACCGGGACCGTAAGTGAAGTGCGCAAGAACTTCATCACCGTAGCTTTCGAGCAGCGACCACCCAAGTGGGTCTATGGAAGCGGCATCCGCGTCGATCTTTTCGTCAATGACGTGACCTTCAAGCGTATGGAAGAAAACCTCCAAAATCTTCGCCACGCCACCGGGCGCAAACGCTATCTTCGCAACGTCGCCTTGGGCATTGCAAAGCCAAAAGAGGCGAAATCTATCGAGTTTTCACCAATCACTCGCCTCAATGACACCCAAAAAGAGGCGGTGTCCAAGGCACTCGGCGCTGAAGCTTTTCTCATCCATGGGCCTCCTGGCACCGGCAAGACCTCTACGCTCATCGAGCTCATCCTCCAAGAGGTGAGGCGGGCCAACAAAGTCCTCGCCGTAGCCGATTCCAATACCGCCGTGGACAATATGCTCCAGCGCCTGGCAGCGCATGATTTGAGTCTCGTGCGTATCGGTCATCCGGCGCGCATCCTTTATGAGCTGGAAGAATTTAGCATCCATGCCAAATATGCAAAAAGCCTCGAGGCCGAAGCCATCAAGCAGGGCTGGGAAGAGGTGGGAGTGCTGGTTAAAGAGCGCGACCAGTTTTCCAAACCCACGCAAGCGCGCAGCAGAGGCCTCAGTCATGAGCGCATCACCACGCTGGCGGCGCGGGGCAAAAGTATGCGAGGCATCAGCGTGGCTACGATGCAGTCCATGGCCAAATGGATCAAACTTGATCGCAAAATCGAATCGCTCGTGCGTGCACTGAGAGCTAAAGAAGAAGAGGTCTATAAGCAGATCATCCGTAGTGCCGACGTGGTACTCTCCACAAACGGCATGATCATGAGTGAGATCCTCAAAGACGAAGAGTTCGACGTGGCGGTGATAGACGAGGGGAGCCAGCAGGTGATTCCCTCCACACTCATTCCCATCATGCACGCTGGGCGCTTCGTCATTGCAGGCGATCACAAACAGCTGCCGCCCACGGTGGTAAGCGACAATCGCGAGCTTAGAAAATCGCTTTTCGAAGAGCTCATCGAGTGCCTGCCGGATCTAGCGCAGATGCTGCGTATCCAGTATAGGATGCACGAAAAGATTATGGGGTTTTCGAACCGGGAGTTCTACGAAGGCAAGCTCATAGCCGATGCGAGCGTGCGAGAGCACACCATAGCAGATCTAGGCCTAAGTGTGCCAAAGCGCTATACAGATATTTTAGACGAAATACCCATCGTTTTCGTGGATACAGAGGGAGAAGAAGCTGCCGAGCGGCTGCCCGATCGCAGTACCAGCTTCGAAAATCCCAAGGAGGCAGCGATCGTCAAAGCTCTTATAAAAGAGCTTGAAAGTATGGGTGCAAAACCAGAACACATAGGTATCATCACCCCCTATGCGGCACAGGTGAAACTACTCAAAAAACTGATCGATACCGAAGAGAGGATCTACGAGATCAAAAGCGTCGACGGTTTTCAAGGCAGGGAAAAAGAGATCATCATCATCAGTTTCGTGCGCTCCAATGAAGAGGGACAGATAGGATTTTTGCAAGATCTGCGCCGCCTCAACGTGGCGCTCACGCGCGCTAAGCGCAAGCTCATTTGCATAGGCGATAGCAAGACGCTCACTCACAACGAAACCTATCAAAGACTCATAGCGTATATCGAAAAAGAGGGGAGAGTAAGGAGATGGGGATGAAAAAGCTTACCGACATCGAAGAGATTAGAGCTGCCATCGCCGAGAGCGATGCGGTACTACTCTACATTAGTGCACCAAACTGCAGCGTCTGCGACGTGCTGCGGCCAAAAATCGATGCCTTTTTCGCCAAGCGCTACCCCAAAGTGGCGCGTATCCAGGCAAATATCGCAGATACACCGGAGCTTGGAGCCGCATTTCACATCCTCAGCGCACCGGCTATTTTGCTCTTTTTCGAGGGTAAGGAGTTTTTGCGCGAGGGGCGCAATGTAAGCTTGCAGCAAATGGCCCAAAAGGTGGATAAGATTTACAACCTCTATTTCGAAGACTAAGCTTTCGCTTAGCCTTCGAAGATGAATGTGACTTTTTTGAGGATAACGGGTTTATTGAGTTTGGGGTCAAGCCCCAGCTTTTTCGCTAAAGGCGGCTTGACGAGGCGATATCCTAAGAGCGCAACGACTTTGTCTCCTTTTTGTAGCGTCACATCATAGCTATAGCTTCGCGATTCATTGGCTTTGAGCATCGTATCTTTGAGCACTTGCGTAGCGAGCCAAGGTGGCGTGGGTTTGCCGTTTTTTCCGATGATGCGTACCAGCAGCTCTCTTTTTTGCCACACCGTTTTGCCATCTCGTAGTACCATAACCTTCACGAAAGCCACACGTGCCGGATGCGAGAGGAGCTCATGGGGGATGTGCGAAGTGATGGTAAGACGCAGACCGTTTGGCGTGGGCGCAAGGGAGAGGTCCACATATTTGGCCAGCATTTTTGGTGCTATATGTGCTCCTGCAAAGCCGTGGAAGGCGTGTGTGGCGCGCTTTTTGAGTGTGGAGACGCTGCCTGGGACCTGGGGCATATGGCATGATGCACACTCACTCGTAGCGTTATACTCCATTTTGCAAAGAAAGAGTCCCTTGTTGTTGCGGTTGTGGCTGTGGCAGCCCATGCAAGAGGTACCTTTGAGAAATGTAGCCTTGGAGGTGTCGATCTTGTGAAATGGTGAGGCGATGTGCTCTTTGCGTGCACCGAAATATATGCGTGGATGCGAACTGATGACGTTACTGTTCGTGCGGTTGCCCTCTTTGACGGCTTCGATGCGGTGGCAGTAGGCACAGGCTACGGCATCGTTTT
Organism: Campylobacterales bacterium; assembly: GCA_027024145.1. Taxonomy (GTDB): domain Bacteria; phylum Campylobacterota; class Campylobacteria; order Campylobacterales; family Nitratiruptoraceae; genus Nitratiruptor. Next base: position 16,883 of record JALVTF010000088.1, read on the forward strand.
GGGATACGTTTTTGGGGTCAGGACCTATGCCGTTTGGAGCGATGAGCTCTTTGAAGTTATTTGCTGCGGGAGTGTGGCATTTGGCGCACTTGTAGGCTCCCTTTTTGTGCAGTGGGTGTTTTTTCCATACAGCAGCATGGATAGGGTCTTTGAAAATGGTGGCTTTGGCGTGCATGCTTTGGGTGAACTCTTGGTAGATGAGGGGGTGACACTCTTGGCATTTGCTATTGGGTGCGAACTTTGCGAAAGCCAATGTAGCCGCTATGAGTAGAATTATCTTTTTCATCTCTCACCTTTAGAGGAGTTTCCACCACTCGTCGATATGAAACGTCATTGTACAACCATCGATCGCAATCTCCATTACACCACTTTGTCTATCCGCGATCTTTTTGTATTCGTAGTCGATCAGTTTGAATAGTTTGACCTGTTTGAGGTTGTAGTCTACCATCATATAGTACTCCACCCCCTCTTTTTGGTAGGTTTGGAATTTGACGGTGGTGTCTTTGAGCGCCGTGGAGGGAGAGAGGATCTCGATCACCATTTTGGGCGGAGTACGTATAAAATCGCTCACTTTTTGGCAGGTTAAGGCGATGTCGGGGCGAAAGACGTTGTATTCATCGATGATGTAATCCAATTCTGCATATACGTAACAGGGTTTTTTGCACGTATCCAAAGAAGCTTTGATATTGGCACCTATAGTAATCAAGAGATTTTGATGCGCTCCTATTGGACTCGGTGCCATCGCCACAGCTTCACCCTGTATGAGTTCCCAGTCTCCCTTCCAATGTTTATAGTCTTCGTAGGTATAAGGAATTTTATATGCCAGACTCATTCATACCCTTTCTCTTTGCGCTTTTTTGCTATCTCTTCGCGGCGGCGCAGCGCTTCGTTGGAGGGAGTTTTGGGATTGCTAAAAAAAGCCTTGCCGTAGAGCACGCATCCCTTGTCGCCTGGATCGCACGGTTTTTTGAGCAGGTCGCAAAATTCGCCTATTTGGTGTGAACATGTCCAGCCGCCCATAGTGCCTCCTTTTTGCTATAATTGGATCAAAAAAGGAATATCGATGAAAAGAGTGCTCTTTTTTACTATTGTAGCATTTTTCTTGGCTGGTTGTACCCAAGAGACCCAGAACAAATTAGGCCGCGCCATCGTCAACTGGACAGGCACCAACGGTGTGTTAGAGATCTATAGCGGCGGCAAGCTCATGAAGCGCATCATGGGCATCGACAAAATCTCCACCGCATACGGTACCGACGATAACCGTCCCAGACCCTATCGCTACGGCTACGGCTATATCGATCAAAATCTCGATGGCGTCTTACAAAAAGAGGAAAAACGCAAAAAGGTCTACTTCGAGTTTAGTGACTACTCTACCAACTACATCTTCTACGAACACCCATGATACTCTACATCCACGGTTTCAAAAGCTGCGGCAAGGGCAACAAGAGCGAGGCCTTGCGCCGCTATTTCGGCGATGTAGTAGCGCCAGATCTTCCCTTTTCGCCCACAAAGGCTATCCACTTTCTCGATGAGCTGATAACCAAAGAAGCTATCGATCTTTTGGTGGGTTCGTCGTTAGGTGGCTACTACGCCACCTACTTAGCTCAAAAGCATGGTATCAAAGCTGTGCTCATCAATCCAAGTGTCCATCCCTACGATACCTTGCGCTCCTACGTGGGAGAGCAGGAGCGCTTTTGCGACGGGGAGCGCTTTGTGTGGAAGGAGGAGTATCTGC
>JALVTF010000089.1 GCA_027024145.1 Campylobacterales bacterium
CGCAGCCACCACTTGCCATCTTTTTGGAAAACTTCACCTATTTCATTTTTGCACGGCGTGATGGTGGCACCTTCGGGTGCTACGATTTCAAGCACATCACCTTTGCAGATTTTATCTTTGGTAAGAAAATGGAGGCCATCTTCTATCACTTCCGCCTTGACCTGGTGGGTGCCTTCACTGATGGAGTTATCGAGCTTTTGGGTGCCGCCCTTTTCATAGGGACGGCTCACCAAATAGCCGTCGGTAAAGCCGCGATGCTTGGTGGTAGCGAGCTCCGCTTGATACTTTTGCGGCTCGAACCTACCTGCATAGTAGTCATCGATAGCCATGCGGTAGGCCTTGGCGGTGATGGCGGCGTAGTAGTCGCTCTTGGTGCGCCCTTCGATCTTGAGGCTATCCACTACACCGCTATCCAGGATCTCTTTGATATGGTGAGCCAAATTGAGATCTTTGGCGTTCATGATGTAGGTGCCCTCTCCCTCTCGCTCTTCGAGCTTAAAAAGCGTGCCGGTTTCCGGATTTTCGGCATAGAGAGTGTATTCGAAGCGGCAATCGTTAGCACAGCTACCGCGATTGGGCACGCGACCGCTCTGGACGGAGCTGATGAGGCATCTGCCGCTATAAGCAAAGCACATGCTGCCATGCACGAAAATCTCCAGCTCCAGATCCGGCAAGCGTTTTTTGATCTCTTCGAGATCCTTGAGGCTGATCTCGCGCGCTGCGATGATACGCTGTACGCCTAAATCGTAGTAGACCGCCGCATCGAGGTAGTTCATCACATTCGCCTGGGTAGAGAGATGCAGCGGGATATTCGGTGCGATTTCCTGGCAGAGCTTGATGACTCCCGGGGTACTGACGATAAAGGCATCGGGACCCAGTGCAGCCATCTTTTCGATATGGCGCGCAAAGAGTTTGATCTGGGAGTTAAAGGGAAAGCCATTGATGGTGCAGTAGACCTTTTTTCCCCGCGCGTGGGCGTATTCGATTCCCTCTTTGAAGCTCGCTTCGTCAAACTCTTTGCCGCTGCGAATACGCAGGCTAAAGTGGCTCACCCCGCCATAGACCGCGTCGGCACCGTATGCAAGAGCGATTTTGAGTTTTTTGAGATTACCTGCGGGGCTAAGAAGTTCTACCTTTTTCACTCACGTTCCTCCAAAATTGACAGCAAATGCTTATACCCTGTCATTTTCGCATAATCCGCCGCGCTCTTTTCGAACGTATCGCGCACGTTTACATCCACCTTGCATTCATGTACCAAATAGCGCACTATCGGCTCATCACCGTAGGCCATCGCCGCCATGAGAGGTGTAAAACCGCTTTTGCGTTTAGTAGTATTGGGATCGATACCGTGCTCGACCAGATAGCGCACGATATCCAAGCGTCCCTTCTTGATCGCATCGTCGATGAGACCTACACCCTCTTCATCCACTTCGAAAATATCCGCTCCTGCTTCGGCGAGCGTAGCGAAAAGTTCGAGACTTGCGCGCGCCTTGATCGCGGTGCGCAAGAGCGAATCTCCGCTTTCTGTGCGCAAAGCGTTGATGTCTTCTATCTCACCAAGCGCCTTTTTGACTCCGGCGACGCTGTCGCAGCGGATTTGCTCGAAAATATCCATCCTCATCCCCTATGGTATACTTTTAATTAAACTAATTTTAATTATACCAAAAGGATTGGCTTGTTCGTCGATTTGCACAACCACACCAAACTTTGCAACCACGCTACAGGCGAAATAGAAGAGTACATCGAAGCCGCGATTGCAAAGGGTATCGCAATATACGGCTTTAGCGACCACGCACCGATGGATTTCGATCAAAAGTATCGCATGCGCCTCGCGGATGCCGACGGCTACGAAGCGGCCATTCACCAAGTTAAGGAGCGCTACAAGGAAAAAATAGAAATTTTGCTTGGCTACGAAGTGGATTTTTTGCCGGGGCTCATGGAGGAGCGCATCCTCAAAGCGGATGTGGACTATCTCATAGGCTCCGTGCACTTTTTGCCAAAATCGCGCGCTCACGGTGACGTGCTCATCCATCAAGACCTCTGGGGCTTCGACAACCCCGAATTCATAGGCGAATATAAAAACCAAGATATCGACAAGATTTGGGAGGACTACTTCACTGCCATCGAGCAGATGGCAAAGAGCGGGCTCTTTCAGATCGTGGGGCACCTGGATCTTATCAAAGTCTTCAACTTCAAACCCAAAAAGGATGTGCGCCTCATTGCCAAAAAAGCACTGGACGCCATCAAACAAAGCGGTATGGTGGTAGAGATCAGTTCTGCGGGGCTGCGCAAACCGGTGGGCGAACCCTATCCCAGTCGGGAACTGCTCGAAGAGGTCTATGCACGCGACATCCCCATCACATTCGCCTCCGATGCGCACGCACCCGAACAGGTGGGCTATAAAATGGGTCAAATCGTAACACTTGCCAAAGAGATCGGATTTGATAAAGTCGCGGTGTTTCGGCGAAAAGAGCGAGAACTGCTCGATTTTTAAACAAAATGCAAAGTTATGTTGCGATATAATGAGTGATGTTTAAAATTTCATGAAGGAGAGTGCATGAGCGCAGTCAAAGAGTTTTTCGAGATGCTCGGTCGCGAAGAGATCGAGTTTGTGGATTTCCGCTTTACAGATATCTTCGGACGTTGGCACCATGTGGCCTACAACGCCAAAGCGGTCACAGAAGAGATGTTCGAAAAAGGTATTCCTTTCGATGGTAGCTCCATCCGTATGTGGAAAAACATCAGCGAATCTGACACACTTTTGATGCCGGACGCCTCCACTGCATTCGTCGATCCTTTTACTGCCGATCCTACAGCGGTCGTGATCTGCTCCGTGTGTGACGTAGACGGAACACCCTATTTCAAAGATCCCCGCACTATCGCGAAAAAAGCCCTCGAATACCTCAAAGAGAGCGGAATCGGTGATGTAGCATATTTTGGGCCAGAAAACGAATTTTTCATCTTCGATCATGTGCATGTAGTGGATGAGCCAAACAGCCAGTGCTACGAAGTGGACTCTGAAGAGGGTGAATGGAACTGGAAAAAAGACCCACGTGATGAGGGTGGCTACAACATCGGACACAGACCCGCATACAAAGAGGGCTACTTCCCTGTTCCACCGGTGGACAGCCAAATGGATATCCGTGCGGAGATGGTCAACGTCCTCGGCGAAGTGGGCATCGAAACATTCGTGGTACACCACGAAGTGGGTACTGCAGGACAAGGTGAAATCGGCGTAAAATTCGGCGATATCATCACCGCTGCAGACAATGTCCAAAAATATAAATACGTGGTCAAAAACGTAGCCCACATCAATGGCAAAACCGCGACATTCATGCCTAAACCGCTCTACGGCGACAACGGTAACGGTATGCACGTACACTGCTCTATCTGGAAAGACGGCAAAAACCTCTTTTTCAAAGCAGGTGAATACGGCAACCTCAGCGAAATCGCCAAATGGTTCATCGGCGGTATCATCAAACATGCAGGTGCCGTGGCAGCATTTACCAACCCATCTACAAACTCCTACAAACGCCTCATGCCGGGCTTCGAAGCACCATCCGTGCTCGCGTACAGCTCTCGCAACAGAAGTGCGTGCTTCCGTATCCCATATGGGGCCGGCGAAAAGAGCGTGCGCGTAGAGTTCAGAAGCCCCGATAGCTCCAGCTGTCCATACCTCGCTTTCACAGCCATCCTCATGGCCGGCATCGATGGCATCAAAAACCAGATCGATCCAGGTGAACCAAGAGACGAGGACCTTTTTGAATACACACTCGAAGAGCTGCGCGACCAAGGCATCAAAACTATGCCAGCAACTCTCCGTGAAGCTCTCGAAGCACTCAAAAAAGATCACGACTTCCTCACTGCAGGCGGCGTCATGAGCGAAGATTTCATCCGCGAATATATCGACTGGAAGTATGAAGTGGAGGTCAACCCGGTAGAAGGACGTCCACATCCATACGAGTTCAAACTCTACTACAGCTGCTAATCCAAAGGGCCCCTCGGCCCTTTGAAAGCTACCTATGGACTATCAAGCTATCCTCGAAGAGATCTACCAAGAGGTCAAGCCCCATATCGGCAAAGGCAGAGTCGCCGACTACATCCCAGAGCTTGCCAAAGTCGATCCTAACCACTTCGCCATGAGTATTGTCACAGTTGGTGGCGAGAGCTATCATGTGGGTGAATACCAAAAGCGCTTTTCGATACAGAGCATCTCGAAAGTCTTCACCTTCACGATGGCTCTGACTATTTACTCCAAAGAGCTCTACAAACGCGTAGGCGTGGAGCCCAGCGGATCGCCCTTCAATAGCCTGGTGCAGTTAGAGTACGAGCATGGCATTCCGCGCAATCCCTTTATCAACGCCGGTGCCATCGTCATCACCGATAGTCTCATCTCCCACTATCAAGACGAGTTTATCACGCTCGAAAATATCCTCGGCTTCATCCGTGACATTAGCGACACTCCCGATATCAATATCAATCCCGCCGTAGCAAAATCGGAGATGGAGCATGGCTTTCGCAACCGCGCGCTGGCAAACCTCATCAAGAGCTTTGGCAACTTGGATAACGACCCTGCCACCTGCGTGCAGACCTATTTCAAGCACTGCGCCGTGGAGATGAGCACAGCTGAGCTGGCTCGCTCCATGCTCTATCTGGCAAATCATGGCAATGACCCTATCAAGCAAAAAGAGTTCATCACCCCCACACAAGCCAAACGTATCAACGCCGTGATGCTCACATGCGGTCATTACGACGCGAGCGGAGAATTTGCCTTTCATGTGGGACTGCCTGGAAAAAGCGGTGTGGGAGGAGGAATAGTAGCGGTGGTGCCGGGCAAGATGGGAATATGCGTCTGGTCGCCGCCGCTCAATAGCTACGGCAACTCCTACGCCGGCACCATCGCCCTGGAGCTTTTTACATCAAAAACGGGACTCTCAATCTTCTAAAACGATACGAATCTTTTGCCCGGGGTAGATTTTGTCGGGATCCTTGATCACCTCTTTGTTATCTTCGAAGATTTTCATATATTTGTTGCCGTCACCGTAGAACTTCTTGGCGATCGCCCAAAGTGTGTCACCTTTTTGGATTTCATAGATTTCCACTTTTGTTTGCGCAGGCTCTTTGACCTGCACGGCACTGGTGTCGACTTTCGCGATGCCTTGGACATTGCCTGCCATGAGTGCTGCTTTTTCCATAGCGGCTTGATCTTTTGCCTCACCCTTGAGCTGCACCTCTCCGTTTTCGTTTACCTGCACTTCCACATTCTCCACACCGGGATTGTCACGATGGATGTACTCTTTGATCTTTTCGGCCGCTTCTTCGTATTTATCGAAGAGTTTCTCACCGATATCTTTAATGAAATCGAACATTTTCACTCCTTAGAACAGTTTTTTAAACATATTCATGGCACCTTCGATGCCGCCTACTTGTTCCAAAAGCTGCTGGGCAAGACTCGGCTCTTCGTTGGTAGCCTGATCCACTACGTTGGGCAGAGCGTCTGCGAGCGCTTTTTGTGCGCTTTCATGCGAAATGCCCAGCTGCTCGGCAAGGGCTTGCACTTTGTCACTTCCTACAAGTTCCGTCACTTTTTGAGGATCGATCGGTGCATTCTCACCGCTTCCTATCCAGCTTTGGACCACATCCATGAGGCCGCTGCTTTGGGCACGAGAAAGCAGCGATGCGAGATCCACACCACTGCCGTTTCCGAGCACGCTTTGCAGCGCGCCCATGATCTGTGAAACATCGAGGTCGCTGGTGCTCTGGTCGTCATTGTTGCGGATATACTCCGCACCCATCATCAAAATCTTTGTCCAATCCATTGCGACTCCTTTTTTGCGCCATTATACTCCAAAAGCGTGGCATTTTCGTTTCACGCTATAATAGACCAAAAAGTTCACGGAATCTGCATGCAACAAGTCTGGATCATACTCGCTGCTCTCTTTATCGCTTCGGTACTCAACATCGTGCTCAAACGGCTCGATATTCCTACAGCCATCGGCTATATCTTTACCGGTATCTTCGTAGCAAACTTCTTACATTTAAGTGTCCACAACTCCGAAATGCTCGAATATATCTCGGAAGTGGGCATCGTGCTTTTGATGTTTACGATAGGGCTGGAGTTTAGTTTTCGCGAGCTCAAAGTCATGCGCCGCGAGGTGTTCGGCTATGGACTGTTGCAAGTGCTCATCAGCGGCGTACTCTTCGCACTGGTGGCCACCATCGCCGGTTTGCCTCCTAAAAGCGCTATCATAGTGGGTTTCGCTCTTTCTCTCTCCTCCACGGCCATCGTGCTCAAAATCCTCAACGAAAACGGCGACATCCACTCCAGTTACGGCCGCAAGGCGCTGGGTATTTTGCTCTTCCAAGACATTGCCGTCATTCCGCTTTTGTTGATGATCCAGATCTTTACCAAAGATGTCTCGCTCATCAATCTCCTACTCCAGACCTTTTTGAATATGGCACTCTTTTTTGCACTGCTGCTCTTTTTGGGCAGATTCGTCATCGATAGATTCCTTCGCTACGCCATCAGCACCAAAAATCAGGAGATATTTTTACTCGCTGTCTTTTTCGTCATATTCCTCAGTGCCGAGCTGTCGCACTTTTTCGGCTTTTCCTACTCCTTAGGCGCCTTCTTTGCCGGGATGCTTTTGGCCGAATCGCACTATAAATACCAAGTCGAAGCGGACCTGGCACCCTTTCGCGATCTGCTTTTAGGTGTCTTCTTCTTCGCAGTAGGCAACAGGATACAGCTCGAGCTCATAGCGCACAATATCGCTACGATCCTCGCACTGGTACTGGGTATCATGGCTTTCAAAGCCCTCATCATCTATGTGATCTTAGGAAGGTTCGAGCAAAAACGTACTGCATTCAAAACCGCTCTCGCGCTCGCACAGATCGGCGAATTCGCTCTGGCACTCTTCGTGCTCGCTATGCAAAACGATCTCTTGGATGAAGCGCAGGTGCAGATCCTCTCCTCGGCCGTCATCGTTTCGATGATTCTCACCCCCTTCATCCTCAAACGCCTCAAACACCTGGCCGATCGCTACTTCACCGAGCCCACGCCCGGCATCGCCATCGCTCCTGCGCATCTGCGAGGGCACATCATCGTCTGCGGGTATGGGCCGCTGGGTAAAAGCATCAGTAAGGATCTGCGAAAAAGGGGATTTCAATACATCATCATCGAGCACGATATTTTGCTCTACGAAGAGGGGTTGCAAGCAAAAGAGCCGATATTTTTCGGCAACGCAGCACAAAGAAGTGTCTTGGAAAATCTCGATCTGCGCTTTGCTTCGGCAGTGGTGATCACCCTCCACAATCTCGAAAAGATCCGCCTCATCACCCAGTCGGTCCTCGATCTAGCGCCCCATGCCCATGTGGTGGCGCGTGTGCGCGACGAAAAAGAGGCCCAAGTGCTGGCCGATCTGCAGATCAAGAGTCTCGTCATCACCACCAAGACCCTCTCACAAGAGATGATCAAGGAGCTCTTTTACTGCACCCTTTAAAAGAGCAGATCGCCGCTGCTTGGTTGCTCCCCTTCGCCGCTGCCGCTTGGCTCTTGTACCATCATTTCGCCCGGTTTTGGCTTGGAGATATCGGTGAAGTAGTAGCGCCGGCCGCCCACGGTCATGGCGTAGACCCCCTGGGGCACGAAAAAGCTACGGCGCATTTCGGGATGTTTGGCATACAGATCTGCGATGATGCGTCCCACCACGGGTGCCGCCGCACGGCCGCCCGCCTCACCCTTTTTGAGTGGAGTGTTGTCGTCTTGGCCAAACCATGTCACCACCTCGATATCGGGCGTAAAACCGCAAAACCAGGCATCCACGAAATTGTTGGTCGTTCCCGTCTTGCCGGCCACTTCCACACCATCTACCCGCGCACGCCGTCCCGTGCCCCTTTGCACCACGTCACGCAGGATATCGATCATCAAAAAAGCCTGCTTGGGCTCTTCTATCTTTTGCGCTGCGATCGATGGCAGTGCCACTGCACTGCCGTCGAATCTGGTCACGGCACTGATGAGTTTGGGAGCGTTTTTGACACCGTAGTTAGAAAAGATCGTATAGAACGAAGCGAGCTCGAGAGGCGAGAGCGTGATGGTCCCCAGACTCAAGGAAAGATCGTGGGGAACGTTGCGAAAACCCATAGCCTCGAGACGCTTGTAGATACGTCCCAGGCCTATTTGCTCCACGAGATTGATGGTTGCGAGGTTGCGCGAATGCACCAAAGCATCCTTGAGCGTTAAGACCCCTTCATAATCTTTTTCGTAGTTTTTGGGACGCCAGATTTTTTTGACGCCGTTGACGTAGTATTCGTACGTTTTGGCCACGTCGGGGATGGGCGTGAGCTGGCTGTAGCCTAAATCCAGTGCGATCTGATAGATGAACGGCTTGAAGGAGCTGCCCGGCTGACGGCGCGCCTGCGTGGCGCGATCAAAAGCGCTTTTATAGTAGTCCACACCACCCACGAGCGCCAGCACTTCGCCTGTCTGGGGTTTCATGACCACCACGGCGCCGTTGAGGGCTTTGTAGTTGTAGCCGTGGCCCCGTTTGATGATCTCTTCGTATCCTCGCACCAGCTCTTTGCGTGCCAATTTTTGCAGATGTAGATCGATCGTGGTGTAGATCTTATACCCGCCCCACTGCAGATCGGGCAGCGCTTTTTTGAGTCTGCGTACGACCTCATCGGTGATGTAGGGAGCTTTATTGATAGATTCGCGACTTTTGTAGACTTTGGGTTGCTCGGCGATAGCTTGGGAAAAACTCTTCTCATCGATCCAGCCCAGCTCGTACATCCGGTTGATGACGCGATCGGCACGCTGGATGGCACGATCGTAGTGCTTGGTGGGGTCATAGTAGCTTGGCGCACGCGGAAGTCCCACCAGCATCGCTATCTCTTTGAGACTCAATTGGCTCAGATCTTTATGGAAATACCCGTGCGCCGCGGTTTTGATACCGTAGTAGCCATGTCCGTAGTAGATCTGGTTGAAGTAGCGCTCCAAGATCTGCTCTTTTGTCAGAGCGTTTTCCACACGTAGCGCGATGAGCGCCTCTTTGATCTTACGCGAGAGCTTCTTTTTGCGTGTGAGCACCATGTTTTTGACCAGCTGCTGGGTGATGGTGCTGGCTCCTTCGACGAACTTGCCCGCCTTGAGGTCTTTTATGACAGCGCGAAAGATCGCATCGAAGTTGATGCCGCCATGCTCGAAGAATTTGGTATCTTCGATGGCCAAAAGCGCTTCGATGGCACGGCCGGGAATCTCGTCGTACTTGACGTATTCGCGGTTTTCGTCTTTGTAGAGGGTAGCGATGAGCTCGCCGTTACGGTCGTATATTTTTGTGGTGAGCTTGGGATGGTAATGAATGATTTTTTGTGCCTTAGGAGCTACCTCGGTGTAGAGGTTGGCGACATAGAAGGCCCCAAAGAGGATGGCGCCTATGAGGAGCACGAAAAAAGCCGCACCGAAAAAACGTAATACTTTCATTGACGAAACTTCCTATGTGAAAAATCGGATGCTATGAGCATCTTGGTATACTCTTTTTCGGGATGGCGCACGATATCTTGCGTCAAACCCGACTCGATAATTGTACCACTTTTGAGTACCGCCATCTCTTCGCAGAGCCGCTGGGCACTGGCGATATCGTGGGTGACGAAAAGTATCAAAAAACCCAGCTTCTCCTGAAGCGTAGCGAAAAGTTCGAGAATGGAGAGGCGCAGTTTCGGATCGAGGGCGGTCGTAGGCTCGTCCAAAAGCAAGAGTTTAGGATTTTTGGCAAGCGCCATAGCGATCACCACCCGCTGCTGCTGACCGCCGCTGAGCTCGGGCGGATAGCGCTCTAAATACTCCGCACCCAATCCCACCATCTCCAAAAGTTCGGCAGCGTGGTGAGGCGAGGTGAAAAACTGGTTCTTGATTTTTGTAAGGGGGCTCAGCGAGGTAAAGGGGTTTTGGGGTACGAGAGAGAGCGTCTCGCCCCGTTTGATCGGATACTCCCACTCCACTTCGAGCTCGCGCCGCATCCCCCTTGGCAAAAGATCGAGCAGCGCTTTAAGCGTCAAACTCTTGCCGCTGCCGCTTTGGCCCACGAGGGCGAGGGATTTTCGGATACGAAAGGAGATATCGACGAAGGTACGCGTATCATTATAAATGTGCAGCTTCTTACAGACGAACATCGTGCACCTTCTCTAAAAGCGTCGCAAAATCTTGTGCACTCTCGCCAAGCCGTGCGATGATGCGCAGCATCGGCTCTTTGACCGTAGGAGGACGAATCGCTCCCACGAGATACCCCTCTTTGAGCAGTCGCTCCTGAGCAGCGAGAACATTTCGCATCGGAATATCGAGAATGAGCGTTTCGTTCGCAAATCCCCTTTCGTGCATCATCGCCAAACGTTTTTCTATCTCCTCTCGCAACTGCTCTTTGTGCGCTTCGATGTAGCGCAAACCCTCATGTGCAAGGGCCACATCCATGAGCGAGAGCGCCGTGGTGTAGATGATGCTCTTAGCACGGTTTTCCAAAAACGAAACGATCTCGCGGCTTGCCAAGATATAGGCACCATAGCTTCCCAATGCCTTGCCCATCGTACCCATCTTGATGTGATTGGGGCCGATGGAAATACCATACAGATCGAAGACGCCTAAAAGATTTGGCCCCACGACGCCACTGCTGTGGGCCTCGTCGACGATGAGGATCGTCTCTTCGTCGATTACCTCGAAAATAGAAGGATCGAGCAGGTCGCCGCTCATAGAGTAGATTCCCTCCACCGCTACGATGGTGCGTCCCTTGCTGCAGCGCAGCTTTTTAGAAAGATCCTCGGCGTCGTTGTGCGCGAAAAACTCCACGCTTCCGGGCACGAGGCGGCTCGCGAGAATCCCGCTGGCATGGAACTCCTCATCCAAAAGGAGTCTATCGCCACGGCGCACCAGCGCTTCGATGAGAGCGATATTGGCCAAAAATCCGCTTCCTACGGTAATCGCCGCAGCAAAACCATTCAATCGGCACAGCTCCTCTTCGAAAGCCTGATGGATGGGGGTGTAGCCGTTGATGAGCTGGCTCGCTTTGGCGGCGTTGGCAGGATAGCTGGCTACTCGCTCGTATGCCCGCTCCAAAAGCTCTTTACGGTGGGCAAGCCCCAAGTAGTCGTTGGATGCGAAATCCTTGAGGGAGGGATCGAAGATGCGGCGCTTGCGAAGACGCCCTGCACGCTCGATGGCAGCGAGTTCTTTGTCATAAAACATCGCGAATCGCCTCTACAATCTTGTGATAACCCGCTTGACGATGTCTTTTATACAGCTGCACGGCGTCTTGAAGCGGCAAATCTCGTAGATAGTATCCCACAAATTGCAAAACGTTGCGCGGATGCGCGCTCATTGTGGCACGCTCGAAATCTACGACGCGCATTCTTTGGGGTGTGAGGATAAAATGGTAGTAGCGACCCAACTGCCGATGATACACACCCGCGCGATCGAGGATGTATGCCGCCTCCAAGGCAGCCAAGAGCGCACTCTTGCGCGATTGTTGCAAAGCCTCTTTGAGACTTTTTCCTTCGATGTACTCCATAATCAAGTACGCTTCACCCGCCTCGTAAAGCTTGGGGGCTATTTTCAAGGGCTCCAAGTAGCGTAAGATTTTCGCTTCGTTGGTGAGGGTATTGCGCTTGCCGGGGCGTAGTTTTTTCAGCACAGCAGGTCGGCCATAGTAGTCGATCAGGTAGATTTCACCTCTATTGCCTTCAAATATCTTTTGCAATTTCTCGCAACCTTTCTACCTGAAGTCCCATGGCGGTGGATTGGCGTCCATGCATTTGGCGGATATACTTTTTGCAAAAACCCTCCACCATGCATGCACCCGCTTTGCCTCTCCACGCACCACTTGCGATGTAGCGACGCAGATCCTCTTCATCGAAAGAAGCGAAGATATAGCTGGTGATATCGAGATCCTCGACGGTGCGCTCTTTGTCGGCATAGATCATACAGGTGATGATGTCCACTCGATTGCCGCTTTGCTTGCGAAGGATCTCTAAAGCCTCTCTTTCATCTTTGGCTTTGCGCAAGATCTCATTTCCCACGGCCACTACCGTATCGGCCGCCACGATAGGGATATCGAGGCCATAGCGTTTTATAGCTGCATCGAGTTTGCCGCGAGCAGCCGCACAGACGAACTCTTTGGGCTTTGTGTATTTTTTCAAAAGCTCTTCTTCGTCGAAATCCACAGGGCTTTGGATAAACTCTATACCCGCATCGTGCAAAAGTTTTGCACGTGTCGGGCTTGCACTAACAAGACGAATCATCCTATCTTTTTGTCTCCGCACTGGCCTGTGATACAGCTGCCACCCGGTTTGTGGCGCAGATCAGGGATATTGAGGACACCGCGCAAAATCGTCTCGACCGTAGCGTTTTGGGTTTTAAAAACTTTTTTGAGATACTCATGGGCTTTCATAGGATCCACATGATCGCCACAGGTAAAGACATCCACTGCGGCAAAACCGTATTCGGGCCATGTATGGATAGTAAGATGGCTCTCGCTGATCACCACCACACCGCTGACACCGTATGGTTCGAAGCGGTGAAAGGATTTGCCTATCACTGTGGCTCCCGCGATCTCGGCCGCGTGCACGAGTGCCTCTTCTACCTTTTTGACATCATTGATGGCCTCTTCGTCACAGCGGTAGTACTCCGCCAAAAGATGCTTACCCAAAGATTTCATCCACTATCCTTTCAAAGACCTCGCAGCACCAATCCCAAAAACATCTCCACGAGTCCCAGTGCGATGTTGAGAGGAAGCATGTACTTAGGAATAGGCGCCATGAGCTTTTTGGCCATGAGGGCGTTGCCGCTAAGAAAATGGCTTTGGGCTTTGAAGCGCAACCACACCATAGCAGCGTAATTGAGTGTCATAATAAGCCATATCGCCTCTTTTGTATGCACTACTTTGCTGAGCTTCGTATGCCCTTCGAAACCGAAAGTAAAAGCGAGATAGAGGCCGCTTGCGATGAGGATGAGAATAAAAGGCGCCACGAGCCCGAAGAGACGTCCCGTGATCTCGAAGGTACGAGCCAGGCGCACTTGCGGATCATCAATTTTTTGCAGTGCTGGATGCACAGCGAAGCGAATCGCGATCATCCCCCCTATCCAGATGACGGCACTAAGGATATGAAAAAAGATGATATAGATAAGTGCGTCCATGCTACCCCCCTAAAACGTTTTTCGCAAAGACGAGCGCTTCTTGCATCGCATCTTCGATTTTTTCGGGATTTTTGCCGCCTGCTTGGGCGAAATCTGGTCGTCCGCCACCGCCGCCACCGACAACCGGTGCGACGGCTTTGACCCACTCGCCGGCTTTGAGCTCCAATCCTTTGACACCTGCAGCGATGAGGACTTTGCCCTCTTTTGGCTGCAAGAGCATCACGGCCACCTTGTCGTGCGCGTTTTTGATATCATCGATTAAGTTTTTGATATCACCCGCTTCGACGGTATCGATGATCACTTTCGCTCCACCGACATCGTAGCTTTTGAGCTCCGTAGGGCGCACTTTAGCAGCATTTTTGAGCTCCTCTTTGAGCTTGGCTACCTGCTCTTTGAGCTTTTTGATACCAAGTATGACATCTTTATTTTTTACTTCCTCTTCGGCCTGCACCAGTGCCGAGCGCCACGATTTGGCTAACTGCACGGCACTCATGCCGCACACCGCCTCGATGCGGCGCACGCCGCTGCTCACGCCAGACTCTTTGGTGATGAAGAAGCTGCCGATTTCGGCCGTATTTTTCACATGCGTTCCACCGCACAGTTCCACACTCACATCACCGAACTCCACCACACGCACCACATCGCCATACTTTTCCCCAAAGAGCGCCATCGCGCCTTTTTCTTTGGCTTTGTCGATGGGCATCTCTTCGACTTTGCCCTCGATACCCTGGGCTATCACTTCGTTGACGAAGTTCTCTATACGCTCGATCTCTTCGGCGCCAAGAGGTTTGGGATGGGAAAAATCGAAGCGCAGGCGATTTGCCTCCACGAGGCTACCCTGCTGCGTCACGTGCTCGCCCAGGATGCGCCTCAAAGCGCTGTGCAAGAGGTGCGTAGCGGAGTGGTGCTTGGCTATTTCGCGGCGCGATTTGTCCACGATAGCCTCTACGGCTTCATCCACCTTCACTTCGCCCACTGCCTCGATGAGACTGAGATTGAGGTCGAAAAACTTCTTCGTATCGAGCACCTCGGCGATGGTCTCTCCTTCATAGAGGCGCAGTTCACCCCTATCGCCCACCTGACCACCGCTTTCGGCATAGAAAGGTGTCTCTTCCAAAAGCACCCACCCTTTTTGACCTGCTTGGAGTGCATCAGTTTTTTTGAAATTTTCATCCAAAAGCCCCAAGATAATCGTCTTGGAGACAAGCCGCTCATAGCCTACAAACTCGTTGCGCAGGCCCATGAGTTCCTTGAAATCACCGCTAAGCACCGCATCGCCACTTCCCTTCCATGCGGCCTTGGCACGCTGGCGCTGCTCTTGCATACGCTTTTCAAACGTTTCCCTATCGAGCCTGAGACCCTTTTCGCGCAGCATATCTTCTGTGAGATCGAGTGGAAAACCGTAGGTGTCGTAGAGTTTGAAGGCCACTTCGCCGCTAAAGACCTCTTTGGTACGTGCGAGCTCTTCTTCAAAGAGCTTCATCCCCGCTTCGATGGTTTGGTAGAAGCGCTCCTCTTCGGCTTTTATCTGCTCTTTTACGGTAGGGAGTTTTTCATTGAGATAACTATAATGACCTCCCATGAGCTTGGCCACCTCATCGGCGAGGCGGTACATAAAGGGCTCTTTGAGTCCTAAAAGATAGCCGTGGCGCACACCGCGGCGAAGGATGCGACGCAGCACATAGCCGCGTCCTTCGTTGCTAAACATCACGCCCTGGGCCAAAAGAAAAGTGACGGAGCGGATGTGGTCTGCGATGACGCGAAAGCTCGCCCCCTCTTCATAGACGTACTTTTTCTTGGCGATTTCGCTAATCGCCTCGATAAGGGGCATAAAAAGAGAGCTATCGTAGTTGCTCAGCACCCCCTCTTTGATAGCGGTGATACGCTCCAGACCCATGCCCGTATCGATGCTGGGTTTGGGCAGTGGCAGGAGTTCTCCGGCTTCGTTGCGCTCATACTGCATGAAAACGAGGTTCCAGATCTCCAAAAATCTATCGCCGTCACCGCCGAGATAATCTTCAGGTCCTTTGAAATGCTCCTCGCCCTGATCGTAAAAAATCTCGCTGCAGGGTCCGCATGGTCCCGTATCACCCATTTGCCAGAAGTTGTCTTTATCGCCGAAACGCTTGATGCGTTCAGAACGTACGAACTTCTCCCAAATCTTGGCCGCTTCGTCGTCACTTTCGTGCACCGTCACCCACAGACGCTCGATGGGCAGCTCCAAGATTTTCGTCACGAACTCCCAAGCATAGGCGATAGCCTCTTCTTTGAAGTAGTCACCGAAACTAAAATTGCCCAGCATCTCGAAAAAGGTGTGGTGGCGCGCCGTGTAGCCTACGTTTTCGAGGTCGTTGTGCTTGCCACCTGCACGGATACATGTCTGGCAACTGGTGGCTCTGGGGACTGGCGCTTCCATCTCACCGGTGAAAATCTTCTTAAAAGGCACCATCCCCGCATTTGTAAAAAGCAGCGTGGGATCTTGCGGCACGAGGGGTGCGCTCTCGTATACCGTGTGCCCTTTTTGCGCGAAAAAGTCCAAAAATGTTTTGCGAATATCCATCTGATTCCTCGTCTATAAAATTATTCGCTATTGTACCAAAATTCCTACTCTCTCGCGGGTGTCAGATAGCCCTCGTTGACGAGCTCCATCACGATATCGCGAAAGATCGGTACGGCCGTTTGGGAAGCGAAATGGCGTGTGGTGGGCTCAAAAACCGTCACTCCTATGGTGTAGCGATGGTTTTTATCATTGGCGAACCCGAAAAAGGAGCTGATGTAGCGATGCGAGTAGCCTCCGGCGGCGGCGATTTGCGCTGTTCCCGTTTTACCGCCTATCTCGAGACCGTCGATCTGTGCCACTTTACCGGTCCCTTTTTGCACCACCTTTTCGAGGATATTTTTCATCGTGATCGCAGTGCGAAGACTCAGGACGCGTTTGCGCTTTGGAGGCGTAAGGGCGATGCGGCGTCCTCTCGTGGTGGACAAAAAATCGACGATGCGCGGTTGCACCTCCACGCCGTCGTTGTTGAACGCATCGTAGGCCTTGAGCAGCTGCATGAATGTCACGTTAATGCCGTAACCGTATCCCACCGTCGCTTTGTAGATTTCGCTCTTGAGTTTGTAGGGTGGCAAGAGCGATCCCACTTTTTCATACGGCAGATCCACGCCCGTTTTGGCACCGAAGCCAAAGGTTTTGAGCCCCTGGTAAAACTGCATCGCTTCCAGGCGCTGCGCGAGCTGCGCCATCCCGATGTTGCTCGAATAGACGATCACGTTTTCGGCACTGAGCCAAGGAGCTCTATGCTCATCACGAATGATTTTGCGCCCCAGCTTGAAGCGGCCGTTGTAGGTGCGCACCACTTCCAGGGGGTTGACGAGATTGTGTTCCAAAAGCAAAGAAAAGGTAATCGGCTTCATCACCGATCCCGGCTCGAAGGGGTACTCGATGAAATCTGCTTTGAGCCAGGGATAGTCGCGACGACGGATGTGTTTGGGGTTGTAGCGGTTCGATTCGGCCATGGCTATGATCTTGCCCGTCTTGCTGTCCATCACAGCTGCGATGATTTGGCGCGCTTCGAGATCCTTTTTGTGCACATCGAGAATATGTTCGACGTTCTTTTGCAAAAGCATCGGGATATTGAGATGGAGATTGTAGCCGTCGATGCGTTTTTTGATCATCGCCTCTTTGTTGAGGATGATGTTGTTGCCGATATCGCGACGTCCGCAGATGAGGCCGTCCTGTTTGGGCTGGATCTGGCGCTCGTAGTACTTCTCGAGCCCCTTGATACCGGCGATTTTGGTATATTTGCCGTCGATTTTGTGCACATAGCCTATGATGGGCGTAAAGGCGTCCTTGTAGGGGTAGTTGCGTGTCTCGCCGCTCTCTTGGATGGTGAGTCCCTGTTTAATGGCTCGATTGCCCACCTTGTAGGGGACGAAAAAGTCCATTTGATAGAGTTTGCGAGCCAAGATTTTGAGCTGGTAGGCGCGCTTGGTGTCGATATTGTACGAAATGACCGTATAGCCGTTTTTACGCAAAGCTTTTCGTACCTTGGCTGCGGGCATACCGCTGTAGATGCTAAAGAGCTTTATAAAAAGCTCCTTTTTATCCGGGTCGATACAGCGGGTATTGACGGCCACTTTATAGAGCTTGTTGGAATAGACTATCTGAAAGCCGTCTTGGGAGACGATGGAGCCGCGGATAGCGCGATTTTTTTCGGTGATAAAGAGTCGTGGCAGTTTGCGATCTTGGATGACGATTTTGAGTGCAACGAAGAGAAAAATCGAAAAGAAAAAAGCAAAAAAGAGGAAAATTCCGATAATTTTATTGGATTTGTTCTGTTGATTCATAGAAAATCTTAAATTGTATTTTTGCTATTTATGGCTATAATATTACCCGCACACCAATAAAGATAGACTTAAAGAATGTATGGATAGAACACTTTTTAATATCGCAGCCGCCATTATCGTACTGAGCATCCTGGCTTCTTATACGCTCACGACGTATACCACCCTCTTTTTTGGATACAGCCAGTACCACTTTTTCGTGCGTCAGATGTTTTTTGGATTTACGGCTATCTTCATCATGTGGGTGATAGCGCGTCTCGACCCCGACAAGTGGGCCAAACCCCTTGGCATCGGGCTCTTTTTGGTCTTTTTTTTGTTGATGCTGGTGATGAACTTCTTGCCCCACTCCCTCGTCACGGCCGTAGGCGGTGCCAAGCGATGGATCAAGCTGGGACCCGTAAGCATCGCTCCGGTGGAGTTTTTCAAAGTGGGATTCGTCTTTTTCCTCGCCTGGAGTTTCCAAAGAAAATTCCAGCAGACCTCCAAGCGTAAACTCTTCGATGAAATCAAGCTCATCACTCCCTACCTCGTGGTCTTTCTCATAGCTACCGTCTCCATCGCGATATTCCAAAACGACATCGGGCAGGTGACGGTACTGGGAGCCACGCTGGCCTTCTTGCTCGTCTTTGCCGGACGCAGTATGAAGCTTTTCGTGATTTTGGTAGGGCTCGCTTTTGGGCTTTTCATCCTCTTCGTCTCCATCTCGGCGCACCGCATCGCACGTATCAAGATGTGGTGGGCGAGTGCACAAAACTATGTGCTCAGCTACATGCCCAGCTGGATGGCCCAAGAGCTCAAACTCGACAACGCCAAAGAGTCCTATCAGATCATCAACTCCCTGCACGCCATCCATCACGGCGGTATCATCGGCCAAGGGCTGGGAGACGGACAGCTCAAACTGGGGTTTTTAAGTGAAGTACACACAGACTTCGTCTTAGCAGGTCTTACCGAAGAGCTGGGATTCGCGGGACTTGTCATGATCATCGGTCTCTATCTTTGGCTCATTCAGCGGCTTTTGCGCATCGCCAATAAAACAAACGACCAGGTCACCTATCTCTT
>JALVTF010000090.1 GCA_027024145.1 Campylobacterales bacterium
CGATATCGCTGATGATGAGCTGGATCTTGTCTGTGATATCCACGCCTTCACGCTCAGCCTCTTTTTCGAGATTTTCCAAAAATTCCAGCCCCTCGATACCGCTTTCGACTTCATAGACCCTGTGGCCGTCTTTTTCGAGGATCTTGCGGATGATCTTGCGTGCCACGGGACTATCGTCGAGGACGAGGATGTTGTAGGATTGGTCGCTTTGGGCGTAGTCTGCTTTGTCTTCGACGTTGAAGACCTTGATCATACCCAGCTCATCCAGGATGCCCTCGAAATCGAGTAGGAGCAGCAGTTGTCCCTCTTCGATCTCGATGACGCCTACCACCTTGCCGCCCAGTTTCTCGTCGATACTGGCAGGCGGCTTTTTGATATCGGCCCATTTGATGCGGCGGATGCGTTTTGCTTCGTGTACCATCACGCCGATTATCTCACGCAAAAACTCCATTACGATAACATATTTGTCCTGTTTGTGTTCGGGCACTTTGATCTTCATCCATTTAGCCAGATTCACGATAGGCACTACATCTTCTCGGATTTTGGCCAGGCCGTCCACTTCTGGCGGCATGCCGGGCGAGCGGAAAATGTTGTTGGGCTTTTGGATCACCTCTTTGACTTTGGCCACGTTGACACCCAGCACCCACTCGTAGATGGTGCCATCTTCGAGCTCTTCATACATGCGAAAGTCGATGACTTCCAGTTCGTTCGCACCGGTTTCCAATATTTTTGGCAGATACTCTCTTTTTCTCATGATGCCCTCGCTTCGGTTTCTTCCTCGTTTTTATGAAAGAGCTTGTCGATATCCAAAAGAATGAGCAAGTTCTTGTTGCCTATCTCTTCATCTGTGACGATCACGCCCGTGATGTAGCGTGAGTCGATGCCGATGGAGTTGATGGGAGCGGGTTGGATCTCTTCATCTTCGATGGTGATGGCTCCCACCACTTTATCTATCATGAGTCCGATATTGCCCAACTCCGTATCGATAATGAGTATGAACTCCTGTTCATCTACGTTGTCAGCGTTGGGCAGATCGAGCATCTTTTTGATATTGACCACAGGGACGATGTTTCCCCGTAGATTCATCACACCCATGATATGCTCGGCGGTTTTTGGGACCGGCGTGATGTCGAGCTTTTTGGTGATTTTGATGATATTTTTGATATTGATACCGATGAGCTCTTCATTGAGCAAAAAGGCGATAACGCGCTTTTCTTCTTTAATATCTTCTGGCTGGATTTCACTCAGACCCAGTACTTCCATCTCTTTCATTATATGACTCCTATGAGGTCGTTGCGCTTGTCGTTGATGAGAGATTTGATATCAAGAATCAGTACCACCTTGCCGTCACCCGTGATGGTGGCGCCTGCGATACCTTCTACGTCTTTGAGCATCTCGCCCAGTGGCTTGATGACGATCTCCTCTTCACCATACAGATCATCCACCGCCACGGCGATGTTCTTTTCGCCTATGTTGATGATGATGACGAATTTATTTTCGTGGCCGCCTTCCATATCGAAGAGTTCGTTGAGATGGAAAAAGAGATAGACCTCGTCACGCAGCATCAGCGATTTATAGGTGCCCACATCTTTGATATCTTCGGGACGATACTTGATGATCTCCACGACGCTAAAGAGCGGAATAGCGAAGATCCGATCTCCCACACCCACCATGAGCGTACGGATAATGGCCACTGTGAGGGGGAGTTTCATGGTGATCTTGGTACCTTCGCCTGGCTCGCTATCGATCTCGATGGCGCCACGCAGGGAGTGGATGACGTTTGCCACCACGTCCATACCCACGCCACGGCCGCTGAGGTCGCTTACTTTATCGACTGTGGAAAATCCCGGCAAGAAGATGAGCTCGTAGGCTTCTTTGTCGCTCATCTGCTCGGCTTGTTCCGGCGTGATGAGGCCTCGCTCTATCGCTTTTTTCTTCACTTTTTCTGCATCGATACCGCGGCCGTCATCTTCGATACTGACGATGATGCGATCGCCCTCTTGGAGAGCGGAAAGCACGATGGTGCCGGCTTCGGGTTTGTCTTTGGCGATGCGCTCCTCAGGTGGTTCGATACCATGGTCGATGGAGTTGCGCACCAGGTGGATGAGAGGATCTTCGAGCTGGTTGAGGATGCTGCGATCGATTTCGGTATCTTCACCTTCGAGCTCGAGATTGATCTTTTTGCCCACTTTTTTGGCTAAGTCCCGTACGATGCGCGGGAATTTGCTAAAGATACGCTTCACAGGCTGCATACGCAGCTTCATCACCACTTCTTGGAGGTCTGAGACGGAGCGGCTCATGCCGGCGATCGCTTCATTGAGCTCTTCTATCGCTTCGATATCGTCGCAGTTTCCCTGGAAGCGTGAAGTGAGCTTGACGATACGGTTACGATCGAGCACCAGTTCGCCCACGAGGTTCATGAGAGTGCTGACGCGATCGATATCGATACGGATCGTCTCGCTCTCCTCTTTTTTCTTTTTTGGTGCGGGTTTGGGGGCTTCTTTTTTGGGGGTCGGTTTTTGCTCAGCTACTGCAGGTTTCGAGGTAGGTTCTTGTGCAGGTGCAGGTTCTGGCGCTGATGCTGTTTCTTTTTTGCGTTTTTCTTTGATGAGATCGTCCACGTCTTTGTTTTGGGCGATGAGCTCGTCGAGCTTCATGATCAGGTCCATATCCCGCTCTTCGGGCGGCAAGAGGATTAGTTCGTCGAGAATTTCCGTGATATTCTTGTCGGGATATCGGCGGATGAGATTTTGGATAGCCGGGTCGACATCCTCATGAAAGATGATTTCATACTCTTCGCTCTCTTTGTCATCTGTATTGTCCGCTGCAGGTACTTGGTCGTTTGCTTCGGGTGCATCGCTTTGAGGCACTTCGGTTACATTTTCTTGCATAGTGGCGGTTTCTACCTCTTTGCCCTCCAAAAGGTCGTTGAGCTTGGTCATGATATCGGCGATATCTTCCATATCGGGGATTTCGTTGGAGGATTTGAGGGTTTCGATAGAGTTTTTGATGATGTCGATTCCCTCTAAAATGATATCCATCTTGTTCGAATCGAGCTGCATCTCGCCGTTGCGCAGTTTGTCGAAGATGCTTTCGATCACATGTGCGAGGTTGATGATGCTCTCGAGGCCCAAAAACCCGGCGCCCCCTTTGAGGGTGTGCATACCGCGAAAGATTTGATTGAGCAGTTCCGTATCGGTGGGATTGTTTTCGAGTTCGATGAGCTCTTGGTCCAGATTTTCGATGATCTCTTCGGCTTCTTGGATGAACTCATCCAAAATCTCTTGCATATCTTCGGTAAATTCCATGTGCATGGGTTATCCTTTATACTCTTCGAACATTGCGTCGATATCGTTTTGGTCTACTTCGTTTTCCCAAGCGAACTCCCGCAAAAAGCCCTCGTCGGTAGGGAGTGTCACCTCTTTGTCCAAAGAGGCCAAAAAATCCCGCACTTTCGCGAGACGCTGCGTGATGATGTCTTGCATCTGCAGAGCCGCCAGTGCTTCGATGATACGGTTTTTATCTTCTTCGTTATCGGTATGCTCTTCCAAAAAAGAGAGAGTTTCGTAGAGTTTGTCGGCACAGCTGCTCAATTCCTCCGCGCCGAGCTGGAGATGGTTGTGCGCGATAGCCAGTTGCTCGTTTACAAAGCCGTTCGTTGCCATTGTCGCCCTTTTTGGGGTTTGTTGGAAATATTATCGACTGTTTCATTTGATTTTTAATCAAAAAAGTATAAAATTATGTAAATTAATGCAAAAGGTACACATTGGCGGAGCAAAAGAGCGGTGCAAAGCTCAGCGGGGTGAAAAAAGCGGCGATTCTCGTCTCCTCGCTTCCTGAGGATGTGACGGTTCAGATTTTTAAAAGTCTCAAAGAGCACGAAATAGAGCGCCTTATCAAAACGATCCTCAGTCTCGAGCCGCCTTCGCAAGAGACCCTCAAACAGGTCTTGGAAGATGCGTATGAGCATCTGCGCAGTGTCTCTCCGCTCAAGATCGCTCCCGATCATCTCAAGAGTATCCTCGAAAAAGCTCTGCCCAAAGATGTCCTGCAAAAACTTCTGGATCAAACCTTCGACGAGCAAGA
>JALVTF010000091.1 GCA_027024145.1 Campylobacterales bacterium
AAAGTTCCCACCCTGCGCAATATCACCCTGACCGCACCCTACTTCCACGACGGAAGCGTCCCCACACTCAAAGAGGCGATCAAAAAGATGGCCTACTACAACCTCGGAACCATTCTCAAGCCCGAAACCATAGATGCGATAGCCGCATTTTTGCAAACACTCACGGCGAAAGTGGCGAACCATGAGTAAACACACCGTAAGCTACAAAAAGGCGCTTTTGATCTTCGTCATCATGTTCGTGGCGATAGGGTTTTTGCTCTTCTATCGCACGTATATAAGCCACTACTTTACGAAAAAAAGCGTCATTTATCACCACTTTCACAAACTCTACGAAGATGAGATCGATCTGAACTACCAGACACTCAAAGTCTCCTTTTTTCTCTATTCCAACTACGACAATCTGACGCAACTGCAAGAAAGCGTCAAAAATGACGCCACAGCGATGCAAGGACTCCTGCGCCGCCACGGCTATGTGCAACTGGCTCGACATTTCGCGAAGTATCTGGAGTGCCTCCACAAAAAACTGGACACCATCGAACGGTTCAAAACCGTCAACGCTGCACTCAAAACATCCACGCTCTACCTCGCGGCCGCTCTGGATGAGCTACCAAAAACGCTCTCTCCCCATGCCAAACGCCTCATCACCGAGACGGTCTCCGAGATCCTCGTGGCCAAAAACGCCCTGGATCCGAGTTTCACCGACGAAATAGCCAAGAATTATGCGAAGTTGCGCTCTCTCTTAGATCCCAAAGACCCGCATCAAAAACTCCTATTGGCTCATATCCAAACATTCGTGCACGAGTTTCCCAAATACAAGAAGCTGCTCGATGCGGTTCTCTCTTTGCATTCGCTCCGAGAACTCCACGATATCGAAAGAGACTTCGAATCTCTCACGGATAAGGAAGCGGCGCGTATCGATAGATTTTTCATGCTCTTGATACTCTTTTACGTCGCAGCGGCCCTTCTCATCGTCTACTTCCTCTTCAAACTCGACAAGGAAAACGCACGGCTACACAAACTCCAAGGCCAACTGGCCCAAAACGCCATCACCGACGATTTGACACACCTCTGCAACCGTCGCGCCTACAAGATGGATGTGCGCAAAGTTTCCAAACCCTTCTTCGCTCTGGTCAATATCAACGGATTCAAACACTACAACGACTTCTACGGCAATAGGATGGGAGATCACATTCTGCGCCAGACGGCGGCGCTCTTGCAAAAAATAGTAAGCTCCAAGTATAGAGCCAAGTTTTACCGTGTGGGGGGAGACGATTTCGGTATCCTCATAGACGAACGCTATCCCATAGATGCCAAACACTTCGCCCAGGAGATCATCGAGGCCTTCGAAAACAATCCCATCACTTTCAAAAGCATCGAAGTCTCCGTAAGCGTCAGCGTAGGAATATCACGCAAACGTCCGCTGCTCGAAACCGCCGATATGGCCCTCAAGTACGTCAAGCAAAACCCCACCCTCCACTACTTTCTCTACGACGACAGACTGGGATTTTTCCAACAGATAAAAACCAACATCAACAGGAGCAAAATCCTCAAGCAGGCCATCGACGAAGAGCGCATCGAGCCCTATTTTCAGCCTATTATCGACAACGCTACCGGCAAGATCGTCAAATACGAAGTCCTCGCGCGTTTACAGAGAAAAGACGGCTCGTTCGAATCGATTTATCCCTACTTGGAGGTAGCCAAAGAGATCAAGCTCTATCGCTACATCACCATGCAGGTAGTCCAAAAGAGCTTCGCAAAAATCTACGAACATCGCAAGCCGATATCGCTCAATATCTCCATGAAAGATATAGAAGATGCGCAGGTGCTCAAATTTTTCGGCCAGATGTTTACCCGCTATGAAGGTGTGGCGCAACTCATAACGTTCGAGATTTTGGAAAGCGAAGCGATCTCGGACTACGAATCGGTCAAAGATTTCATCTCTATCGTGCGCTCTCAAGGCTGCAGCATAGCGCTGGACGATTTTGGCAGCGGCTACTCCAACTTCGCGCACATTCTCAATCTCGCCATCGACTATATCAAAATCGACGGCTCACTCATCCAGTCCCTGCCTACCGACGCCAACGCACGGCTCATCGTGCGCGCCATCGTCCGCCTCGCCAAGGAAGCGGGACTCAAAACCGTGGCGGAATTCGTGGATTCGCACAAGGTCTTCGAAGAGGTCAAGCGCCTCGGTATCGACTACTCCCAAGGCTACTTCTTCGCTCCGCCGGCTCCTAATATCTGAGCTCTTGCAAGCGTTTGCGATACGCTTCCCAATCGGGAGTAACGCGCGCGGCACCGCTTGCCACCGCCGCTTCGGCCACGGCCATGGAGACCTCTACTATGAGACGCCTATCAAATGGCGTGGGGATGATATACTCTTTGCCAAAAGAGAGCTTCTTGCCGTAGATTTCGCGAATCTCTTCGGGGACTTCTTGTTGCGCCAGGCGCGCTAAAGCTTTGGCGGCCGCGAGCATCATCTCGTAGTTGATGGCGCGACTTCTGGTATCGAGGGCTCCGCGAAAGAGATAGGGAAAGCCCAGGACATTGTTGACCTGGTTAGGAAAGTCGCTACGTCCCGTGGCGATGATAGCTTTTGGCTTGATGGAGCGCACCACATCGGGCATGATTTCAGGCGTGGGATTGGAGCACACAAACACGAAAGGTTCGTCCTTCATGAGAGCGATATCCTCTGGTGTGATGGCTCCTGGACGTGAGAGTCCCAGCACCATATCCGCATCCTTGAAGGCCTCTTCACGGCTGATGGCCTTAGGATAGGCAAATGCGGCTTTATAGGGGTTGAGATCCTCTCTTTTGGCATGCACCACCCCTTTGGAGTCGATGAGGATGATCTTTTCGATACCGAAATGCTTGTACATCTTCGCGCTGGCTATCGCCGCGGCACCGCTTCCTACGATCACCACTTTGAGCTCTTGGGGGATTCGTCCGGTAATAGCGCAAGCGTTGATCATCCCGGCGGTCGTCACGATCGCCGTTCCATGCTGATCGTCGTGCATCACAGGGATATCGGTGAGGGCCTTGAGACGCTCTTCGATGTAGAAGCACTCGGGGGCCTTGATATCTTCGAGATTGATGCCGCCAAACGTCGGCGCGATGGCACGCACCGTCTCGATGAACTTTTCTGGATCCTTTTGGTCCACTTCGATCCCCACGGCATCAATACCGGCGAATTTTTTGAAAAGTATCGCCTTACCCTCCATCACAGGCTTGGCCGCCAGCGCTCCGATATCGCCCAGGCCCAGTACCGCTGTACCGTTGGTTATGACGGCTACGAAGTTGCCTTTGGTGGTATAGTCGTAGGCCGCATCGGGATTTTTGGCTATCTCCTCGCACACATAGGCTACGCCGGGCGTGTAGGCTATAGCCAGATCGCGCTGCGAAGCGAAAGGCTTGGTGATACAGATCTGTTTTTTGCCCGGAGTACCTTGTTTGTGATACGCCAGAGCCTCCTCTTTAGTGATTTTCATCAAATGCTCCCAACAGTTTTTCTACACGTGCTATCGTCTCGTCCTTGCCGATGATCGCCATCACTTCAGAAAGATCCGGCCCTGCCATCTTGCCAAGAAGTGCTATACGCAAAGGCTGCCCGATCTTGCCAAAACCGATACCCCGCTCTGTGACCACTGCTTCGATGATGTCGTGGTAGTCGCTGGGCAGATGCGGATCGTTTTTTTGCAGACGCTGCAAAAAGTCTCGCAAAATCTCGCGCCATTCGCCTTTGAGCGCTTTCTTGACCCCTTTTTCATCGTAGCTTTCGGGGCGCTCGAGGATCTCTTTGGCCATCTGTGCCATCTCGGCTATCGTTTTGGCGCGCTCTTTGAGAGCGTCGAGGAGAATCTCCTTTTTATCATGGTTCGCCAAAAATACGCCGAAATCCTCCAAGAGCTTCTCGAGCCGCTCGTTAGGGGAGTTTTTGATGTAGTGGGCATTGAGCCACTCGAGTTTGGAGAGATTGTAGGCCGATGGAGCCTTGTTGATATCTTTGGGATCGAAAAGTGTGATCATCTCTTCGAGGCTGAAAATCTCCTGATCGCC
>JALVTF010000092.1 GCA_027024145.1 Campylobacterales bacterium
CTCATCGATATCTTAAAAAATTTGGGATATGAACAAGAAACACAAAAGATCCTTCAAAAACTAAAAAAAGAGAGTAAGCCTCCGATACTAACAGTGTAAAAAAAATCAGGAGGTTCATCATGGCACTCAAAATCAACTACAACTTCCAGAGTGATTTCACTCATGCGAACATGCTCAAAACTGAAGCGGCGGTCAACAAAAATCTCGAACGCCTCGCAACAGGTCACAGAATCAATCGTGCTGCAGACGATGCGGCTGGACTATTCATCGCTGATCAGCTCAAAACTTATGCGATTTCGCTCGATCAAGGTACACGCAACGCACAAGACGGTGTAAGTATCGCACAGATCGCGCAAGGTAGTCTCAGTGAGGTGTACAACATCCTCAATGATGTAAAAGCCAAAAGTATCCAGGCGGCAAACACTGTAGATACAAATTCTCAAAAAGCTTTGCAACAAGATATCAATAAGCTTGTAGATGCTATTGGAAAAATTTTCAGTGACACAGAATTTAATGGCACAAAACTTTTTGATAGTGATGGTCAAACATTTACTATCCATTATGGTGGTCGTACAAACCAGGAATTGGCCATTACGAGTTCTAGTGTTAGCGTGACTGCTGGGTCAGATGATTCCTCTGCTTCTACCGTAGTTTTGGGAGGCAATACATATACCATCGATGTTACATCACAAACGGCAGCAAATGGCACTATCCAAACTGTAGACGATCTTATCAAAGCTGTCGACAATGAAGCAGCCAAATTCGGTTCTGCGCAGATCGAGCTGGAAAAAATCATCTCCAACAACGAAACTGCACGCGTCAACACAAGCGATGCAGAGGGACGCATCAGAAACGTGGATTTTGCAAAAGAGATGGCGGAATTTACGAAAAACAACATACTCATGCAATCTGGTACAAGCATGCTGGCGCAAGCCAATCAACAGTCTCAACTTGTCCTCCAACTTCTTCGATAAGGGGTCTTCCCTTATCGATCTTTTAGCTAAGTCATAGGATTTAGCTAAGAGATCGAGGAGCGGACTATGGACGTCAAAGCTATCAATACCCAAGCGGCCCTGGATATGAACACGGCCAACATGCCGCAAAAATCTCGCGAGTTTCACACACCCGACGAAAAGCAAAAAGAGGAGCTCTTTAGCAAACTCAACAAAGCCACGCAAAATGATATAATCAAAAAAACGGTCGAGAAGCTCAACGAAAAGCTCAAGCTTTTCAATAGTTCGTTGCATATAGAGATAGACAAAGATACGGGGATCCAAGTGGTAAAAATCATCGATAACGACACCAAAGAGGTGATACGCCAGCTTCCGCCCGAAACGACACTCAAAATTGCCAAGTATATCGACGAGATAACGGGCTTGCTCTTCGAGAAAAAGGTATGACATGGCCGGTGAAATATATCTGAGTAACCTTAGCGGGCAGTTCGATTATCAATCTATATTGCAAAAATATCAACAGCTCAAATTCCAACAAGTCTCCGTGCTGCAAAACCAAGAAGAGACAATTAAAAAGCAAAAATCGGCTTTCAAGTCCTTCGCCGACCTTTTGGATAGTTTCAAAAAAGATTTCGAAGCGCTCACTTCCAGCGATATCTTCGATAAAAAAAGCATCCAAAACAGCGATGAAAACGTAGCGAGTGTCGCAATAAACGACGAGAGCAAGGTCACTGCCGGCTCGCTGGAGTTTAGCGTCAAGCAGCTGGCCAAAAAGGATGTCTGGCTCTCCCAAAGCGGCGTGGCCAATCGCACTGACACGGTGGCGAGCAGTGACGGGACGCTGAGTATCAGTGTGGGCTCGCAAAATGTCGATATCGCATACAGTGCGACGGATACACTCGATGACATCGCAAATAAAATCAATCAAGCCAGCAACAAGCTCAATGCTTCGATTTTTTTTGATGGCACGAACTATCGCCTCATCGTCTCATCGAAACAGACCGGCACCGACAATGCTCTGAGCTTTTCCGATACCGGAGATTTGCTCAGCACTCTCAAGCTTGGAGGAAGCGGTGACGGATCGCATGTCCAGCAGGCGCAAAACGCTCAGATCGACATATATGGTCAGACGGTAGAGTCGCAGACAAATACCTTCTCCAATGTCCTCGACGGCATCGATATCAAGGTCAAGCAAGTGAGTGCGAATCCTGTGCATGTGGCTATCACAGATGACGAAAAGGCGGCGCAAGACGGTATAGAAAAGCTCTTTAGCGCGTACAACTCTCTCGTGGACTACGTGCAGCAATCCACCGGCGAAAAAGGTGATCTGAGCGGTGATTATGCGCTGCAGTCCATTCGCTCTTCTATCTTGTCGAAATTGACGCCATTCATGGAGCGAGGACTCATCAGCGTCGATCATACAAATGGACATATCTCTCTCAAAAGTGATCAGTTCGATACGCTCTATAAAACGAACAAGCAAGAGCTCAAAAACACACTCAGCGAAGTCAAAAATTCTCTCGATCCCTATTTGACGTTTCTTTTCGACCCGGAAGGGACGATCAAGCAAAAAGAAAAAGCGTACGATCGCAAAATCAACCGCTACGAAGATCGTATCAGCTCGATAGTCAAACGCATCGATCTCGAAACAGAAAATCTCAAAAAGCAGTTTATCCATCTCGATAGCCTCATGGCTCGGATGAACGATATCAAACTGCGCGTCTCTGCACTCTTGCCGAAGCAAAAACAGCAATAAAAGGAACTAAATGAATCCGCTTGAAGCGTATATGAAAAATAGCGTCACCACCGCTTCTCCTTTACAGCAAGTAATCTTGCTCTACGACAAGGCGATTTTTTGTCTCAAAGCCGCAAAAGAGGATATCCAAAGCAATAACATCAAAGGCAAGATAGACAATATCACAAAAGTCTCCGATATCGTGCGCGCTCTCGATGCGGCACTCGATTTCGATAAAGGCGGTGAAATAGCCAAAAACCTGCACATGCTCTACGATTTCGTAGACCGTAGCCTCGTAAGCGTCAATGCCAAAAACGATACCCAACTCATCGATGACCTCATAGAGATTCTATCCCATCTCAAAGAGGGCTGGGAGGGAATCCAATCGAAGATATAAAAAAGATAGTCGATAGCATCTTCCTCGCTATCGAGAGTGACGACGAATCCCTCGTAACATATATTGCTGCACTCGAAAATTTCCCCCTCGATACGCTTTCAAGCGAAGAGATAGCGTATCTGCGCAAAGCTATCGAAGAGATTCAAAAACGTTTGGAAGAAAAAAAGAGCAGGGTGGTGCAGGCTCTCAAAGAAAAAGAGAGCCTCAAAAAGTTTCGCTTTTAAGCTGCGAAGTATTTAAGAAGCGAGAGGTCTTTGTTTTGATTGAAAGCTGCCATGGAGGCTTCGTAAGCCACTTTTGACTGCTCGAGCTTCGCTACCGCTTCTGCGATATCCGCATCTTCAAACTTGGAGACCATATCGTTGTAGACTGTTTTGAACATCTCGTGTTGCTGTTTGAAATCCTCAACGTTTTTCATCTGATTGCCGATGAGTGAACGGTAGAGGCCTATCTGTTTCATGCCTTCGTCGAATTTCTTGAGCAGATCATCATTGACGCCTGTGAGAGTGCCTGCTTGGATTTGGTCGTGAATCGTATCGAGCACTTGCACTATCTTTATTTTCCCGTCTTTGGCATCGAGAGCCTCTTTGCCGTTGAAGGTCGCATTGGCTTCGTAGCCTTTGGAGACGGGTACCGTCTGTACCTCGGTATTGCCATTATATGTACCGTCGGATGCAAAAGGGGCCGAACCGCTTTTGGTGCCGCCGAAAAGGTAGGTATCCCCCACTTTCGTGTTGGCTTGGTCGATGATGTATTTTTTGAGCCCTTGGAGATAGTCGTCGACTATATGGGCGTCTTCTTGGTCGAGGACGCCGTGATTGAGTAGGCGCACTATCTCGGCTCGAGCTTCCTGTGCGGTATCGTAGATGTTCGACAGTGCCGTCTCTGCCGCCGTTTGGCGATTGTGCACAGTGGTGATGTTGCTAAGATAATTGTCCAGCTCGGCACCCATCGCCTTGGCTTTGAGCGATTTGGCCACCGCTACGATATCATCGGAGGGCGTAAGGATACGCTTCCCGGATGATATCTGGTTGGTGTAGCGAGCGATATTGGCCTGGCGCGCTTTGTCGTACTTCAAGAAGGTATGATAGATTTGGTTGTTACTTACTCTCATGGTTTCCTTCTTTGAGATTTTTCATAGTATCGGTCGATTGCACTTGTTTTTTTAGTCTACCATATGCATGACCGTTTCGAGTAGCTTATCCGTTACGTTTATGACCCGCGCAGCGGCTTGGTAGGAGCGCTGCAGCTGCGTGAGATTGACGAGCTCCTCGTCGAGATTGACACCGCTTATCTCTTGCATTTTATCATCGAGAGCATTCACCATCGCTTCGCTATCTTTGGCGAGAGCCCGAAACTTGTTGCGTTCGTTGCCGATATCGGCGACGAAGGTGATGTAGTAGTTTTCAAAAGTCTTGTTGTCCAGTTCAGCCAAAGGCGTGTTCTTAAGTGCGTAGAGCTCTTTGATGTTGGAGTTATCCGATTTCGCAGCGCTTTTGGCGGCGGCGATCTCTTCAGGTTTTATATCGTTGACTTCGATAGTGGAGAGATTGATTGTGCCCCCGTCGCTTGCCTTAAAGAGCGCTTTGCCCGGCGTGTTGCCGTCATAGTCGTAGCTGCCTACTTGTGTGAGGATATCATTGTTTTTTGTAGCGAATGTGTTGACAAGATTGTTGAGCTTTGCAAGCGTTGTATCCAAGAAATTTTCTGTATGCAGTTTTGCCGCAAAAGAGCCTTTTGAAAAATCGTTTGTAAGTTCGACGCCGTTTATGAGCACTTGAGTCGAAAATGTCTGCAGCCCGTGCCCTAAATCTTTGGCTGCTTTTTGGAGTGTGATTTCGTAGCTTCTATCGGCCAATACCAGCGCGTGTCCTTTGGCACTGAAAACATCGGCGGTGTTGTTGGCATTGTAACGCACTTTCACATCGATATGGGAGCTGAGTTCCTTGAGGACTTTGTCACGCTCATTGAGGAGTGTGTTGAGTTTTTCCTGTTCTGGAATGAGATTTTTTGGTTGGCCCGCTATCTTTTTATTGAGCAGTGCCAGTTGCTTGCTGAGGCGATTGATTGTTTGCGCTTCCGTTTGCATAGAGAGCTGGAGGTTGTTTTTATCGTTTTCGATGGAGTCGTATGCATTGTGAAATTTTGCTACCAATACCTTCGCTTTTTCTATGAATGTCTGACGGGCGGCGAGATTGTCCGGTTCATTGACGATGCCGTTGACGGCTTTGAAGTACTCGTTGAAATCTTTTGCCATACCGGAGCCCAAGACGTCGTTGAAAATCGATTCGACGCTTTCGAGTGACGAAGCTGCTTCATCATAGTAGTGGAACTTTTGGTTTTCATGCAGGTAGCGATCGAAATAGCGCTGGTCGAAAACCCTGTAGGCCTCTTTGAGCGTCACACCATATGGTGCAAGCTCTGCGAAGTTGGCACGTTCTTTTGCGTAGTCTTTGTTGTTGACGTTGTTGATGTTTTTGTTGACGAGGTCTATGCCTTTTTGGAAGCTGTTGAGTGATGCGGCATTGATGTTGAGGAGATTGAATAGTGCCATGGCTTAGACCTTTTTGTTGAAAAAACCCTCTTTCTTCTTTGTTATCATACCATCTTTTGTATATTGTGTCGGTGCGTTTTGGGCATAGATGGCATCGAAAATCTCGTTGATAAATTCGATATTGTTGACCGCGAGGGTTCTATTGCGCTCTGTCCAGGCATCGATTTGCGCGAGCTCTTCGCTAAAAGGCTCGATATCCTCTTTTTCCAGTGCGAGGATCTGGCGTAAGATATCCTCTTTTTGCCTCACCACCTCTTCGAGGTCTGCAGCAGCCTTTTTTTCCTTGATACTTTGGATGAGAAGCCTGTTCTCTTCTTGCAAAAGCTCCAAAAACCGATCCAGCAGCTCTTTCGGGTTCATATCATTCCACCGTTACTGATTTTGCCAGGTTGCGCGGCATGTCTACATCGTTGCCGAGCCTGATGGCTATCTCCATCGCCAAAAGCTGGAGCACCACCGCCATTTCGTAGTATTCGAGCATGAAATGCTCATAAGAAGCTGTCTTGATAAAATCATCGGCCAGCTCGAACTCCACGGGGCTGATGGCACAGATGGTCGAGTCTCTGGCGCTCAGCTCCTCGACATTGCTTTTGATTTTGTCATATAAAAGATGACGCGGCATGAGAGCGATGGTAAAAAGCTCCGGGTCTGCTAATGCGATGGGACCGTGTTTCATTTCGCCTGCCGGGTAGCCTTCTGCGTGCAGGTAGCTGATCTCTTTGAGCTTGAGTGCGCCTTCGAGTGCGAGAGGGAAGAATATGTCACGCCCGATAAAGAAGAATCCGTGTCCATGCAAATAGCGCTTCGAGAGGCGGCGGATGCGCTCGTGCATGCTGCTGTGGACCTTGAGCGCTGCGGGTGTGTGCGCCATCGCTTTGCATTCGGCTACCACGGCTTCAGATGCAAGCGTTTGGCGCAGCTGCGCGAAATACAAGGCCAGCATCCACAGCACCATCACCTGGGTGGTGAAAGCTTTAGTACTGGCGACACCTTTTTCGATGCCGGCTCTCGTGAGGATCGTACGATCGGCCAGGCGCACGATGGAGGAGTTGTCTACGTTGCAGATAGATAGCGTCTTGAGCCCCGCATTTTTTGCCATCTTGAGCGCTTCGAGGGTGTCTGCCGTTTCGCCGCTTTGGGATATGACGATAAAGAGCGTATCGGATGTGAGCACCGGATCTTTGTAGCGAAATTCGCTGGCTATTTCGCATGTGACGGGGATGCGTGCAAGCTTTTCCAAAAGGTATGCACCGCTGAGTCCCGCATGGTAGCTCGTGCCGCAGGCACAGATTTTGATCTGGTTTATGCCTTGGATGAAATCTTCGTCGAGCTCTTCGAACTCGATATGATCTTCCTGGAGCCTTCCCATCATCGTTTCGGTGATCACGTCGCTTTGCTCATAGATCTCTTTTTCCATGAAGAAGCGATAGCCGCCCTTTTGGGCGAGCTCTTTGTTGAGGGTGAGAGGTTTGTACTCTGGAGTGATCTCTTCGTCGTCTTGGAAGAGTCTCACACTGCCGGCTTTTGCCACTCCCCACTGGCCATCTTCGAGGTAGTGCACCTCTTTTGCGTGTCCTATGAGAGGAGCGTCGGAGGAAGCGAAGTAGATCTCTTCACCGTTTCGTCCCACGATGAGAGGCGAGCCATGTTTGGCGAAAAATATTTTCCCCGGAGCCGCTTTGGTGATGAGGAGGATGGCATAGGCGCCTTTGAGGGCGTCGATGGTGGCTTTGAAGGCCTTTTGGGGCTCTTGGAGCTCTTCGAGGTTCTTCTCAAACAGATGGACGATCACTTCCGTGTCGGTTTGGCTCACGAACTTCGCATCGAGCTCTTTTTTTATCTCTTTATAGTTTTCGATGATGCCGTTGTGCACCACGTAGCTAAATTCGCCCATGTGGGGGTGGGCGTTGAGTTCGGTGGGTTTGCCGTGCGTCGCCCAGCGTGTATGGCCGATGCCGACGCCAAAACCCTGCGGATGGAAATCTTTCGTTTTCCTTACGAGGTTTTCGAGTTTGCCCACGGCCTTAAAAATCGAGAGCTCGCTATCTTGGAGTACCGCGATGCCGGCACTGTCGTAGCCTCTGTATTCAAGCTCTTTAAGACCTTCGAGCAAAAAATCTTTTATATTATTGCTACCGATATACCCTACGATTCCGCACATACTTTGCTACCTTGCGTCAGTTTTTCTAAAATCTTCTCTGTTTGCGTGCAGAAATTGCCGTTCTTTTCTATCAAAAACATATCTTTAGCTTTGCCTTTGATAGTATAAATCTTTGCCGTTGCAATATCGATGCCATACTTGTCGAAGACCTTGGCGATGTAGGCCAAAAGTCCCTTTTGGTTGCGTGTCGTGATGCTCATGAGAGCATAGGTTTTGGAATGGTTGCAATCGACGGCAATCTCTTCTGGCTTGATTATCGGCTTAACGAGCTCGATTTTTTTGCTCATATCGAAAGACTCTTCGATAATCTGCTCGATGAGACCAAGATCGCCATCATATTTTTCCATGAATTCGATGCGAAAGTATTTGAGATCGTCAAAGAGCTTGAATACCTCCATCGATGCGATATCAAGATAGCTCAGCTTGCCAAGAAGATAGCCTAAATTGATGGGTGTGCGCCGGATGATTTCGATACGTAAAAACGCATCGTTACTGATTTTATAGCGAAACTCTTTTGTCTCGTATGCCAGACGAGAAATCTCGATAATCTCATCGATGTTGTGCTTGATAAAAAAGAGATTCGATGCGATAGAGAGGATCTTTCGTTGCAAAAGACGCGGCAATGCTTTGAATTTTTCGCTGCGCTGCAGGCTTCTTTCTTTGCGTAGCCTCTTTTGGACTTCATCGAGGATTTCGGTGCGGTTCAAGGCTTCGAGGCTGAGGGTGTAGAGCTCGCGCAAAAGTTTGGCATTGTAGGAGGTGTAGACGTTGCGTCCCACGCCGTTGATGTCGGCATATGTGAGAAGATAGAGCATATCGAGCAGCTTTTTGCTTTTTAAAGGTGCCAAGAAGCTCAGTACCACCTTTTCATTGTGGATATCTTTGTTGTAGGCCGTTTCAGTCATTGCGGTGTGCTGCTTGATAAGCACCGCTCCCATCTCGATGAGCTCATCGCTAAAGCCTAATTTTTCGGCATAGACACGAAAGAGCTTCGCGCCCACTTCATGATGGCGCTGCCTGCGGCCTTTGCCACTATCGTGCAGGAGTACCACGAGTTTGAGCAGCGCTTGCTCATCAGCACTGAGGCTTGCGTGCAGCTCTTGCAAAAAGGGATCATGGATGTTTTCCAGTGCCTGCACGCATGCTAAGGAGTGCAGATCCACTGGGTAGCGGTGATAACCGTCAAACTGTGGCATGAACATCACTTTTTTAAGTGGCGGCACCACGACCGGCAAGAGATCCGCTTCATACAGCAGCTGCAAAATAGGAAAGAGATGTTTTTTATAAAAAAGCTTTTTGATGAGCTTCGCATTGGTTTTCGAAAGGATTTTCGATGCTTGCACCCCTTTGGCGAAATGGATGAAGCTGGGATCGAAACTTCGCGGCTCATGCGTGCTAAGCAGCTGCAAGAGGTTTTTGAGCGGCAGGTCTTGAGTGAAATAGGAGGCGTAGAAGATACCGTTGCAAGCATAGATCTTGGGTGCTATACGCTTGCTACGCAAAAGATGCAGATGCGCACCATCGTAAAGATATGGACGCACCATCTTTTTGACGAAAATTTTGGAAAAAACCTCGATGATATGCATCGCTTGAAGTGTTTTTGTCACGACGTTTTGCTGTTTTTTTTGTGCATTTGCGCCTTTGACCTCGAGTTTGTCCGCCACCTCCGGGATGTACTGAAAGAGTAGGCGGTCCTCTTTTTTGCCGGCTACTAAATGCAACGCGGCGCGTACGCGAAAGAGCCACTCCAAAGCGATGCGATACTCTTTGTACTCGTCGTCGCTAAAGAGTTTGCCGCTCAGTTCTCGCAGGCTTCGTACTCCGTAGATAGATGTGGCTATCCAAAAGAGCAGGTTGCTATCACGCAGTCCTCCCAGACCCTCTTTGATATTTGGCTCCATAGAGACAGGGAATTTTTTGTGGCGCTTTTTGGCCTCATCGATTTTGGCGAAGATGTACTCTTTTTGTTTGTAGTGGCGGATTTTATTTAGTTCGTTTTCTATCTTGTACCACAAAAATTTGCTACCTACGATAAATCGTGACTCCAAAAGGGCCGTTTTGATGGTATCGTCCTCTTTGGCCACCTCTTGGAGCTCATCTACTTTGTGGACGCGATGTCCCAATTTGAGCTTCGTATCCC
Source organism: Campylobacterales bacterium (assembly GCA_027024145.1). GTDB lineage: Bacteria > Campylobacterota > Campylobacteria > Campylobacterales > Nitratiruptoraceae > Nitratiruptor. Next base: position 9,941 of record JALVTF010000092.1, read on the forward strand.
AGATGATGTAAAGAATCTTTTCTATGATGGCACGGGTATTGAAACCCTCCACATCCTCATAGACGATCATGAGATCGATATCGGAGTAGGGCGCCAACTGCTCTCTGCCGTAGCTGCCAAGTGCCACGAGGGTGATGGGGATGGCGTTCGAGAGTGGTGCATAGATACCAAAAAGCTTGCGAATGGCGATGCGATAGATCGTAGTGATGATGGAGTCGATGTAGCGCGTATGACGCACCAAGAAATCTTTTCCCTGTGTCTTGGCAAAGAGTGCATCGAGTGTGGAAAAGTACTCTTGGATGATGTTTCGTAGCTCTTTGGAGATTTCCAAGTCGCTGGCATTGCGATCAAGCAGCTCTTCGATGCGCAGCTTATCCAAAGCTTTCCTTTTTTTGTATAATTATACAAAATTTACTAGAGGCGCATAGATGGATATTTTGGACAAACTCGAAAGTGGCCAGCGATTGGATTTCGACGATGGCGTGAAGCTGTACGACCTCGATCTTTTTACACTCGCACGCTTCGCAGACAAAAGACGTAAAGAGCTCTACGGCAAAAAAACATTTTTCAATATCAATCGCCATATCAATCCCACCAATATCTGCAAAGATATCTGCAAATTCTGCGCCTTTAGCGCAAATCGCAAAAACCCAAACCCCTACACCTTAAGCCACGATGAGGTGCTCTCTATCGTCGAGGATGCGAGCAAAAGGGGTATCAAAGAGGTGCACATCGTCTCAGCGCACAACGACAAGGTGGGATTGGAGTGGTATATGGATATGTTTCGCAAGATCAAAGAGCGCTTCCCCCATATTCACATTAAAGCCCTCACGGCGGCCGAGGTGAACTTTTTAGCAAAAGAGTATGGACTGAGTTTCGAGCAGATGATCGACATGATGATCGAAAGCGGCGTCGATAGCATGCCGGGTGGCGGTGCCGAGATCTTCGACGAAGAGGTGCGCGACTACATCTGCAAAGGCAAAGTCAGCAGCGACGAGTGGCTCCAAATCCATCGTCTGTGGCACCACAAGGGGCGCAAATCCAACGCCACGATGCTTTTTGGGCATGTAGAGAATCGCGCACATCGCATCGATCATATGCTGCGCCTGCGCGCACTTCAGGATGAAACGGGAGGTTTTAACTGCTTCATCCCTCTTATCTACCAAAAAGAGAACAACTATCTCAATGTCAAAAACTTCGTCACCGGCCAGGAGTATCTCAAAACCATCGCCATCGCGAGGCTCATACTCGATAACATCCCGCATATCAAAGCCTACTGGGCCACCTCTACACTGAGTCTTGCCCTCGTGGCACAAGAGTTCGGTGCAGATGACCTCGATGGCACGATCGAGCGCGAAGCGATCCAGAGTGCTGCGGGAGCGCCCAGCCGCTACGGCGTGGCACTGGATGAGTTCGTGGCACTCATCAAAGATAGCGGTTTCGTTCCCGTCGAGCGCGATAGTCTCTACAACGAGCTGCGCGAATGGTAAAAAAGTACTATCCCTATAGCGACTTCGTGCGTGATGTCAAGGAGCTCGCATATCAGATAGGCGATACGCGCTTCGATGCCATCATAGCCGTCGCGCGGGGAGGCATGACGCTTGCGCACTTTTTGGCCGAGCATTTGGGTATCCGTACGATTCACACTATCAACGCTCGCTCGTATGAAGATACCGAGAAATTAGCATACGTACAGCTTGGACACCTGCCGGATATAAGTTGCTATGAGCGCGTCCTCTTGGTAGATGATATCATCGATAGCGGCGATACCGTGCGTGCGATTCTTGAGAAATTGGGGGATCCAAAAGATGGTACAATAGCCGTAGCAACGCTCTTTTACAAACCTTCTGCCGTGATAGAGCCAGACTACTACGTCCATGTAGCAGATGCGTGGATAGACTTTTTTTGGACAAGGGATATGCATGATTTTGATGATCGACAATTATGATAGTTTTACCTATAACATCGTCCAGTACTGCTTAGAGCTGGGTGCCAATCTCAAAGTGATCCGCAACGACGAGATGGATGTGGCACAGATCGAAGCGCTCAACCCGGAAAAAATAATCATCTCTCCAGGACCTGCTACGCCCAACGAAGCCGGCGTGAGCTTAGACGTGGTGCATAAATTCTCCGATCGCAAGCCGATTTTGGGCATTTGCCTTGGCCATCAGACCATCGCGCAAGCTTTTGGCGGCGAAATCATAGAGGCCAAAAACATGATGCACGGCAAAACGAGCCAAATCGATGTGACACAGCCTTCGCGCATCTTTTCTGGTATCCCCCAAGAGTTTCGCGCCACCCGCTACCACTCGTTAGTGGTCAACCAAGACAATCTCCCCTCCATCGTCAAACCCACCGCATACAGTAAGGACGATAGGGAAATCATGGCTCTGGAGATCGAAGGCAAACCGATTTACGGTGTGCAGTTTCACCCAGAATCGATCATGAGCGAGTATGGCTACGAGATACTCGATAACTTCTTGAAGTTATGATCTATCTCTACCTGCTTCTTTACACACTTCTACTCATTGGCGGTGCGCTGCATCTTGGCATCGGCCCCGACGAGGCCAAGATTTTGTTTGACCAAAGCGGTGCGCTGCATCTGCTCGTACAATTTATGTACCATCTCTATCCTCATGACGAGCTTGTGGTGCGCTTGCCCAATATCATCGTTACAGTTATGGACGTCTATCTTTTTTATAGATTGGCACAGCATTTATTACGCCACAAAAAGGACGCTCTTTTTGCAGCTGTCCTCTTTTCACTCTTGCCAGCTGTCATCGCAGCTGGAGTGATTATCAACAAGGCTCCCTTCGTAATCTTTTTTACACTTGTGTTTCTTTTTGTATTCCTACGCTCCGAAGAGTACGCCCTTGTTTATGCTTTGGTGCTTTTTTTTCTCGACAAGGCATTCGCGATTTTGTTTTTGGCGCTCTTTTTGTACTACTATGTCCGCAAAAGGCACACATTCGCGTTCGCGTATGCGCTGCTCTTTACGCTCTCCATCCTCGTTTTCGGTTTTGATGTGGGTGGCAAGCCCAAAAACTATTTTCTCGATACCTTCGCCATTTTTGCAGTTATCTTTTCGCCGCTTCTGTTTTTTTACTTTTTCTACGTTATCTATCGCATTCTCGTCAAAGAGCGAAAAGATATCCTCTTTTTCGTTAGTGCCACGCCCTTTCTTTTCGCTCTCATTCTCTCGTTTCGCCAACGTATCGATCTGGCAGATTTCGCACCTTTTGCAGTCTTTGGCGTGATTTTGATGGTGCGCACCTTTTTGCATAGTCTTCGTGTGCGCCTGCCCAAATATCGCAAGACGTTACAGCTCGCTTTTGCCATCGTCATCGCATCGCTCATAGCCAGCGACTTAGGACTGATAGCGCACAAGCAGTTAGTACACTGCATCGCACCCAAACGCCATTTTGCAAAAAACTACTACATAGGCAAAATCCTCGCACGCAAGCTGCAAGATTTGGGGATGAGATGCATCAAGGCTCCTTCAAATACGTTGCAGTATCAGCTCCGTTTCTATGGCATAAAAAAGTGTGAGAACGTGCATCTTGGTTTTACGGGTGCGATACCGATAGAAGTGCGCGTGGATGGAGTACTGTTTGCACGCTACTATGTTACGAAAAGTGACAAAAAATAGCACCAAAAAGCTCTTTTGTAACAAAAATAAACACACACTATCTCTTTCATAATTTTTGCGAAATTCCGCTAAGGATTTGCAGACCAAAAATGCTACAATTAGCTCAAATTACAACAAGGAGAAGCGATGGCTCAACGAGCGATACGTGAATACGACGGCAAAAAGCTGTTCGCCCAAAACTGGGACAAATATTTCGCCCCACTCAAATACCCCTTCGAGTCTGTACTCGTCACAAGCGGCGAAGAGCTCAAGAAAAAGGCCGAAGAGCCTGGATATGAGTGGCTCAAAAATAAGCCCTTGGTAGCCAAACCCGACATGCTTTTTGGTAAACGTGGTAAAAACAACCTCGTGCTCTTTAAAGTCAACAAGCCAGGCGACGTCACCCTCGAAGATGCCGCCAAATGGATCGACGAAAAAAGAAGCACCGAAACCACACTGCTCAGCGGCCAAAAAGGAGTGCTTACGCACTTCATCGTCGAACCATTCACGCCACATACCGAAGATGAAGAGTACTATATCGCAGCCACCACACTCGATGAGAACAACGACGTGCTCTATATGAGCGCACACGGCGGTATGGAGGTAGAAGAGAACTGGGATAAAGTAGTAGAAGTCAAAATCCCCATCGACGCGACGGATGAAGAGATCGAAAAGCTGGTCAAAGAAAATCTGCCCCAAGATATCCCTGCGGACAAAAAAGAGACCTATACCAATTTCGCTATCAATTTTTACAAATTTTTCCGTGACCTGAACTTCGCATATCTTGAAATCAACCCCGTAGTCATCGTAGGTGACAATGTCTATCTTCTTGACCTCGTAGCACGTTTGGACGATACGGCGGGATTTTTGATGAAAGACAAATGGGGAGATATCGAATTCCCGACACCATTTGGCATGCCAGAAAAATCACCAGAAGAGAAGGCCATCGCGGAAGCCGATGCCAAAAGTGGCGCTTCACTGAAACTCACTGTCCTCAATCCCCATGGACGCATCTGGACACTCGTCGCCGGTGGTGGTGCATCAGTCGTGTATGCCGACACCATCGCAGATCTCGCCGGCGGTGTAGCAGAGCTTGCGAACTATGGTGAATATTCCGGTGGTCCTACCACAGATGAAACACGTTTTTACACAGAAACCGTACTCGATCTCATGACACGCGAAAAAGATCCTAAGGGACGCGACAAAATTCTCATCATCGGTGGTGCTATCGCGAACTTCACGGACGTTGCGAAGACATTCACCGGTATTATCCAAGCTTTTGAGAAGTATGCAGATAAGATGAAAGACGTAGGTGTGCGCATCTATGTACGCCGCGGCGGTCCGAACTACGAAAAAGGTCTTAAAGATATCAAAGAAGCAGCGGAAAAACTCGGCCTTCCTATCAAAGTGTTCGGTCCTGAGACACACATCACCGACATCGTTCGTATGGCACTCGAAGACGACAAAGCAAAAGCATAAGGAGAATAGATGGGACTTTTTACACGTGATACGCAAGCGATTTTTTGGAACAACAACCGCAACGCCATCCAGCGTATGCTCGACTATGACTACATCATCAAACGCGAAAAACCATCCGTCGCCGCTATCGTAGCTCCGACGAGTTCTAATAAATTCGACAAATTCTTCTTCGGCACCGAAGAGGTGATGATTCCGATTTACCGCAGTACTGAAGAGGCGGCCGCAGCGCATCCTAATGCCGATGTGCTTTTGAACTTCGCCTCTTTTCGTACAGCATACGATGTGACGATGGATGCACTCCGCTTCCCACAATTCAAAACCATCATGATCACTGCAGAGGGTATTCCTGAGCGCCTTGCTCGTATCATGAACAAAACTGCGCGTGAAAAGGGTGTGCTCATCATCGGTCCAGCGACTGTAGGTGCCATCACGCCTGGAGCTTTCAAAGTCGCAAATATCGGTGGTACCATTGAAAACATCGTCAAAAGTAAACTCCACAGACCCGGAAGCTGCGGTCTTGTCACACGTAGTGGGGGACTTTTCAACGAGCTTTCCAATATCATCGCTCTCAATGCCGACGGCATCGCAGACGGTGTGGCTATCGGCGGGGACAGATTCGTAGGATCTGTTTTCATCGATCATCTTTTGCGCATGGAAAAAGACCCGCAAGTAAAATATATGCTTCTTTTAGGTGAAGTGGGTGGCCGCGAAGAGTACAAAGTGATCGAAGCCGTCAAGAGCGGCAAAATCACTAAACCGATTATCGGCTGGTGTATCGGAACGATCGCACAGCACTTCAGCAGCGGTGTGCAGTTCGGTCACGCAGGTGCGAGCGCGAACGCAGACGAAGAGACGGCAGTGGCTAAAAACCAAGCGATGCGCGAAGCCGGTATACACGTGCCCGATAGCTTCAACGATTTGCCTCATGTCATCAAAGGCGTCTATGAAGAGCTCAAAGGCAAAGGCATCATCCAAGATATCGAAGAGCCTGAAGTTCCACCTATTCCAGAAGATTACGCCAAAGCCCTCAAAGCGGGAAAAATTAGAAAACCCAAAAACTTCGTCTGTACTATCAGCGACGATAGAGGCGAAGAGGCTACCTATGCAGGCTATCCTATCAGCAGCGTAGCGACTCCCGATACCGGCAAGACTATCGGTGATGTGGTAAGCCTCCTTTGGTTTAAAAAAGTCTATCCACGCTGGGCGGTCGACTTCATCGAAACCGTTATCAAAACCGTCGCCGACCACGGACCTGCGGTAAGCGGTGCGCATAACGCCAAAGTCACTGCACGTGCCGGTAAATCCGTGGTAGAAAGCCTCGTGACGGGACTTCTTACTATCGGACCTCGCTTCGGTGGTGCCATCGACGGTGCGGCGAAATATTTCAAATATGCGTATGACAACAACATGACGCCTGCAGAGTTCGTCAACTACATGAAAAAGCAGGGTATTCCAATTCCTGGTATCGGTCACCGCATCAAGTCAGTGCGCAATCCGGATAAACGTGTCGAGGGGCTGAAAAAATATGCCAATGAATTTTTCCCATCAACACCATTGCTTGACTATGCACTTGAAGTAGAAAAACTCACCACGAGCAAAAAAGACAATCTCATCCTCAATGTGGACGGTACCATCGGTATTTTGATGGTGGATATGTGGCGCGCTCTTGGATATAGCGAAGAGGAGATCGACGAGTTTATCGAAAGCGGTACGCTCAACTCTTTCTTTATCCTCGGTCGCACCATCGGCTTCATCGGCCACATCCTCGATGAAAAACGCCTCGGTATGCCGATGTATCGCCATCCGTTCGACGATATCCTCTACGATGTCAAAAAAGCAGAGGAGATCAAGTAAACATTATCGGCCTTCTGGCCGATAATGTAACTACTATGAAAAGAGCGTTTACACTATTAGAACTCACTATCGTCATCGTTGTCCTCGGTATTCTCGCAGCTGTTATCATGCCCCGATTACGTACGAACAAACTTACCGAAGCTGCCGACAACGTCCTCAGCGCCATTCGCTACACCCAACATCTGGCTATGATCGATGATAAATTTCGTCCTGATGATAAAAATTGGTATAAAAAACGGTGGCGCATCGTTTTTCGCCAATGTGGAGGTGATTGGTTCTATACGATTGCCTACGATAAAAATGCAGCCTATGCTACCGGCGGTACTTTTTTTAGCGTGAAGGAGACCGCAGTCGACCCTCTAACGAAAAAGCATTTCTATATCAACCAAAGCAGCTGCACCCCTGGCAGTGATACGAGTGACAGAATATTACTGACGAAAAAATATGGTATCACCAACGTTTCGTTCACCTGTACGAACCACTATATAGGTTTCGATGAAATCGGTCGTCCTTATAACAATCTCTACGGCAGCAACGGATACACTCCGATCTCCAACGACTGCAATATTACCTTCACGATGCCAGAAGGCAGTTTCACGGTTACGGTGACGCAAGAGACCGGATACACATATATTAGTAAGTACCAATAACCTCTTGACAGCCGGCCAAGATTTTGGCACAATTTCGGTCCGCTTCCACTGAGCGGGTGTTCTTTGTAAGATTTACGTATAGATGTAACGAAGCTATTATCTTTTTAAGAAGAGTGGCTTCGGAAAAAAGTTTTGCCTCTTGACAAAGAGGAAGGACTTTGGCATAATTTCACTCCGCTTGCAAAGGCGAGCGAAAAGAAGCGTCTTGGGAAACAAGACGAGGTCTTGACAAAGAGAAAAAAAGAGAGTAGAATTTCACTCCCTTTCAAAGAGGATTCGAA
>JALVTF010000093.1 GCA_027024145.1 Campylobacterales bacterium
AGCGCCGTCTCATCCTCTACGGCTTGCGGCAGCGGAAATTTCATCACATACTTTTTGCCTTTTTGCTCCACCAGCCAGGTGCGTTCGTTTTGCACCAGAGGTTCGATGAGGCGGTGGCCGTCTATCGTCTGGCCGGCTTTGAGGCGCTCTGGGATAGGGAGGTTTTGCTGTTTGAGCTCCTGGCGCTTGTCGATAGCCTTGATCTCGATCACCACGGCGCTGGTGTCATCAGGCAGGTCATCGGCCACCTTTTTGCTGGCATATTTCACAAGAGAGTGTGCATCGAGGAGCTTCGTAGTGATCTCCCCTTCATTCAGCACCGCCGTTAGACCGTCGCTGGCGATGAGGATCTTGTCTTTTGGGTGGACGAAGTTTTCGAAAAAGTAGGGCTCTACCGTGGGTGCCAGGCCGATGGCTTGGGTGAGGATGTGGGAGCCCTTCTCTTCGGTATGATCGAAGCTGAGCTTGCGCAGCTCGCCACCACGCAAGAGATAGATGGGACTATCGCCCACATTTGCACCATAGAGGCGATTACCTTCTATCACTATGATGCTCAGGGTCGTGAGGAGTTCCGGCCTTTCATATTCGGCCAAAGACTCTTTGTAGAGGATTTCGTTGATGTTGGCGATGAAAGTAAGGAGCGATTTTTCTATGCTCCAGCTTTTGGGGCGGTTTTTGAAGTTGGTGAGCATATAGTTCACCACGCGTTGACTGGCGCGTCTGCCTCCTTCGGCGCTCCCCACACCGTCGCACACTATTCCTACTACGATATCATCAAAAAGGCGCACGGCATAGCTATCATCCCCTATGGGTTCGGTGCCTTTGGCCAGGCCAAAGGCGCTGAGGCGGTAGTTTGTATTCACCTAAATTCTCCCTCCTGCCGTGGCTCCCCATGTGGTGCGCCATCTGGTTTTGACGAGGCTGATGCCAATGATGGCTATAAGGACGATTGTACCAAAGATAATGAAACCGACGCCGTAACTATCGAAAGCCGCCTTGCTCCATCCGAGCGTCTTGATGAGCGCAGTACCCCCAAGTCCTCCGGCACAGCCAATAATCCCAGTCATGATACCCATATCTTTGCCAAAGCGCTGGGGTACTAACTGAAAGACCGCGCCGTTTGCCATGCCCAAGAATGCCATGATGGTAAAGAGTACTATGATGGCGAAGTAGAAGTCGTGCACGAAAAAGGCGTTAATGAAAGCCATGGCCGCTACGACACCAAAGAAGATGTAGAGACTTTTGACGCCTCCCAGCTTATCGGCGATGCCGCCACCCACGGGGCGAAGCAGTGCGCCGGCGAAGATACAGAGTGCTCCGAAGTAGCCGGCGACTACTTTGACGTTGCTCTCACCCAAGAGATGCATGCCGATATCGGCCATCTCAGGACGATAGACGTTCATGAGATAGACTTTCATATAGTTTGCAAATCCCACGAATCCACCGAAGCTTACCGCATAGAAGAGACTAAACCACCAGGTGTCTTTGTCTCGTAGGAGTTTGAGATAGTCGCTGAGCTTCTTTTTACGCGGTGTATAGACTTCTGGTGGCGCGTCTTTGGCCATAACGATATAGGTAACGAGGATGATGGTCGAAAGGATACCACCTACCAAAAAGACGGCCGGCCAGCCCCAGATTTCGGCGATTTTTGGAGCGAAGAGGAAGTCGAGAACCACACCGATGTTGCCGGCACCCGCGAGGCCTAAGACGAGGCCTTGGAGGCGCGGGGGATACCACTGCCCGGCTTGCGGCAACGCTACTGCGAAGCTGGCTCCAGCAAACCCCAGTCCAAAGGCCACCGCCAAAAGCTCGTGGTAGGTGATGGTCTCACCGCGAAAGAATGTGTAAAAAAGCGAAGCGATGACGATGAGCTGTGCGATGATAGCGGTTTTTTTGGGTCCGATGTTATCTACTAAAAATCCCAAGAGGATGCGCAAAATCGCACCACCCAAAATCGGGATGGCAAGGAGTGTCGCTTTTTGGTTGGGATCGAGGATGTAGCCGTGTTTGGCCAACGATTCGCTAATCTCCGTGGCCAATGGCCCTAACATGGTCCAGACCATAAAGCTAAAGTCGAAATACAAAAATGCCGCTATGAGCGTGGGCAAATGTCCGGCACTCTTGAGTTCACCTAATTTCATCTGGCTCCTTTACAAGTTTTGGAAATTGTATAAAAAATATGAACAATAAACTGCATAAAAAATGAACAAATATAATAAACATCATTGCTTCTTTTGTAATCATATTAATTAAACATCTTAAAAATAATTTTAGATAAAGCAAAGTTTTCCTACAATAAAAGGAAATTTTCCAAAAGGAGAAGTAATGAAAAAGATAGAGGCGATTATCAAGCCTTTCAAGCTCGATGATGTCAAAGACGCTTTGGCGCAAATCGGCATCGCGGGGATGACCGTGACAGAGGTCAAAGGGTATGGCCGGCAGCAAGGCCACACGGAGCTCTATCGCGGAGCCGAGTACATCGTCGATTTTTTGCCGAAAGTCAAAGTGGAAATCGTAGTCAAGGCCGAAGATGTTGATGAGGTGGTGGAAAAAATTGTCGAAGCGGCACGTACTGGCAAAATCGGCGATGGCAAAGTGTTTGTGAGCGATATCGAAACAGTCGTGCGCATCCGCACAGGCGAACGTGACGAAGAAGCCATCTAAGGAGCGAAGATGAAAATAGTCGCAGCCGACAATGCATTTATCTTTACCGCTACGGCACTTGTGCTTTTGATGAGTGTACCGGCTCTTGCCATCTTTTACGGAGGACTTACCAAAGCAAAAAGCATGCTCAACACCATGGCCATGGTCTTCGTGGCTTTTTGTGTGGTGAGCTTCATATGGCTGGCCTACGGCTACTCCCTCTCTTTTAGCGGTGACGGAGCGCTTATCGGGGATCTTCGCTACTTCTTCTTGCAAGGCATCAACCCTTCCGATCCTGCTCCCGCGGCGCCAAATCTCTATCACTATCTTTTTATCTTCTTTCAGATGACTTTCGCTGCTATTACCGTGGCACTGATGGCGGGAGCCTTCGTGGAGCGTATGAAGTTTTCTGCGTGGATCTTAATCTCTATCCTTTGGGCTACTTTCGTCTATTTCCCTGTAGCGCACTGGATCTGGGGTGGCGGATGGCTCGGTAGCGGCGGTACGCTCGATTTTGCCGGCGGTATCGTGGTGCACGAGACCAGCGGCCTGGGTGCACTGATAGGAGCACTCTTGCTTGGCAAACGTAAAGATGCGGTGATGATGCCTTCATCCTTGCCCCTCGTAGCCATCGGTACGGGGCTGCTCTGGTTTGGGTGGTTTGGTTTTAACGGCGGGAGTGCGCTGGCGATGAATGCGCAGGCCGTGAGCGCAGCCTTCGTGACCACCATCGCGGCATTTGTAGCCGGATTTGTATGGATGAGCCTTGAATGGATGAAATTTAAAAAACCCACATCTTTGGGGCTTTTTACAGGTATCATCGCCGGCCTTGCCACCATTACGCCGGCCAGCGGCTTCGTAGATATCGGCGGTGCGATAGCCATAGGCGTGGCGGCTGCACTTGTGTGTTTTTGGGCTGTAGTATGGCTCAAAAATCGCTTAGGCTATGATGATAGCCTCGATGTGTTTGGCGTCCACGGCGTGGGCGGTATGCTTGGTACGCTTCTTTTGGGACTTTTTGCCAAACCGGGTGTAGCCGATGCCAAGGGACTTTTCTACGGCGGCGGTTTTGCGCAGCTATCGCATCAGATTTTAGGTGTCGTAGCGGTGGGTATCTACACCATCGTTCTCACACTCATTATCTTCAAAGTGGTCGACATCCTCACGGGACTTCGTGTAAGCAAAGACGAAGAGACCGAAGGTCTCGATGAATCGATTCACGGCGAAAAAGCCTATATAAAAGAGTACTAATCCTTCCCAAGCCCCTTTTGCTATAATTTTGGC
>JALVTF010000094.1 GCA_027024145.1 Campylobacterales bacterium
CATCCGTCGAAGATGCATATAGCACTGCATAATGAAGGTAGCAAACTTGTGGTTTTTGTCAATGCCAAAAGCGCACAGCAATACGTGGCGAAGCAGGGGCATACGCAGCACATAAAAAAGATAGCTTCGCCTTATCTTCTCAATGCCAACAAAGTCATCGTTATCGATGCGGGGCATGGAGGCAAGGATAGTGGAGCGATAGGCTACAAAAGAAAAAAGGAAAAAGACATTGTCTTACAGATTGCAAAGAAAGTCTATGCGAAACTCAAAAAAGCTGGCTACAAAGTCTATCTCACCAGGCGTGGTGACTATTTTGTCACACTGCGCAACCGCACCAAATTCGCAAACCGTGTCAAGGCCAATCTCTTCATCTCCATCCATGCCAATGCAGCCCCGACGAAGAGCAAATATCTCATGATGCAAGGTCTTGAGACCTTCTATCTCTCACCGGCCCGGAGTGCGCGTGCCAAACGTATCGCAGCCTTGGAAAACAGAGTCGATATGAAAAATCTCAGCTACTATAGCAAAAACGTCTTTTTGGATTTTATCAATAGAGAAAAGACCATCATGTCCAACAAGCTCGCTATCGACATCCAGCGCAATATCCTCTACGCTCTTCGCAAACACTTCAAAGTAGTGGACGGTGGCGTGCGGCCAGGACCTTTTTGGGTGCTCGTGGGAGCGCAGATGCCTTCGATCCTCATAGAGGTGGGCTATATCACCAATCCCACAGAAGCGATGCATATTTCCAATCCCTACTATCAAAACCTCATTGCAGAGGGTGTGGTAAGTGGGGTGGAGAGCTACTTTCGCCACAATCAGTAGCAAATAAGAGGAGAGTTCCTCTTATTTGTAGTTTTCTATCGCTTCTTGCAAGATTTTTTCGGCTTCTGCTTTGCCTTTGTACTCTTTGACTTTCACCCATTTGTTGGGTTCGAGGATTTTGTAGGTTTCAAAGAAGTTTTTAATTTTGTTGAGGGTGTGTTCGGGAAGATCGTCGATGGATTTGATATTGTCGTATGTTGGATCGACTTTGCTCACAGGCACTGCCAAGAGCTTTTCGTCCATACCTTTTTCATCTTCCATCACGAGCACTCCGATGAGGCGGCATTTGATGACACTGCCGGGAAGGAGTGGATATTCGTTGAGCACCATCACATCCACAGGGTCGCCGTCTTTTGCAAGGGTATTGGGCACGAAACCGTAGTTTGCGGGATAGTACATCGCGCTATACATGACGCGATCGACGAAGATCGCACCGCTCTCTTTATCCAGCTCATATTTGATGTTGGATCCATAGGGGATCTCTATGACGGCATGCACCTTGTCGGGATTTTCTCCATATCCGATTTTTGTGATATCCATTGTTCCTCCTTTTGTGATTTAGGCTTCTTTTCCCAGTCCAAAGACATTAGAGAGAGTGTTGATGTAGTTGAAGTAGCCGGTGATGGCCACCGCCTCGAGGATTTCGTTGTCACTCCAGCCGTAGGCTTTGATGGCTTCGATATCCTCTTTGGTCATTTTGTAGTTGTCCTTTTTGCTGGCACGGATGCAAAATCGCAGCAACGCTTTCGTTTTTTCATCCACCTCCATCGCATCGACACCTTGCAAGATCTTTTCGATCTGCTCTTGGCTAAGACCTAACATCTTGGCGATGTTTTTATGCACATCCACGCACATCGTGCAGCTGTTTTCTTTGGAGATGAGAAGTGCTATCGCCTCTTTGATGGAGTAGGGCAGGTGTGTCTGTTTGAGGAGGTAGTTTTGCACCATAGCATCGGTAGCGTTGTAGATATTTTCATCGAGTGCGAGCAGTTTGAAAATCTCTCCGAGCGAGCCCGTTTTTTCCAAAATAGGGCGCGCTTTTTCCTGGATCGAGGGCGTCATATCTTCAAATTCCGGCAGATCGATGTAGGCCATGCCTCTCCTTTAGATGATTTCATACTCTATATCATACTCTATTTCGCCGCCAAAACGAGCGAGAATCTCCTCGATATGTGAGATTTTTCGCTCCATCTCGTCACGGTCGGCCGCAAAAAAAAGCAGCGCAATGAGGGCCTCTTTGGGATATTCGCCACTCAGATCCGCTACCGCCATATTGAAACGCTTGAAGCGCTCCTTGATAGAGTTCAGGATGGCTCTACGGCCTTTGAGAGAGTGGACGTAGGGCAGAGCAAGATGCAAAAGCGTACGCACTACGAGCACGACTCACCCTCTTTGTAGGCAAATCCTCTTTTTTCCACTTCGCTGACGAAGAATTCCATCCACTGCTTGGCCTCTTTTGCATCGCGCGAAGCGATGGAGATGACATCGCTGTAGCGGCCGTTTTCGATCTTTGGCAGCGAAGAGAACTCGATCGTCTCAGGCAGTCGCTGCATGATATCCAAAAGATCGTTCTCACTGGCCTGGACGCAGATGGTGTAGCGATGCGGCTTCTTTTGTTTTGGAAAAAACATATCCAGAGCCTGCAGCACCATAGGATGTGCCATTTGCGGAAAGCCGGGAGTGAAAAAGTAGCGATTTTTGAGATAAAAGCCGGGAACGTTGTTGATGGGATTGTCCAAAAGTTTCGCACCTTTGGGGAGCTTGGCCATATTGATACGGTGCGGATAGGCCGCTTCACCAAACTGCGCGAGGATGCGTCTTTTGGCCTCTTCGTGCATGACAAGTTCGCCGTCGCCAAAGACCTTGGCCGTCACGGCACGGGTGTAGTCATCAGGCGTAGCGCCGATGCCGCCGAAACTAAAAAGCACACCCTCGCCATCCTCTTTGACGAGGCGAAAGACGCGCTCCATAAGTGCCGGATCGTCTTCGATGACGAAGAGGGCCTTGAGTTTATAGCCGCGCGCAAGAAGCGCTTCGCGCAAAAAAGCAAAATGCTTGTCTTCGCGGCGGCCGTTGAGGATTTCGGTGCCGATGATGACGGCGTAGAAGTTAGGCATCGGCTTTTTGCAAGATGAATTTTTCAAGATCGGCGACGATCTCTTCGATGGTACGCTCACCGTCGACCTTGTGCAAAAGTCCTTTTTGTTCGTAGAACTTCTCGATTTCGGGGAGCGGTTCGAGGTAGACTTTCATGCGGTTGTTAAAAACCTCCACGTTGTCGTCGGCTCCGCGTGCACGTCCCAGCACGCGTTCGCGCGCAGTCTCTTCGCTGACCACGATCTCCACGACGGCTTTGAGGTCGATGTCGGGCGATTTGGCAAGCATTGCATCGAGAGCCTGCATCTGCTCTACGCTGCGTGGGAAACCGTCGATGATGATGATATCTTTGTCGCTTTTTTCGATAGCGCCTTTGATGGTATCCATGACTATCTCGAGAGGGACGAGCTGGCCGTTGTCGATGTAGCTCGCTATCGTAGCACCTAAAGGTGAGCCGCTGGCGACCTCTGCACGTAAAAGATCGCCCGTGGAGTAGTGGACGATACGATCGCTGTTGCGTTTGGCTACGAGCTCCGCGTCTGTGGTTTTGCCGCTTCCTGGGGCACCGATGATGAGAAAGAGTTTTTTCATTGCGTCTCCTTATATTTTTTCTACGTCGATTTTTTTGGCTTGGGCGCGACAAAGAGCGATTTTCGCTCCGTTTACTTCGATTTGCACGGGGCCGAAGAAACTCTTGTTGAGCACCTTGATCATATCGCCTTTGCGCAGACCCATCGCTTCGAGTTTGCATGCATACTCGTCGCAGTCGTGCTCGATAGCGAGCACTTTGAGCCAGTCGCCGCTTTTTGCGTCACTGAGCTTCATGTTTTTTGGGCTCGCGTATCCTTATGTGCAGTTCACGCAGCTGTTCGATATCCACGGGACTTGGCGCATTGGTGAGCAAGCATTGCGCTTTTTGGGTCTTTGGAAACGCGATGACGTCGCGAATATTGTCACGTTTTGCCAAGAGCATCACCAAACGATC
>JALVTF010000095.1 GCA_027024145.1 Campylobacterales bacterium
TCCACCTCATCCACGAAGCAAAAGCTTTCCTCGAACCCTTCGCTATAGGGAATCTCCTCGTAGCTTGGCAGCAGATAGTACTCTCCTCTTTTTTTGAGCTGGCGCACGAAATGCTCGATATACTCCTCTTCGCTTTTGAGTTCTCCCAAACCGAAGCGGCGATACATCTGGCTGGTAAACTCATACTCGCTGATGGCTTTAGGATTGTCCATAAGTTTTGGCATCAGCTCCACATATTCGTGGCCGTAGCTAAAACGTATGTCGTTTTTTTGCAAGAAGTTCTTGGCCGGGATGACGAGATCGGCCATCTGCGCCGTCTCATCCATATAGAGTGTGAAATCGACAACGAAACTCTTCTCAAGCCCCGCACGAACCTTGGCACTGTTTGGCATGGTCACGGCCGGGTTGGAAGCTTGGATGAAGCAAAGATCATACCGGCCAAAATCCACCTCCGGTTTGGGCACGCGACGCGCCTGCACTTCGAATGGATTATCGAGCCCCACGGAGGTATCACCCAGAAAGCTCACGCCGCACCCTTCCTTGCCAAAGAGGCCTAACATCGCGGCGAGACTGTCGATAGCGCGCACCACCTCGGTGCCGTGGGCATACTTTTGCACACCGTTGCCCACCAATATCACCGTTTTCATATCCATCATCAGCTCCGCCAATGTGGCGATATCCATCAAATCCACGCCGATTTTGTCGGTAGTGGGTACCATGCGGTAGCTGCGAATGAAATCGGTATAAAAATCGTACTCTTCGGTGTGCTCTTCGATAAAGGCCTCGTCTTCGCGATTTTGCATATAGACAAAGCGCGCCAGCATACAAGCGAGCTCCAAATCCGTGCGCGGTGCGATCTGCAGGTGCATCGCCGCGTTTTTGGCGAGATTGGTCTTCACCGGATCGATCACCACGAGGGTTTTGCCCTCTAAAAAGGGAATGAGATGGTGATTGGTATAGCCGATGTTACGCCCCCAGACGATCACCAGCTCGCTCTTGGCTATCTGCTCGACGGGTAGGATAAGATTCTTCCCGCGCCCCTTTTGGATGCCCAGCTGCCCCGCCGCATCACAAAGACTCCCCGAAGTCAGCGTCGCGCCGATGCTCGCGAAGAAAAGATCGGTCACGGCCTGCATCTTACCCACATTGCCGCTACCGCGAAAGTGGAGGATCTTTTGCGAAGAGCGGATCTTTTCTTCTAAGATATCGAGCGCTTGCTCGATACCGATAGCCTCGCCTTTGTAGTAGGCGCTCTGGAGTTGTGGGTAGTCGAAGTAGTGGTTGAGTTTGTAGCACAGATGCCCGCGCGTAAAGGGGTGGGATTTGTCGCCTTTGAGTTTGCCATCTTCATATATCACACTGCAAGCATCGTAACAATCCAACGGACAGGCTGTTTTCATCGTATCTCCAGTTTGATGATTTTCCCGAAGAGTTTGGGCGCATCCACCACGATTTCGGCGCGGTATTGGCTGATGTAGTTCTCATCGGTGGTGCGAAGGAGTTTGACTATCGGGTTTGGCACCTCTTTGCCGTCGATAAAAAATCGCGCATGGGGGAGTTTGGCTACCTCCTCGCGGCTTAGATACAACACGCCGCGTGCTTTTGAAATATCGGCGAAGTCTACCAGTGGCGCGCCGGGACTCACAAAATCTCCCCTTCGCACGTGCACCCGCAGCACGTAGCCGTTGATGCGAGGATTTTCCTTGGCGATGCGATCTTTGAGCTTAGTGATGGCATCTTCGATATCGGCACTTTGGATCAGGAGGTTTTGGAGCTTCTCTTTTTGAGCCAGTAGTGCGCTGCGCGCGCTCAAATATGCAGCCAAGCGCGCATTTTTTTCAAAAACCGATTTGGAGCGCAAATCCTTGATGCTCTCGTAATCGCGCTTTTTAACAGCCACGAGACGCTGCTGATCGGAGATGGAGCTTTTGGTGATGGCGATGAGCTGCTTGAGCGCTTTTTGCTTTTTCATAAGCTGCTGCAGCGAAGAACGATCCACCCTATCATCGAGACGCACTACCACACTGTTGCGTATATACTTGCCCTCTACACTGTCGTTGGCTGCAAGCACCTGCGCAGCCACCGCTGCTTTGAGGTGGTAGATTTCATAAGGCTCCAACTTCACGCTATGCACATCGGCATACAAAAGTGAAGCGATAAGCAACGTCCAAACTCTTCGCACACCCTCTCCTTAGTGTTTGGATAATTGTACTATATTTGCCTAAACTCCATGGTAAACTCAGCAAATAATCTTGCGTTTAAGTGTGGTACAATTACAAAAAAGCCAAAGGAGATGCGATGCGAAGCGAAGATTTGGCGAAATTCAAAAGTGCGCTCGAGATGCAGCTCGAAAAGGTGGAAAAAGATATCCAAGAGATTCTGGACGAGATGGAACAGGTAGCCACATACGAAAACATCGACGATATCCAAGACCTCGCCCAGCTTGAGACCATCAACGATACAGACAAAGTGCTCTTAGAGCGCCTCGTGGAGGAGCGCAAAAGAATAAAAGAAGCACTGCGAAAAATCGAGACAGGAGAGTATGGCAAGTGCAAGGACGGCTCGCCTATCCCCATCGAAAAACTCCAAGCGGATCCACTGTATGAATGCTAACGCCAAAGATCTCGACCTCTACCTCGAAGAGCTCAAAAGCATCGTCAAAAAAAGAGGTCTGAAGTACTCTTTGCAGCGTGAGCAGATTCTTAAGGTGCTTTTCAATGCACAAAAGCACCTCACACCCGAAGAGATCTACAACGAAGTGAAAAAAGAAAACAGCACTATAGGCCTCGCCACGGTCTATAGGACGCTTTCGTTTTTGGAGCGCGAAGAGATGGTGAGCTCCATCTCCTTTGGGAGCGAGGGCAAAAAGTATGAGCTCAACCGCGGGGAACACCACGACCATATGATCTGCATCAAGTGCGGCAAGATCATCGAGTTTTTCGACGAAGAGCTCGAACGCCTCCAAGAAGAGATCGCAAAAAAGAACAGTTTCAAACTCATCACACACCAGATGAATATGTACGGCGTGTGCAAAGAGTGCCAAGAGTAGCTACCAGCTCCCGCCGCCTCCGCCACCCATGCCTCCGCCGCTAAAACCACCGCCACCGCTAAAACCGCCAAAATCTACACCCGATGCGCTCTGTCTCGTTGCCGGCGCGATACGGATGGTATCGATACGATCGAAATCCCCCACATACCACACCGGCTGCGGCACAGCGAAGCTTTTATAGAGCTCTTTCCACGCATCGCTTATGCCAAAGAGCATGGCATAGGGGAGATTGCTATCGAGATAGTGCGGGTCTTTGGCCAAGAAACGCTTGATGCGATCTTTTTCGACACGCTTCATAAACTCCTCATACCCCACGAGATAGCGAAGAGCTCGCAAACCTTTGGCGGTGTACTTGCCGATGCGACGATAGAGGATGTAAGTCACCAGCGCGGCGATGAAAAAGAGTGCGGAAGTCACGAGGAGCGGCATCAAAAGGGCGCCTTGCAAAGTGAGGATAATGCCGCCTATCCAGATAAGCATAAAAAGTATGACTGAAATTTGGCGATTAAGGAGAGCTTGCACGAGCACCACCAAACCCACAGCAATCATAAATAAAATGATAAAAACGGCCTCGCCCATACCGCCCATCATCCAAAAAGCTGCCAAGAAAAGAGGCGCTGCCGCAACGAGTGAAGCAAAGAGAAACTTCTTTCTCGTCTTCTGGGGGTCTTGGCGAAAGTAGCCTGCTTGGACACTCCAGGCATAGAGCATATCTTTGAGCTTGGAGCGCAATACCTGATAGCGATCGGCAAGGAAATCTCTGTTTCGTAGATCCAGACCTGA
>JALVTF010000096.1 GCA_027024145.1 Campylobacterales bacterium
CAGGAGATACATGGGCAAAAGTCGCTGATGTTTGCTGGGTCTGTTACTTTTCGCCATCACTGCTCCTATCCACAAGTTGCAACGACTCGAGGGTATTGAGAAGTATCTGCTTTTTGGTCACCAGCGGTTTGGTGCGAAGATTCTTCTGCTTTTTATCCAGCTTCGGGTCTGCGATGATGCGCATAAACTCCTCTTCGAGCAGTTTCAAAAGCTCTCGCATGCACTCTTCGTAGCGTCTGGTCACATCCATCATTTGCTCTTGGGACGAAATGCTTTGATCACATCTTCATTGGTCTCGATGTAGGGACCGCCGATAAGATCGATGCAGTACGGCACCGCCGGAAAGACCGCATCGAGACACTCGCGGATGCTTTTGGGCTTGCCAGGGAGGTTGATGATGAGGCTTTTGCCACGGATCCCGGCTGTTTGGCGCGATAGGATCGCCGTAGGGACATACTGCAGGCTCACGGCACGCATCTGCTCGCCAAATCCCGGCAGCATCTTTTCGCACACCGCCTCGGTGGCTTCGGGTGTCACATCACGCGGAGCGGGTCCCGTGCCCCCCGTGGTGACCACGAGCGCGCATCCTTCCTCGTCACAGAGTTCGATGAGCACTTTTTCTATCTCTTTTTGCTCATCGGGGATGCAGCGATAGACGATCTCGAAGTCGTTTTTGAGATACTCCTTCATCGTATCCATGATGGCCTTGCCGCTGATGTCTTCATAGATACCGGCACTGGCTCTATCGCTGGCCGTTACCACGCCGATTTTGATCCTATCCATCCTTCCCCCTTAGTAGATGTCCTGCGCCGCGTATCGTATAGATAGTGGCATAAGGTTTGAAAAAGGCAGCGCACTTTTTGCTATCGATGATTGTATCATATTCTCCCAAATAGACCTCTATTTCTACGCCCATTTCCCGCAGCTGCGCCAGTTTCGAGCCATCCCATGTAAAGAGCAGCAGCTCTTTGAGTTCACCCAATGTGGGCTGCGCTTTGAATGGAGTAATATCGAGCGTCGCAGGATAGACTACTTTTTTATAAAAAAAGCGCATATAGGCTTCGGGATTTTTGGCGAAAGTGAGTATTTCTTTGTGCTTAGAGGCTTTGGGGAGATAGTCGAAGTATGCGGGTGCGAGAAGCTGGAGTTTTTGGAGGCGTTCGCCCTGCTGTACTTTTCGCAAAGCTTCCAAAAACGCTCGCTGTGCACCGCGACTAAAACCTGCTACGGTAAACTCGCCGGGATCGAGATATTGGCGAAAGAGCACCTTCTCGGCGCGAAATCCAAAACCACTAAAGAACTGCATCGATTATTTCTCGTACATCCTCTTTGGAAATCGCCTCATGAGTACGCAAAAACTTGGCCACTTCCAAAAGCACCTTTTTGTGGGATGCCAGATACTCGGTGAGCTCCGCGACACTTTGCTGCACGATTGTCATCGCATCGCTTACGTCGGCATAGAGCTTGTCTCCCATGCCATAATGCACCACCATCTCTTCGGCGATGCGTTTAGCCTTGGCCAGATCTTCGGAAGCATTGGAGAACTCTTCGTTGTAAATCAGTTTATGTGCCACGTAGCCAGCAAGATGCACCTTGATCTTCGATAGATAGTCGCTGCGCGAGAGGATCTCGCGATCGAGCTCCTTGATAGCGCCACCGATGAGTGTAAGTTTGTCGAAATCTATCCCGTACCAGTAGGCAGCGAGCGCCTTGGCCGCTTGGTAGACGCTTTGGATCTCTTTTTCCTTGTCGCTAAAGGCGAGGAGCTTTTTCTTGCCAAAGAGCACCTTCTCTCGCACCGCATCGAAATCACTCAGTTCTACGATTTTTTTGCCTTTGCGCAGAGCATGGAGTGCCGCTTCGTTCACGAGGCTCGAGAGCGCCGCACCGCTAAATCCCACGGTCATCTGTGCCAACTCCTGCACATCCACATTGTGCGGTACTCTTTTGAGGTAGATCTGCAAAATCTTGGCGCGCTCCTCTTTGTTGGGCAGAGATACGAAGATGCGTCTATCGAAACGTCCCGGCCGCAAGAGTGCTTCATCCAGCACTTCGATCTTATTCGTCGCACCGATGACGATGACGCCAGAACTATCCTCGAAGCCATCCATTTCTGTTAGCAGCTGATTGAGGGTCGCTTCGCGCTCGTCATTGCGCATGCCGCCTCGCGCCTTTCCCACCGCATCGATTTCGTCTATGAAGATGATGCTGGGCGCCATCTCTTTGGCTTTTTTGAAAAGCTCGCGCACACGCTTGGCACCCATGCCTACGTAGATCTGCACGAAGGCGCTGCCGCTTTGGTAAAAAAAGGGCACGCCCGCTTCACCTGCCACCGCCTTGGCGATGAGGGTTTTACCCACACCCGGAGGCCCTACCAAAAGAACGCCTCGTGGCAAACGCACGCCAAAATCGCGAAACTTCTTGGGGTTTTTCAAAAACTCGATAATCTCTTCGAGCTCCTCCTTGACCTCGTCGATCCCCGCCACATCTTCGAAGGTCACATCACTCACCTGCGGCGTGATGTTTTCGCTAAACTCATCTTGCATCTGAGCCGGCGCTATCTGGATCTGATGCTGGATGGGGATGGGTTCTTGGCGGTTGCGGCGGATGTAGTAGATGATAAATCCGGCAAATACCGCGAGAATCGCCAAAGAGAAGATATCGTACCAGAGTGTGTAGTCCTCTTGGAGTTGTATAGGGACTTTTTTATAAAGCTCTTGGATATCGACCACATCCTTGGGGATGGCGAACTCCTGGCCGCCACTTTTGAGATAGATGTAGCGCTCCCCTATCGTGGCGCGATCGATAAGAGAGTTTTTGAGCATTGTCTCGTAGGTGGTGTAGTCGATGAGGGAAGGAGTTTTGAGCTTGAGCACGAACGCGGCAGCCAGTGCTATAAACAAGAGTGATGAAATGACAAGAATAATCAGTTTTTTTCTAAAGTTGCGCAAAATTCCCCTCTTTTTCGACTTCATATTGGCTGATATTGACCCAGTTTCCGGCTAAATCCAGATCACTGCGGATAAATACCGGATTGTAGAATTGATCGTGTCCATAAAAGTACTCGCCCTTTTTACTCTCCACAAGCACATCAAGAGGTTCCCTCTTTTGGCGAAACGCGAGATTTTTCGCCTCTATTATACCCTTTATCGTTTTATAGCGCTCTTTGGCGACATTGCCCGGCACCTCCGGACGCATAGTGGCCGCAGGCGTGCCGTCACGTTTGGAGTAGGTAAAGAGGTGAATATGTGTCAGCGGAAACTTCTCGATATTGCGCACCGCCTCAGCAAAAAGCTCGTCGGTCTCGCCGGGATGGCCTACGATAAAGTCGGTCCCGAGTGCATAGCCGTGCTCGGCGATACGCTCAAAAAGCTCCATATCGCTCGCTACGTCGTTGCGGCGGTTCATGATCTCGAGCATCTTCTGGGATGTGTGCTGCAACGCGATGTGCAGATGCTTTGCCATCCACGGCTCGTCCAAAATCTCCATAAACTCTTCGGTTATCTGAATAGGCTCGATGGAGCCGATGCGAAGACGGCGCACGCCGCGAATGAGGCTGAGGCGTTTGAGAAGCTTTGCCAGGCTCGATCCCGTGTCTTTACCGTAGCTGCCCACATTGGTGCCTGTGAGGATAAACTCCCCAAAGCCGTTGGCTGCGAGTTTACGCACCTGCTCGACGATAAGCTCTTCGTCATGACTTCTGGCATTGCCCCGCACATAGGGGATAATGCAGTAGCTGCAGCGAAAATCGCACCCCTCTTGGACTTTGATAAAGGCTCTGCTTTTACCGATGAATTCGCCGACTATCTCCCTATCGACGCTCTCCAAATCCCCAAGCACGAAAAAATTCTCACTTTTGAGCAGCTCGTTGATGCGGCTCTTTTCGCTGTGACCGAACACTCCGACCACCTTCTTTTGGGCAAAGAGCGATTCGCCTTTGGTGAAGGCGCCGCATCCCGTGAGATAGATCTTTTTGCCTTGGCGATTGATTTTATTGATATAGTTGCGCACACTGCCATCGGCCCCGTTGGTGACGGTGCAGGAGTTCACCACCACGATATCGGCATCCTCTTCGTTTTGGGTGATGGTGAAGTCACGCAAATTACTCATCATCACTTGCGTGTCGAAAAGATTGGTCCGGCAACCAAATGTCTTGAAATAGACTCTCACACCTCTTCCTCATCGTTTTTTGGAGGAGTTGTAGCACTAAATTCCTCTTTTGTCAAGAGAATCTTTTGAGCCGGATATGTGAGTGTGATATCGGGTTCGGCCAGATAGCGCTCTATCACTTCGGCACTGATGGTGCTACGAAGCGTGAGGGTGGCGTAGGAGTTGGTCATGTACCATAGACTCACTCTGATGCCGTACTCCTCGGCGAAGGTAAAAACCCGCACATCCACGTTGGTATTTTTGAGATGGTAGGTGCTGCGCAGTTTGTTGAGCTGTTTGCGTGCGATATCGGTGTAGCCCTTGGCGTACTTGCGCGCCGTCTCCTTGGCGATGTAGGCCGCTTTTTTGTGATTGGAGTCGAAAGTGATGTTGAAATTGATGCTGTCCCAGACGGTTTTAAGCCCCAGATGGGTGTAGTTGGCGATCAGATCGGTGAAGATGTAGTTGTTGGGAATGAAGATAACACGGCCCGAGCGGATATTGTGTATGTAGCTTGTAAGCGTCACATCTTCGAGGATAGTGATGCGAAGCAGCGATATATCGATCACGTCGCCCACGAACTCTTGACCCTCTTTGGTGACCTTGATGCGATCGCCCACGTGGATGGAGCCTCCCAGCACTATCACCATCCAGCCAAGAAGACTCATAAACATATCTTTCATCGCTATGGCGATACCGGCCGAAGCGAATCCTAAGATCGTCACAAGATAGCTGACGTTTTCGATGTAGGCAAACAGCAGGATCAAAAGCACCAAGATAGCGAAATTGAAGTTGACGATCTTGGTGGCCATGTAGACACGTTGGTTGTCCTGGATATAGCGGCGGATGAGCCATTTGAGGATGAGACTAAGCAGAAAGAGCCCTACGATGATAGCGGCTATGATAGCCGCTTTTTGGCTTTGGAGTTTGATCTCTTCGGTGGTTTTGAGAACATTCTCCTCGATTTTTCGTTTGTAGACGCGCAGCGTATCCTGGGCGATATGCAATGCATCCTCAAAATCCGCGATCTCTTGGCCCAAGAGTTTGAGTTTTTCATGCAGTGCACTATCGTGCGTGAGATTGTACTCTTTGGAATACAGACGCATCTTTTGATGCAAAAGCTCGATGGCTTGTCGCAAATCGGCGAGCTTTTGCCTGTAGTACTCTTTGCTGGAGTTGAGCTTTTTGATATAGGAGAGTGCTCCGATGATGTCGATAGGGTTTTTGATACTCGGAGGATTTTCTATTTTTTTAGGTTTGAGCAGCTCCAAAAAGGGAGATTCCTTATAATCTTTGAGCAGTGCGAGCTGATTTTGCAGCGTCTCCTTTTTCGCCAAAAGCTCTTTGAGATCCCTATGTTTTTTATGCCTTTTCAAGCGTCGTATCGTATGCTCGATTTTTTGCAGCTGTGCGGAAATCTTGGTGTAGGTCTTGTAGTTTTCATAGCGTTTGATCCAGATATTTTTGGAGAGTTCCTCGTCTATGGAAGCCACGTTACGGTCGATACGCTGGATATAGGGGGTAGCGGTGATTGTGCGATTGGTCTCTTGGAGTGTTTCTTGATGGGAAGTGGTATTGACCTCGGTACGTGCATACGCTAAAGTAAAGCACAGCACCAAAGCCAATATTCTCAGCATCTCTCAAACTCCCCCAGCGTCTCCATCACGAGATCCTCAGGTACCTCGTCCGTGATGAGAAAATCTCCGATACCTTTGGGCAATACGAATTTTATCTTGTTGCTCTGGGTCTTTTTGTCGAGGAAAAAATGCTCATAGAAGGCTTTGCGGTCTTTGACCTCGTAGCAAGTCGGCAGGCCGTAGCTTTGCAAAAGCTCTTCGATGCGTGCAGCCTCCTCAGGTCTCATGAGCCCCATTTTGATCGCAAGAATATTGGCCATCACCATCCCGATCGCCACAGCCTCACCGTGGAGGTAGGTCTTGTATCCCGTCTCGTTTTCTATCACGTGCGCGAAGGTGTGGCCGTAGTTGAGGCTCGCACGCACTCCACCCTCTTTTTCATCGAGGGCTACGATGCGTGCCTTGAGCTCCACGGAGCGCTTGATAGCCTCTTTGATATTTTCTGCATTGTCGAGCCTGTTTTTTTCGAGCCATGCGAAAAAATCCGCGTCAAACACCACGGCCATCTTCACTATCTCGGCCACACCCGCTGCAAACTCCCTCACCGGCAGCGTGGAGAGAAAGTGGGGATCGATGTAGACCGCTTTTGGCTGATGAAAAGCTCCTATGAGATTTTTGCCATAGCGATTGTTGATGCCGGTCTTGCCGCCCACACTCGCATCCACTTGGCTCAGTAGTGTAGTGGGCACTTGGATAAAATCGATACCCCGCTGGAAGATACTCGCCGCAAACCCTGTCATATCCCCTATCACACCGCCGCCGAAGGCGATAAGCGTCGATTTGCGATCGAGCCGATGGTCGAAGAGGCGATCGAGCAGATACTGGAGTGAATCGAAGTTTTTATAATCCTCCCCATCGGGCAGCGTCACTACATAGAGCTCTTTCGCCTCGATCTTTGGCAAGAGATATCCCAGATGAAGTCCTGCCACTTTTGGATTCGTCACCACGGCCACTTTGGAGAGTGGGCCTATCTTTTCGATGGTATCGATGTAAATATCGTAGCTTCTGTCTTCACTTTTTTGCAGATCGATATGTACGCGCATGCTCTCTCCAGACTATTTTTCCAATTATATGCAAAAGTTGATTACATTTTTATGATACGGGTATGAATATTTGATGAAAGGAGCGGAGTTTGAAAAAAAGCATCTCGGGATCGGTGCTAAAAATCTTCCAAGGACGCGCACGCAAAACTTTTTGACTGAAAGGATAGACAAGAAGCATATCCTTCTCACGCTGTGCTATGTATCTGATGGGATTGCTTTTGGTTTTTTGGATATGGAGCTCTTTGGAAAAGATATTGGCAAGGTTTTGGAAGTGCTCGAGTATCTTCGCATCCACCTCATCATACTCGAAAAGCTTCAATGAAAGATGCAGCTGAACGGCTACGTCAAATACCACCGAGGATATCTTTTCATAGTTATCGTCGTTGACCATGATGAGGCCGGCGTTTTTAAGAGTGTTGACACTCACGTTGGCGGCACAGAAAATGGGGATTTTAAATTCATAGAGCATCTCGCGAAGCCGTGGCATGGAGAAGCAGCACTGATGCACGATGCACAGACCCACCCCACCCTGTTGCAAATCGCTGCGCACCACTTCGAGATTTGCATCGTAGCTGTAGTCGATCATCACATCGATATCGTCACTTGCATATGATTTTATAAAATCGAGCGTCGCGATATCGGTGGGATTGACGACACGTATGAGCAGCTTTTTATCGTTGATTTTTTGATGCAGATAGATTGCGGTCATGACCAGATGACGAATCGCCTGTGCACCGAGCCGCATCATATCGATAAAGAGATAGCAGTTGACACCGAACGGCAACGGAAACTGCCCTACCTCGCGCTTGATGGAGCGAAAAACTTCACGCAAGACGGTAGGCTGGCCGATGAGCAAGAGCAGGTCATTGGGCCATATCATCGTATCGGGTGCAGGAAGTATGAGCTTGTTGTTGCGATAGATAGCGGCTATTTTCCAGTTTTTTTGTTCGATACTGCCCACATGTCTATACACATACGCACTCCCAAAAGGCACCAACACTTCCATGATCTCACCCATACCCAATCCCACATTCTGGGCGATGACGGGAACATTTGGCAGATGGTCGACGATACGATTGGCCAAAATCTCGTTGGCATCGAGTGCGATGAAATTGCTATCTTCTATCTCCAGTCCCCATTTGTCGAGTACCACGATGGTGACGCTCGTATCGAGCCTTCGGACATTTTCGAAAGTCGCCACAGTGTCGATTCTGTTGCCGAGGACAATCACCACCTCTTTATAGCGGCGTAAAAAGAGTTTGGAGAGTTTGACAAAAGAGGTGGGGTCGAAGCGGTAGAAAAAGAAGTTCGCTCGTACCTCGGAGGGCTTGAGGCTCTCATCCATGTAGACGACATGGTAATGGTTTTGGCTCACATAATTGGCCATGATACGTTCGATGAAATGTTTTGCTACAATACCGTCAGCCAATATCAATACATCAGTATGCACGCAACTCCTTACAAAGGACTCTCTTTGCAGTTCGTTCTTGATGCCACATGCCACAACGCACGTGCGGCTACCATCAAAACATCTCATTCTACCATAAAAACGCCCGTCTTTATGCCCGTAGGTACGGCGGCGAGTGTCAAAGCCCTCGATACCATCGATCTCGTCACGCTTCTCGATGCTCAAATAATCCTCGCAAACACCTACCATCTCTACCTGCGCCCTGGTGATGAAGTGGTCAAGGAGTTTGGTGGTTTGCACGGTTTTACGGGATATCAAAGAAGCTTCCTCACCGATAGCGGTGGTTTTCAGGCCTTTAGTCTCAGCGACATCAGTAAAGCCGATGAAAATGGCATAGAGTTCCAAAGCCACATCGACGGTTCGCGCCACTACTTCACACCCCAAAAGGTGCTGGATATCCAATATAACCTGGGCAGCGACATCATGATGATCCTGGACGACCTAGTGGCACTTCCGGCCACCAAAGAGCGCCTGGCGCTCTCTGTGCGGCGCACCACCAAATGGGCCCAAGAGTCCATCAGCTACCACCGCCGGATGCAAGAGCGGGGCATCGGCGTAGATCAAAACATCTTCGCCATCATCCAAGGCGGCATCGACCCCGAGTTTCGCCGCATCAGCGCTACAGAGCTTACGGCTCTGGATTTTGACGGATTTGCCATAGGGGGTCTCAGTGTGGGCGAGGAAAACCGGGCGATGTACGATACCGTAGAGTTTACCACACAGTTCATGCCCAAGGACAAACCGCGCTATCTCATGGGTGTAGGCACGCCTGAAGATTTGGTAGAGTGCATAGAGCGGGGCGTGGATATGTTCGATTGTGTGATGCCCACGCGCAATGCCCGTAACGGCACGATCTTTACCACCTTTGGCCGTCTCAACATAAAAGCCGCTCGCTACAAGCGCGACCATGCTCCTATCGATGAGAGTTGTGATTGCTACACCTGCCGCAACTACTCCCGCGGCTATCTCAATCACCTCTTTCGGGCAAAAGAGCTCACATACTACCGCCTCGCCTCCATCCACAATCTCCACTACTACCTCACTTTGATGCGCCAGGCGCGTCAAGCGATTCTTAACCAAGATTACGCTACATTCAAAAAAGAGTTCTATGCCAGGAGAGAGTCATGAAATTAGGAGTCAATATCGACCACATCGCGGTGCTACGCGAAGCGCGCAAGATCAACGACCCGGACCCCGTCGAAGCACTCGGCATCGCCAGACGTGCAGGCGCGGACCAGATCACCATCCATTTGCGTGAAGATAGGCGCCACATCAACGACTACGACGCCAAGCGCATCGTGGAGCTCTCGGCGTTGCCGGTGAATATGGAGTGCAGCATCGATCCCGCCATCATCGACATCGTCTGCCAGCTGCGTCCCCATCGCGCCACACTTGTGCCAGAAAAGCGCCAAGAGATCACCACCGAAGGAGGCCTCGATGTGCTTGGCAATTTCGATCGCATCAGCGAAACTGTCGCCAAACTCAAAGAGCATGAGATCGACGTCTCGCTCTTTATCGATCCCGATTTCGAAGTGATAGCCGCTTCGGCCGATACGGGCGCGGACATGGTGGAGCTGCATACGGGCGAGTATGCCAACATCTTCGCTATGCTCTATAGCAATCTCCCCCACACGCCTCACGCTATAGAAGAGCTGAGACTCTCGCGCAACGAACTCCAAGAGCGCCTCAGCCAAGCCATAGGAGATCTGGAAAACTCCGCCATCTACGCGGCAAAAGCGGGGCTTTTAGTGGCTGCAGGCCATGGCCTCAACTACCAAAACGTCGCGCGTATTGCCGAGATGCCAAATATCGTGGAGCTCAATATAGGCCAGAGCATTATCGCTCGCAGTGTCTGGGTAGGACTGGAAGAAGCAATTCGCCAGATGAAAGAGCTCATCGATGAAGCCGGTCGTCGCGATTAGTATCGGTGATATGAACGGCATAGGGCCCGAAATCGCCCTCAAAGCACACGAGACTATCAAAGATTTTTGCAAGCCTCTCTACTTTTGCAACTATCCAATGCTCGAGCAAGCAGCGAAGCTTTTAGGTATGCAGCTTCCCAAAGATCTGGAAGTGGAGTATGTGGAGGGAGAATTTGCCATTAAACCCGGCAAAATCAGCAAAAAGAGCGCACGCCTCTCCTTCGCCTCCTTCACAAAAGCCGTGGAGATGACGGCCAGCGGCATTACCGACGCTGTAGTGACGCTTCCTATCAACAAAGAAGCTTGGCACAAAGCCGGCATCCATTACAGCGGCCACACAGACTATCTGCGCAAGCGTTTTAATAAAGAGGCCATCATGATGCTTGGTTGCGACAAGCTCTTCGTGGCGCTCTTCACCGAGCATATCCCACTTAAAGATGTGCCAAAAAGCATCACAAAAAAGCGCCTTACGCGCTTTTTAGTGGACTTTTACGAAAGTGTGTACCCTCTTTTGCCTGTAGCAGTACTGGGGCTCAACCCCCACGCAGGAGATGGCGGGGTGTTAGGCGATGAAGAGGAAAAAATCGCAGCAGCCATAGAAAAAGCCAACAAAAGGATAGGCAAAGAGATCTTCTTCGGCCCCGTGGTGCCCGATGTCGCCTTTGCGCCTGCGTTTCGCAAGAAAGTCTCACATATCGTGGCGATGTACCACGACCAGGGGCTCGCACCCCTCAAGGCCCTCTACTTCGAAGAATCGATCAACGTCTCGCTCAACCTTCCAATACTTCGTACCTCCGTCGATCACGGCACGGCATATGACATCGCCTACAAAGGCTTAGCCGATACCACCAGCTACGTCAATGCCGTTCACTACGCTGCGCATCACTACCACTGAGGCGTCGCTGCACCGACTCCACCTTTTGGCGTAGCCTATCGCTCTTACCAGGACGAATGTCGAACTTGATGACGCTATAGACGCGCCCCACGCCCATAGCTTCCAAAGCCTTGTACATCTTGGGCACCAGCGAGCAGAGCTCCTCCACACTCTCGGCCTCCACGATAGTGGCCATCGGTGTGAGCTGATAGGGCAGCCCACTATTTTCAATCACTTTCAAAACTTCGGCCACGTACTTGCTCTTGCTCTCCCCCACATCCGTGGGAAACATCGCAATCTCCATAAGTACGCTCATGACCCCTCCTTTTTTACTATAATTGTAGCAAAGGAGTGCTATGCGGCTACGAAATCTTACGCCCTTTTATGTAATGCAGATACTAAAAAACGCTGCGAAGTATGACGACGCCATCCACTTCGAGGTGGGCCAGCCCGACCTCCCACCTTCGCCGAAAGTCATAGCGGCTGCCAAAGAAGCCATCGAAAAGGGACACTTTGGCTACACGCCGGCCGAAGGCCTGGAATCACTGCGCCGCGCCATCGCCGCGCACTATAAGCATCGCTACGATCTTTCCATCGATCCCGAGCGCATCGTAGTGACGCCGGGAAGCAGCGGCGCGTTTATGCTGGCCTACGCCTTGACGCTCGACGTGGGCCAAAAGCTCGCCCTCGCAGACCCCGGCTACCCTTCGTATAAAAACTTCGCCTACATGCTTGGTATCGAACCCATCTTCCTCTCGGTAGAAGCGGATACGAACTACTGCATCACGCCTGAGCACCTCCGCAGCCAAAACGTCGATGCTTTGCAGATATCCTCTCCCGCCAATCCAACAGGCTCCATCTATCCAAAAGAGCTTTTACAAGAGCTCACTGAGTATTGCGAAACAAACGGCATCACGCTAATCAGCGACGAGCTTTACAGTGGCTTGGTGTATGAGGGGAACTTTCATAGCGCACTCCAAATCAGCGACGAAGCGATCGTGATAGAGGGCTTTTCCAAATACTTTTGTATGCCGGGATTTCGCTTGGGCTGGGTGGTACTACCGCCGCGTTTGGTGGAAAAGGCCAGGGAACTTGCCCAAAACATCTTTCTCGCTCCTCCCACCATCAGCCAATACGCAGCCATCAAAGCTTTCGACTACGAATACTTAGAAACAGTGCGCCAAACGTTTCGCAAACGTCGCGACACCCTCTACGATCTTCTGGCACCCCTTTTTGATTTGGGTCCCAAGCCCCAAGGAGCCTTCTACATCTGGGCAGATGTGCGCAAGTACGGCAAGGCGAGCGAGCTTGCCAAAATGTTTTTAGAAAAAGCGCACGTGGCCGTCACGCCGGGGATAGATTTTAGCCAAAGCGTGGGAGAGAACTTTATCCGCTTTGCTTATACGATAGATGAAGAGAAGATGCGCGAAGGAGTGGCGAGAATCGCCTCACTCCTTGGCTAACTGGGCAGCGAAGACATAGACAGCGGCATTGTACAAAGAGAGGATATATGCCAACACCACGCCAAGGGGCAGCAAGATGAGGGTCGCCGAAAGGGCAAAAATGATTATGAGTGCAACGAAAATGATGATGGACCACAGAAGAATGAGCAGGAAATAGTCTTTATTGAAGCAGCTCTTCCAAAGAGTAGGAGAAAAGATCAAAAAGGCGTTTTTAAATCCACCCACAAAATCATCCGCTAAGATTACTTTACCCATCACGCCAGGGAAAAAGTAGGCCAAAAAGAGCACGACGAGAAGTACGATAAAGCCACCTACTCCCATGCCGCTCATCATAATCATAGCCATCTGCTCTTCGCCATGCATCCCCATTCCTTGCATCTGCATAGATTCGTGCATCATCCCAGCACCCATCCCAGCAAAGATGGCAAAGAGCAGCCCAAAGACGATACCCAAAATCAGATACGCTAAAAACGCTCCAGCTGCCACGTCGATATGCTCCATCAAAAGATCACGAATCTTGGTATTGGCAGCCACTTCGGCCATATCCTGAGGTGTGGCCGCACTTTGCATCTTTTTACCGAAGTAGACCTGGAACGCCAAGCTAAAGACCGAGTAGGCAAAGATAAACAATATCCCTAAAATGGGGATCATCCCCAAAATGTACAAAACGATCAGAATCGCCATAGCCGCAAAGTTGAGGGCGTAATTGCCTTTGAAAAAGCTCCAGGCTACATCAAAGGCGGTCTTGTTCGAAGGCGTCATGAACTACTCCTTGTATCCGTTTGAATCATTATAACTAACATCCGCTCTTTTTCATAGTTTTCGCTTTTTCGATGGGGAAACGCTTGAGATTTTTGGCGATTTTGGCTTTGGAAGCTTCGTAGAGATCGATATTTAGCACACTTGCCAAGCGCAAGAGATAGTGCAGCACATCGGCCATCTCTTCGCCGATTTCTCTTTTTTCTTCTTGGCTAAATTCTTCTGGATCCTTGTCGCACCACTGAAAATGCTCCATTAACTCCGCCGCCTCTATCGCCACGCTCATGGCGAGGTTTTTGGGGCGATGGTACTTTTCCCACCCCCGCTCGGCTATGAAGCGATCCAAAAGCGCTTGGAGTTCATACAAACTACCTGCCGAAGTACGCATCTGCCCTCTTTCGTAGTTTTTGGTAGATTTTGAAAAAATCGGTGCTGTAGATGCGCGTATTGCCGATGGTGGTGATGAAGTTGGTATCGCGCTGCCATCTGGGCACCAAGTGCATATGGATATGCTCCGCAATCCCGGCTCCCGCCGCCGCACCCAAATTCATTCCGATATTGACCCCTTCGGCATTCAAGACATCTTTGAGCAGCTTCACGCCCCGCTGCGTAAGCCTCGCGATCTCAAGCCATGTTTCTTCTTCGAGATTTTCGAGATTGTCGATGTGGCGGTTGGGGATCACCATGAAATGGCCCGGGGTGTAGGGGTATTTGTTCATTACCACGAAGGAGTGCTTGGCGCGATAGAGCACGCCTAACTCCTCATCCTTTTCTGGATGCTCAACAATATGGCAAAAGACGCACCCTTCTATCTTTTCATGGGTGATATATTCTGTGCGCCAGGGAGCATAGAGAATCTCTCGCATCAAAAGACCTTTATAAGACCTGGGAAAAAGTATACCACAGCTAATACCAAAAGCTGCAAGAGGATAAATGGAACCACACCTTTGTAGATTTCGGCGGTGCTTACCAATTTACCGGCGCTCCCTTTGAGATAAAAGAGCGAAAAGCCAAAAGGCGGCGTAAGGAACGAGGCCTGGAGATTGAGGGCTACGAGGATGCCAAACCATATAGGATCGATATGAAAGGTTTGCAACACCGGCACGAAGAGCGGAATCACCACGAAGCTGATCTCCACGAAATCGATGAAAAATCCCAGCAAAAATATGGTCGCCATGGCGATGAAGATAAAGGCGTGGGGTGAGCCGATCTGGTAGCGAAAAAAGTCGTGTACTAACGCTCCGCCACCGATTTCGTTGAAAACGAAGCTAAAGGCGGTGGCGCCGATGAGGATGGTAAAGATCATGGCGCTCAGCTTCACGGTCTCGAGCGTTACGTAGCGCAGCATCGAAAGTGTGAGGCTTTTGGAAAAGGCGCTGAGGATCAGCGCACCCACCACACCCATCGCCGCAGATTCGGTGGGTGTGACGATGCCGGCAAAGATAGAGCCCAAGACCGTGAGGATCAGGAGTGCTGCCGGCAAGATAGAAGAGAGGATCTCACCGAGGCTAGGCTTCTTTTGTAGTCGCACGGGTGGAGCGGACTCGGGACGCACAAAAGAGAAGCCAAGGATATAGAGGATATAAAAAAGCACTAACAAAAGTCCCGGTACCACGGCCGAGCGAAAGAGATCGCCGATGCTGACACTGAGCACGTCCCCAAGGACGATGAGCACGATCGATGGTGGGATGATCTGGCCTAATGTCCCGCTGGCTGCGATGGTGCCGCTGGCCAGCGCCTTGTCGTAGCCGTAGCGCAGCATCACAGGCAGCGTGATCACACTCATCATCACCACGCTGGCACCCACGATCCCCGTAGCCGCCGCCAAGATCGCTCCCACGATCACCACGCCGATGGCCAGTCCCCCCGGCATCTCACCAAAGAGCGCTCCAAGGTTTTCAAGAAGCGAGCGAGCAAGATTGCTCTTTTCCAAAATAAGGCCCATAAGGATAAAGAGCGGCACCGCCATGAGGGTGAAGTTTTGCATGATGCCGTAAATGCGCATAGGCAAAAGATTGAAGATCGAAAGGTCGAGATCTGCGTCGATGAGCGCGAAAATTATAGCCGATGCGGCGAAGACGAAGGCCACCCGAAAACCAAGCATCAAAAGCACCAGTGAGAGTCCAAACATCAAAATCGCAGGATGGATGAAGTAGTAGCTTTCGTTGAAGCCCAAAAGCGCTATGGCTGCCACCGCCACAATGATGACAGTAGCGATGAGCTTTTTGTTGGCTTGTTGGATGTGCTTGATGATCTCGCTGATGGCTTGCAGCGCCAAAAGCAGGGCAAAAAGAACGATAGCCGATTTGATGATCCAACGATCGGGAAGGCCCCCGTGGTCGCTGGAGCCTTCGTGCTGCACGAAGCTTTGGAGCGCGAAATCGAAGCCGTAGTAGGCTATGATAGCAGCGAAGGGAATGATGAGCAGCAGTGCATCGAGCACATTAATAGTGGCTTTGGCCGTAGGTGCAAAGCGCTCATAAAAAATATCGACACGCACATGCTTGTCGTGCTTGAGCGCGTAGCCGGCGCTGAGCAAAAAAGTAAGGTCGAAAAAGTGCCACTCTAACTCTTGCAGTGCCACCGAGCCTTCATGAAAGAGGTAGCGCATCGTGGCATCGTAAAAGACCAAAAACGCCAAGAGCAGCGACACAAGCGCTGCGAAACCGCCAAAAAAGGTGTTGAGCCTATCGATAAGAAGCGATACTCTATTCACCCATCTTCCTTTTGAAAAAATACTCGAAGATCTTTCCAAGTGCCGCAATCACCAGCACCATCACGATGATGGCGCTAAATTCTATCGCGAACTCTTTGATAGTCTCCATCACTCTCCTACATAAACGACGGTGCGTCGTTGCTAAAGAGGATCAAGTCTCCAGGCTTTGTATGCTCGGCCAGCACCTCTTGGAGTTTGGATTTGTCTTCGAGAAGTATCTTTGGCTTCGTGATGACGCTATCTAAGATATCTTTGTTGAGTTTGCCCGTGATGATGACGAGGTCGAAGACTTCGTCTATCTTTTTGGCAAGTTTCTTATTAGCCTCTTCGGTGCTCTCCACGATGCCGGGAGTGACGATCACTTTGCGTCCATTGTAGGAAGCTACGAGATCGTACGAAGCGAGCATACCTTCGAGGTTGCCGTTGAAGCTATCGTCGATGATGATCTTGCCGCCGGCTTCGATTTTTTGCAAGCGATGCTCCACACTGCGCAGCTTCGCGACGCGCTCGGCGATTGTAGGCATATCTATCCCCAGCTCACGTGCTACCAAGATGGCGGCCGTGATGTTGAGCGCGTTGAAGCTGCCCAAAATCGGCGCTTGAAAGTGATACCTCTTGCCATCCAACTCCAGATCCCATGCGATACCATCCAAGCTTTCACGCACGTTTTTGATATTGGAGCCGAACTTGATGAAAATATCGCGATCCTTGATGGGGATACCGTCCCAGATGATGGCCTTTTTGAGACGTTTGGACTTGAGAATCTCTAATTTTGTGAGGATGATATTTTCCAAAGTCTTAAAATACTCGATATGCTGCTCCCCCACTTTGCCCACCACGGCGTAGTGCGGCTGTAAAAATTCGGCGATAGCGAAGATATCGCCACGCTCCCTCGCTCCCGCCTCGGCTACATAGATTTCCGTATCGC
>JALVTF010000097.1:0-2938 GCA_027024145.1 Campylobacterales bacterium
CCAAACTCGAGCTGGCGCAGCATCGCCATAGCACTTTGGAAGTTTTTAGCACGTTTGAGCCGCGCTACCATTTCGCTGGGAATCGGCTCGCCGGTTTTATAGTGCTTGGCGAAAAGTCCCAGCACCTCTTCTTCATACGCGAAATTTTCCAAAAACTGGCTAGGAAACTCCACGGCATCCCACTCCACGCCGGCTATGCCGCTCACTGCAGGCTCTTTTACGGTGCTGAGCAGATGGTGCAGGGCATGGCCCATCTCATGAAAGAGGGTCACCACGTCATCGGGGCGCAAAAGGCTTGGCTGGGTATCGGTAGCTGGAGCGAAATTGGCCACGATGTAGGCTATGGGATAGACCACCTCACCCTTTTCGTCGATATGGTGCGTAAGCCACTCATCCATCCATGCCCCGCCGCGCTTGCCCTCTCTGGCTTCGAGATCAAGATAGAGCCTCCCTACAAGCCTATCAGGAAGAGTGATTTCGTAGCACGCCACACTCTCGTGCCATACAGGCGTGTCGATGCGCTGGAAGCTGAGGCCGAAGAGCTTGTGTAAAAAGCTAAAGAGTCCCTGCACCGTCGCCTCTTTTTCGAAGTAGGGCTTGTACTCCTCATCATCCACATCAAAGTGTGCTTTTTTGAGCTTTTCGCTCCAGTAGGCCAGGTCAAAGGCCTGCAGTTCTTCAGAAAATCCCTGCTCTTTGGCAAAGGCTTGCAGCTCTTCTAACTCCCTTTGGGCCTGCGGTTTGCTGCGTTTGGCCAGATAGCGCAAAAACTCCACCACCTCTTCGGGACTCTCGGCCATTTTGGTCTCGAGGCTCAGCTGTGCATAGTTATCAAATCCCAAAATCTGGGCCTTTTTCGCACGCAGCGCCAAGATCTGGTCGATAAGCTCTTCGTTTTCGGGAGCTCTCGTGACATAGGCCTTGTAGAGCTCTTCACGTTTAGCGCGGTTGGGCCCGTAGGTCATGTAAGCGATGTAGCTTGGCTGCTTGAGGGTAAAGCGATAGCCTTCTTCGCACTTGGCCGCCTCTTTGAGGCTCTCTGGCATCCCCACCACATCCTCTTGACTGACGATCATCTCGTAGCTGTCGGTGGCTTTGAGGAGATTTTGGCCGAAGCGGCTGGTCAGTTCGCTCAGGCGTACATTTATCTCTTTGAGCTCCTTTTTGAGCGCTTCAGGGAGTGCCACACCGCTCAGCTCGAACTCGATGAGCATATCTTCGAGCACTTTTCTTCGCTCACCTTCAGGCTTTTCACGCTCCAAAATCTGGCGAAGCGCTTCGTAGATCTGCTCGTTTTGGCCGATTTCGGTGTGGTAGCGGCTCAGATGCGGCAAAAGCTCGTTGTAGACAGCCTCAATTTTTGGCGTATTCTTCACATGCGCCAGATGGGAAATAGGACTGAAGTAAAAGCCGAGTTTCTCTTCCATCAGCTGGAGCGGACGCACGAAGTTGTCGTATGTTTTTTCCTCTAACTCCAAAAGTTCTTGGATCTTTTTCCTATTCTTTTCGATGGTCGCTAAGACCAGGTCTCTTTGGGCCTCTATATTCTCTTCGCTCACTCGAAACTCAGGAAATGTCATAACCCCTCCTCCAAATCTTTTCGAACTCTTTCGATAAACTCCACCATATCGGGAAGCTCGAGATTCGCCTCGCGGCGTTTTTCACCCCAGACGGGGTTGGGAAAATAGCTGTCGGTTTTGAAGCGTGCCTGCACGTGCCAGTGCACTTGCGGCAGCATATTACCAAAAGATGCGATGTTGATCTTGTCGGGATGGAAGTATGCAAGCATCGCACGCTCGATGATGTTGATGGCTTTGAGGATCTCGGCCTTCGTCTCCTGGTCGCACTCGCTCCACTCTTTGCAGCTTCGTTTAGCAAAAATCTTGAGCCACGGAATTTCGAAAGGTTCTACCTCGATAAAAATCTTGTCGTTTTCAAAAACCATGCGATTTCCTTTGTGAATTTAGATTTTATCAAAAAATTGATGCTACAATATTCCAAATCGCAAGAAAGGTGCAGATGAAAAAGATACTGCTCTTGATGGTTTCTCTTTCACTGTTTGCTTCGATTCACTGGATAGATGATTTCGATGCGGCCTATGCAAAAGCCAAAAAGGTGCACAAACCGCTCTTTGTTTTCATCCATCGCCTCTATCCGCCCTGCCACTGGTGCGAGCGCATGGAGCGTGAAACACTTGACGACGCGAACATCTCGCACTACATAGATGCGCATTTCATCCCTGTCAAGCTCGAAAAGTCCACATCCTTCTATCCCGAAGAACTCACACCAAAATATGTCCCTACTATCTACATCATCCAAGGCGACAAGGTTATCAAAACCATAGTAGGATTTTGGAATGTAAACGACTTTGCAAGCGATCTTGCGGATGTCGAGAGAATTTTGCACGACGAATCCAACACATCAAAGGAGTAAATCATGGCCAAAGTCCCCGTTTTCGACCCCACACCGCGCATCAAGGAGCGTGCACGCATCAACTCGATGGAGCAGTATTGGCAGATGGTCAAGGAGGCCGAGAGCGATTTCGAAGGCTTTTGGGATAAACTCGCCAAGGAAAAGATCGACTGGATAGAGCCTTACACTCAGGTTCTCGATGAGAGCGAAGCCCCCTTTTACAAATGGTTCGTAGGTGGCAAACTCAATGTCACGCAGCAGTGTATCGACCGCCACCTGCAAAAGCGCAAAAATAAAGCGGCCATCATCTGGGAGGGTGAGCCGGGTGACAAGCGCGTCATCACATACCGCGAGCTCTACTACGAAGTCAACAAGTTCGCCAACCTTCTCAAAACCAAATTTGGCATCAAAAAGGGCGATCGCGTCGTCATCTACATGCCGATGATCCCAGAAGCTGCCTTCGCTATGCTCGCATGTGCCAGAATAGGCGCGATCCACTCTGTGGTCTTTGGCGGTTTTAGCGCCG
>JALVTF010000097.1:2948-3800 GCA_027024145.1 Campylobacterales bacterium
CCCGAGCCAAACTGGTCATCACGGCAGACGGCGCCTATCGTCGCGGCAAGCCCTACCTGCTAAAACCTGTCGTCGACGTGGCACTATCCAAAAACTGCGAGAGCGTCGAGGCCGTGCTCGTAGTGCGCCGCAACAACGAAGAAATAGAATGGCATGAAGGGCGCGACTACGACTACTTCGAGCTCGTCAAAGATATGCCAAGCCACTGCGAACCCGAAATCATGGATAGCGAAGATCCACTCTTCCTCCTTTACACCTCCGGCAGCACCGGCAAACCAAAAGGGGTACAGCACGCACAGGCCGGCTATATCCTGTGGGCGCAGCTGACGATGGAGTGGGTGTTTGATATCAAAGATGAAGACACCTACTGGTGTACCGCGGACATCGGCTGGATCACGGGCCACACCTACATCGTCTACGGACCGCTGGCAGCGGGCGCTACGACACTCATGTACGAGGGTGTGCCCACCTACCCCGATGCGGGGCGCTGGTGGCGCATGATCGAAGAGTATCAGGTCAACCAGTTCTACACCGCACCCACGGCCATCCGCCTCTTGCACAAATTAGGACCCGACGAACCCGATAAGTATGATCTCAGCTCTCTCTACATCCTGGGAACCGTGGGCGAGCCTATCAACCCCGATGCCTGGATGTGGTATTTCGAAAAGGTGGGTCATAGCCAGTGCCCCATCGTCGATACCTGGTGGCAGACCGAAACCGGTGGACACATGATCAGCCCACTGCCTGGCGCTACGCCTATCAAGCCAGGATCGGCCACCTTCCCGCTGCCTGGGATCTTCGCCGAAATCATCGATGAAAACGGCAACAAAAAAGCACCGAATGAAAAAGGAT
>JALVTF010000098.1 GCA_027024145.1 Campylobacterales bacterium
TTACGTATGCACTGGCGGGCTTGTAGCCGCATCCAGCCAGAGCGAACAGAAGCAAAAGTGTCGTCAGTGCCGCTCGTAGCATATTAGCCTCGCACCACGATATTGACCAGGCGTCCCGGTACCACGATCTCTTTGACGATCTCTTTGCCCTCGATCCACTTGGCCGCAGCCTCTTTGGCGGCAGCGAGGATCGCATCTTTGCTCGCATCTTTGGCCACCTCGATCTCGGCGCGGCGCTTGCCGTTGACGGTGACAGCCAGCGTGACGGCCTCATCTTCGAGGGCCTCTTTTGCCACTTCGATAGGTGCGAAGTTGGCTCGGCCAAAGAGTCTGTCGGCTATCTCCCAGCTTACATGGGGGATGATGGGCTCAAGCAGATTTGTGAGTACCCAGTAGCCTTCGGTCCAGACATCTTCGTTCTTTTGGTCGCTCAGAGCATTGAGCGCCT
The DNA here is from genome assembly GCA_027024145.1 of Campylobacterales bacterium. Classification (GTDB taxonomy): domain Bacteria; phylum Campylobacterota; class Campylobacteria; order Campylobacterales; family Nitratiruptoraceae; genus Nitratiruptor. The sequence goes on from JALVTF010000098.1 coordinate 449, forward strand.
CCATACAGGCTGCGATGAGGGTGTTGAAGGCGTAGTGCTTTTCGTAGACATCTTTGGATTTTTGGAGCGCTTCATAGACCTTCTTGCGTGCTAATTTCTCCTCTTTAGAAAGACTCCTATGATCGATCTTTGGAAGAGTCTGCGTAGGTTTTGCGTTGGCACTGCGATCCCAAAAACGCTTGATGAAGCGATAGGCTCCTTCGACGCCTGCATCGCTCCACTCCAGCTCTTTGGCAGGAGGCGCGGCAAAGAGGATGAAGAGCCTCGCCGTGTCGGCGCCGTAGCGCTCCACGATCTCGTCGGGATCGACGGTGTTGCCTTTGGATTTACTCATTTTGGCACCATCTTTGAGCACCATCCCTTGTGTAAGGAGTCGCTTAAATGGCTCATCCAGATCCACATAACCCAAATCGCGCAAGACTTTGGTAAAGAAACGCGAATAGAGCAGGTGCAAGATCGCATGCTCGATACCACCGATGTATTGGTCCACCGGCATCCAGTAGTCGGTATCCTCTTTTCTAAAAGGCACCTCTTCCCAATATCTGCTGGGCGTGGTGTAGCGCAAGAAATACCAGCTCGATTCCACGAAGGTATCGAGGGTATCGGTCTCGCGCTGGGCCGGTCCGCCGCATTTGGGGCAGGTGGTCTTCTTCCAGGTAGGATGGAGCTCCAGCGGATTGCCCTCACCGGTGATCTCCACATCTTCCGGGAGCGTGACGGGGAGGTTCTCTTTTTTCTCAGGTACGATGCCACACTTCTTGCAGTGCACCAAAGGTATCGGCGTCCCCCAGTAGCGCTGGCGCGAAACGAGCCAATCTTTGAGGCGGTAGTTGATAGTGCGTTTGCCAAGACCTTTCTCTTCGAAGTAGGCGATGATCTTTTTCTTCGCTTCTTGGCTCTCCAAGCCACTGAACTCTCCGCTATCGAAGAGTATGCCTGGCTCGGTGTAGGCCTTGGAGGTATCGAGCTCGCCCTCTTTGGGTTTGATCACATACTTGATGGGCAGATCATATTTTTTAGCAAACTCGAAATCGCGCTCATCGTGTGCAGGCACTGCCATCACCGCACCGCTACCGTATTCAGTCAGCACGAAGTTGGCCACCCAGACGGGGATTTTGGCACCCGTGAGAGGGTGGATGGCATAGAGCCCCAAAAAGAGCCCCTCTTTTTCGGCCTGCTGGCGCGTGCGGGCGTTTTGGTTTTGCATGGCACATATTTTGGCCGCCGCATCGCTATCCAAAAGATTTTTTTCTAAAAGAGTTTTTACGATCGGATGCTCGGGGGCCAGAGCCGCATATGTAACGCCATAGATGGTATCGGGACGCGTGGTGAAGACCTCGAAACTCTCCGCTCCCGCTTTTTGCGCTGACTCTTCGTCGAGTTGCATCGCAAAACTCAGCCCCTCGCTCTTGCCGATCCAGTTGCGCTGCATGGCGATGACTTGGTTTGGCCAGTTGCCTTCGAGCTTGGATAGATCGGCCAAAAGTTCTTCGGCATAGTCGGTGATTTTGAGAAAATACTGCTCGATCTCCTTTTGCACCACTTCGGTGTCACAGCGCCAGCAGCGCCCCTCGATCACCTGCTCGTTGGCAAGCACCGTCTGGTCGTTGGGACACCAGTTGACGGCCGCTTTTTTGCGATAGAGCAGCCCCTTTTCCCACATGTCGATGATGAAGCTCTGCTCCCATTTGCTATAGACCGGATCACAGGTAGCAAACTCCCTATCATGCGAAAAGCTCAGCCCCAAGGCGTCCAGCTCTTTGCGCATATAGTCGATATTTTCGTAGGTCCACTTTTTGGGATGGACCTTGTGCTTGATAGCGGCATTTTCCGCCGGCATCCCAAAAGCATCCCAGCCGATGGGGTGCAAGACGTTGCGCCCCATCTTGCGATGGTATCTGGCTATCGCATCACCGATGGTGTAGTTGCGCACGTGTCCCATGTGGATGCGGCCACTTGGGTAGGGAAACATCGAAAGGACGTACATTTTGGGAGCCTCATGCGCTTCAGCGGGCTCGAAAGCCCCCTCTTTCTTCCAAAATTCCTGCCACTTCTTTTCGATCTCTTTTGGACGATACATCAGACCATTCCTTGTTCATACATTGCTCGCATACGCTCTTTTTCTGCTTGGCGTTTTTTCTTTTCGGCCAATTTCTTGCGATATTTTTCCAAATCGAAACCAAGAATCGTCAAAAGTGGTGAAGCGATGAAGATGGAGCTGTATGTCCCCACCACGATACCCACCAAAAGCGTAAAGCTAAATCCATAGATAATCTCGCCTCCAAAGAGATAGAGTGTGAGCACTACGAAGAAGGTGGTAAGCGAAGTGAGCACCGTGCGTGAGAGAGTCTTGGTGATCGCTTCGTTGATGACTTGATTCAACTCACGCAGTTTCACTGACTCTACCACACCCTCGCGGATACGGTCAAAAACGATGATGGTATCGTTGAGCGAATAACCTAAGAGCGTGAGAATGGCTGCGAGGATGTCGAGGTTGACGGGAACGTTAAAAAGGCTGATGGCTCCCATGGCGATGCTCGCATCGTGCACCAGGGCAAGCACAGAAGCTAATGCGAAGCGCCACTCGAAGCGCACCGAAACGTAGAGTAAAATAGCCACTATAGCGATGATAGTAGCCATGAGCCCCTTTTCGCGCAGCTCACCGCCCACTTTGGGCCCCACCATATCGACACGGCGTATCTCGAAATGACCGGTGCCTTGCAGCGCTTTGCGCGCGATATCGCCGATATCTTGGCCGAGTTTTTTGGATGACTGCTTGATGCGGATAATGATCTCGTCGTTGCTGCCAAAATAGGTGACGGCAGCATCTTTGAAGACTGCGCTCTTTTTGAGAGCGGCGCGTATTTTGGCAATTTCTATGGGTTTGTCGTAGCGCACCTGTACGATGGTACCACCGGCAAAGTCGATGCCGAAATTGAGCCCCTTGGTAAAAAGCAAAGCCCAAGAGCCAAGCACCAAGAACGCCGAAAGTGCCAAGAAGATCTTGGCCTTGCCCATAAAATCGATGATTTTGTCTGTTTTGAAAAATTCCATCTTACACCTTTATTCCAAACCACAAGCGATAGTTTTTGCTGCGCTCTATTTTGTCCATGAGCGCCTCATACATGCCGTGCGTTCCCACGATAGCTGTGAGCATCGAAGCGAGGATACCTATGCTCATGGTGATCGCGAACCCTTTGATAGGACCCGTGCCATACGCATAGAGCACCACGGCGGCGATGAGTGTGGTGATGTTGGCATCCAAAATCGCGCTCATGGCGTTTTTGTACCCCTGCTCTATCGCCTTTTTGAC
>JALVTF010000099.1 GCA_027024145.1 Campylobacterales bacterium
AGCGTATCTTTAGGGCTTTAGGCATGCAGATAGTCTTCATGCAAGCGGCAGAGCACGACCTGCACGCAGCCTTCATCAGCCACCTGCCCCACGCCATTAGCTACGCTCTGGCCAATTCGGTGCTGGGTCAAGAAGACCCCAAAAGCATCCTCATCCTCGCTGCGGGCGGTTTTCGTGATATGAGCCGCTTAGCCAAGTCCAATCCCGACATGTGGACCGACATCTTCAAACAGAATAAAAAAAATCTCTTGGCATCCATCGAAGTGTTCAAAAAGGAGCTGAAATACGCCCACACCCTCATCCAGCAGGAGCGCTGGGAGGAGCTCCATACGTGGATGGAAGAAGCGACGAAGCTACATCAGATCCTTTAAAAGTGCCTCTACTTCTTTTTTCTTGATACCGTGCTTTTTACCTTCATAGAGCTCTTCATACAAAGCCTGTGCTATCGCTGCGGCTCTTGGGTCTTTGGAAATATAGGGCATGAGACGATTGAGTAGTGCCTTTTTATCACCCAAAAACTTCTTGGGTGTGATACGCACATTCGCCACACGCCATAGCACTATCGCGCCGGCTATCAGTCCCAACGCGCTCAAAAAACCGTACAAAAACGCAACGAAATCGAATTTTTTGGCACATGGATGTGAAGCAGCAACAGATGGCTGCTTCACGCTCTTAGATGGGCCGCTGATAGGCGCTGCGGCGGTGGCTGCTATATGCTTGCCGCCTTCTACTTTGATAGTGATAGGCTTGGTTGTAAGATGCTCGATGCGCTTATGCGTAAGGCTAAAATAGGGGATATCCAAAGCCGGGATCGTAAAGTCGCTTTCTGCGATGATCGAAAACGTCTGACTAAAGACACTATGGAGCTGCCCGCTTGCAAAATGCTCCTTTTTATGGGGCGTATCGGCATAGACGGTGGCGTTGGGGATTTGCAGATCGACACCGCTGAAATTTTCCAAATTGCCCACACCGGCGATAGTGAGTGTCACATTGACGGGTTTACCCGCTTTGGTGCGTTTTTTGTCCACGTGCAGATCGATATGGAAATCCCCCACTATATCCACGTTTTGCGGCAAAGCTTTGACACGTAGGCGCACACTATTAGAGGCTACACTCTTCCACACAGGAGCTGTCACGCTAAAACCAAACATATCCATACTCTGGTTTGGTACAGCGTATTTGAAAATCGCGGGCCCTACCAAAAGCACCCCCGGTTTTTGGGGAATGAGTAGGAGTTTGATGCGTTTGACGAGATAGTCTCCCCGCTCTTCGAGGTATTTGTTGGTGGCTTTGAGCTGCTTGACCCAAAAGTCGCTGAGTTTTGGCATTTGAAAACTGTAATCGACGATTTTGAGGGTGCGTTTGATCTTGAGCTCCAGATTTGCTACGAGGGGTTCTCCTACATAGGCCTCTTTTTTCGAGAGCGTAATACTAAATTGGACATTGCCATTGTTTGGAGCCTGTTTGACAACCAATCGCAAAGGTTGTGACGTCACTTTTTTACCGTCGATAACGGCAGTGATGGGCCCTATGGTGAGGTTGGCGTCGGGATAGAAGGTGAGCGTCTCGCTCTTTTTGACCGTCAGGTTGCCGTTTAGGTTCATCACACTCTCGGCATTGGCTATGCCCGTGACACGATATGGACCGATTTTGTCCAGTTTTGGCAGCTCGATATCGTCACCCGTAGCCTCTATCACCAGCTGAGCAGGTTCGCCCTGATAGATGGGATTTTGCTTGAGATAGACCTTCAAATTGGCAAAAGCCAAGACTGCACAAAGAACTATACTACCAAGGATTCTCATTGCTTCCCTCTTTTTGGATCTTTTGTATCGCCGGAAAGAGCATCGTGGGGGCATTTTGTTTTTCTATACGTTTGAGCCATTTCTTCTCTTCCCTATCGCTAATGGGTTGGTTTTTCTGTTTTGCTTTGCCCTTTTGGGCGTTTTGGTGATTTTGCGATTTTTGCCTCTGTTTTTGCTTTTGGCTCTTTTGCCCACTTTTTTGCTGTTTTTTTTGCTTTTGTTGCTTCTTTTGCGGGGGCTTCTTGTTTTGGGATCTGTTTTGCTGTTGCTTGTTCTTTTTCTTTGCGCACATCTGCTTCGCAAGCGCGAGGTTCGAGCGAGCGTCTGCATCTTTTGGGTGGATTGATAGCGCTTTTTGATACATTGCGATCGCCTTTTTGCAGTTGCGCAGCTTCATGTAGCTGTTGCCCATATTGAAAAGCTTGCGAAACTCCAGCTCTTTGTCACTCGTCTGCACCTTCGCATAGGCACGCAGCGCCTCTTGATAGCGTCCGGCTTTGTACAAAGCGTTGCCCAAATCGTAGTAGCTCTGGGCCGAGCCTTTGGAAGCGGCGATCTGGCCAAAGAGATGCACAGCCTCTTTGTAGTTGCCTCTTGCATAGGCCGCTTTGGCCTCTTTGATGAGCTTAAAATCGGTGATACCTGCATGCAAATGCGCTGTAAAGAGCAAAGGCACCACGAAGGCGATATTTTTGTGGGGCAGATCGAAAAAGCTCAAAAACAAAAAGAGCAGCGCAAAAAAGAGCAAATAGGGATAGAACTCTGTCTGATCGACGATTTTTTCATGCACATCGGCCTTGCTCATCCCTTCATAGCGCGCTAAAAGCTTTTTAATATCTTCACTACCAAGGGTCGCTTGGACAAAGAGTCCGCCTGTAGCTTCGGCAAGCTTGGCGATATGGGTATTGAGCGGCACGATCACGATTTTGCCGTTTTTTTTCACGAACCCCTCGTTGTCTGGTATAGGAGCGCCCTCCTTCGTACCGATCCCCAGTATGCTGACATGCATATCGGTATCCTTGGCAAAGGTGATGGCACGGGAAAAGTCTTTGGCATCGCCACCATCTGTGACTAAGAGCACTTCGCGCGGCGTATGGGAGCCAAAGAGAAGCTTCGCACTTTTCAAAGCGGCCAAAATGTCGGTGCCCTGCAACTGCAGTACCTGTGTATCGAGCCTATGTAAAAGATAGAGCAGCGAGGATTTGTCGCCTGATATGGGCGAGATGATATAGGCATCACGCGCAAAGGCTACAAGCCCGATTCCAAGCCCCTTGGAGCGCTTGATGAACTCCTCGACTTTGCGCTTGGCAAAAGCGAGACGGTCGGGGAAAAGATCCTTGGCCTTCATGGAGCGCGAGATGTCTAAGGCTATGACAATATCACTCCTTTTGCCGGTGACCTCTACCACACCCTTTTGATAGACCGGTCGCGCCATCGCCAAGATCATCAAAAAAAGCGCCAAAAAGAGCAGCACGATGCGAAGAGTCCTGGGCACTCCCTGATCGACGCGCAGTTTGGCAAGAAGCTTATCGTCGAAGATGCGTTCTATCATGCTTTTATTGGTAATCACCAAATAGAGCAAGATAATGGCAGGAACCAGCATCAAAGGGATAAACTCAAACGCCAAAAACTTCATTAAAATCCCCTCTTGCCATAGATGTAGATATAGCCTAAAAGTGCCAAAATCGCCACAAAGAGCACATAGGGATACAGTTCTTCTTTTTTAATGAGCTTGTTGCCGCGAATGGTGCTCTTTTCGAGCTTGTCGATGGTGGCATAGACTTTGGCCAGATCCTTGGCTCTGCGTGCGAAGAAGTAGCGTCCACCCGTTTGTTGCGCTATCCAGTATAAAAAGCGCTCGTCGATCTCACGTCTATCGCCGATACCGATGGTATAGATCTTGATATGGTACTTTTTGGCCATCTTGATAGCCACATCAGGCGGCGTGCGGCTGGCTGTATCGATCCCGTCTGTTAGCAGGATGAGGATTTTGGATTTGGCGTGCGCCTTTTTGAGCATATGCACACCCTCGACGATAGCATCGTCGATAGCGGTCTTTTGTCCAGCAATACCGATATTTAAATAGCCCAAGATTTTCGTAATCACATCGGTATTGAACGTCAGGGGTGAAGCGATGTAGCTGTACGATCCGAAAACGAGCAAACCAATATTATCACCTTTGCGCTTGGTGATGAAATCTTTGACGAGGCTCTTGACCACATCAAACTTGGTGCGTTCGGGATGCGCCCTATCGAAGCCTCCCTCTTTCATCGAACCGCTGGCATCGAGAGCCAGCACGATATCGTAGCCCTTGCGTGCCACTTGGACGTTTTTATCCACGGCCACGGGACCTGCCAGAGCGACGATGGTGCCAATAATCGCCGTGGCTTTAAGAAACTCGCTCAAAAATCCCTTTGTATTGGCGGCTTTTTTAAGGATGGATAGATGAGGAAAAATGAGTGCACTCTCCTTGGCACGGCACTTCATGAAGCAAACTATCACCACCGCAATAAGCCAGAGCCACAAAGGCCTTTCGAAACTAAATTCACTCATCGTTCACCCGCAAAAAGAGTCTGATCTCTTTTTTAATATCTTCATCCAAAGGTGGCACCTCTTTTTTGTATTTGTAGCGTGTGAGTTTGCGCACCAGATCTTCGTAGATTCTCGCACGCGACTCGTCCGTGACGATGTAGCGGCCATACTTCGTGATCTCGTAGGCCACCTTTTTTGCATCGCTCATATCAAGTCCACGGAGCCGGCGCAAAATCTGGGCGCGACTATTCTCTTTTTTTCTACTCAAAAGACGAATAAGCAAATAGACCAGCACCGCAGCGAGGGTGGTGGCCACGAGAATAAAGAGCACATAGAGATAGAAACTGTAATCTGGAATCTCTACAAGAGGCTTGATGTCGTGGAATTTTGGCATCATCTGGCTCCAAAGAGTTTGAGCAGTTTGATAAAGGGCTCATCGTCAGTATATATCTTCATAAAACGAATACCACTCTTTTTAAACTGCTCATACATCTGAGCATCGCGCTTTTTGATCTCTTTTTTGTAGTTTTTGATCGTCGCACCTTCTAAATCCACGAGGAAATTCTGCTTTGTTTCTGGATCGATGAGATGCATAAACCCGATGGGCTCGGGGGATTCTTCGAAGCGATCGCGCACGATGATCGCCACCACTTCGTGCTTTTTGGCCAAGACCTTCAGATCAAATTCGCCCAAAAAATCACTCACTATAAAGATAATCGATTTACGCCGAATCTTAAAAAGCCTGGCCCCCAAAGAGCCAAAATCCGCTTCTTTGCCAAGACACACAAAACGCGTCGCACTCTCGACACATCGCGACACGGCATGAATATGCTTGGTGGAACGAATGGAAGCGTACTCTTTGTCCGCATAGAGAATATAGCTGAAGTTGTCCTGATTTTTAATGGCGGCAAATCCCAAAAGAGCAGCCACCTCGGCAGCGACTTCCTGTTTGAGGCGTTTGGTGCCAAAGTACATGGAACCACTGAGCATCAAAGCCACGATAACGTTGAGCTCACGCTCTTCACGGTAGAGTTTGACGTAGGGCTTTTGGAGTTTGGCGGTGACGAGCCAGTCGATCTTTTTGACATCATCCCCCGGCATATATTCACGCAGCTCCACAAAATCGAACCCTTCCCCTTTGAAGAGGCTCGGGTTGTTGCCGGGAATTTCGCTAAAGACCTGTTTTTTGGCCTTGATGAGAAGCTTTTTGACGCTTTTGTCCATCATGGAATAGGTACGGCCTCGAGAACTTTTTCGATGATGTAATCACTTTTGATATCCTCAGCTTGTGCTTCGTAGCTGAGGATGATGCGATGGCGCAGGACATCCTTGGCGATGAAAGCCACCTCAAGAGGCGTGACGTGGTCTTTACCCCGCATGTACGCCAATGCCTTGGTGGCTTTGAACATATCGATACTGGCCCTGGGGCTCGCACCGAAAGCGATGTAGTTTGCAAGTTCCTTGAGTCCGTAGTTTTGGGGTTCGCGCGTAGCGAAAATGAGATCGATGATGTACTCTTCGAGCTCCTTGTCCATGTGGATCTGACGCGCTTCTGTTTTGAGCTTTTCTAAATCATCCTTGCTGGCCACCGTCTCGATGGTGCCAAAGGCATTGTTGGCCACGCGGCGCGCGATCTCGAGCTCCTCTTCTTTAGTGTTGTAGCCCACGACGATCTTCATCATGAAGCGGTCAAGTTGTGCTTCGGGGAGGTTGTAGGCACCTTCTTGCTCGACTGGGTTTTGTGTCGCCATCACCAAAAAGGGCGGCTCGATAGCGAACGTCTCGTCGCCGATGGTGACTTGGCGCTCTTGCATCACCTCCAAAAGCGCGGACTGCACCTTGGCCGGTGCGCGGTTGATCTCATCGGCCAGCAAAAGGTTCGTAAACACAGGGCCGTGCTTGATCTTGAAGCTGTTTTTGGCCGGGTCGTAGATTTCGGTGCCGATGATGTCACTGGGCAAGAGATCGGGAGTAAACTGCACCCTCTTAAATGCCAGTCCCAATGTCTTGGCAAGAGCGTTGACAGTGGTGGTCTTCGCTAATCCCGGTACACCCTCGAGCAGGATATGCCCGTCACAGAGCAATCCTATGATGAGGCCGTCTATCATGCCCTCTTGGCCCACCACCACCTTTTTGATCTCGCTTTTGATACTATCGATGACTTGCCTCATACACGCTCCAAATCGCTATCTTTTCGTTATGCGAACTTTACCATCTTTTGTTTAAGGATGCAAAAATCATGCAATGCGGCAAAGCGATTTTTTAATATGGCGGCGCAGCTCGCGCAGGCGGTGGCTGCGCTTGCGAAAGCGCTTGCGCATCTTGGCAGCTCTTTGGAGCAGTACTCTTTGCAAATAACGCAGTGCTTCGCGCTCTTGGCCCTCGGCGTCTTGCAACAGTGACGCAATATACGCTACTTGCACCATCATATCCTGGTGCGTTCCCAGAATGTCTTGGAATTTTTTGAGCTCTTTGAGGATTTTTTTGTAGGATTCATCCCTAAAAACGAATCCAAAAAACTCTACCATATAGCGCAGTTTCTTTATTTTGATGCGCACCAGATGATAGCGCTTCGCCTCCGCTTTTTTATCGAGTCTCTTCGCCTTTTTCAAAACGGCTTCGCTCTGATGCTCCAGAAGCTCTTTGGCTACGAATATGGCAGGCATCGCACATTTTTGCTCTTTTTGGCTCAAACCCTGCAATGCTTGCAGCAGCGCTTCGAACTTGTCGCTTGCAAGCTCACCTCGCAAAGCTTCGTAAGCCTCTTGGCGCTTTCGCTCCAAAGCCATGCGCAAAGACTCTAAGCTGCCCGCAAGCACAGGGGGCAAAAGCTTTTTGTACTCTTCCATCCACTCCAGCGCCACATCCAGATCCCGAGCGGCATTGGTACGACGCATGATCTCCTTAGCGATTGCGGTGATGGGACGCGCTTCCTCGATACCTACAGTTTGGTGCATGAGCCCTAACACGGCACGGAGCTTGCGCAGTGCCACGCGCAGCTGATGGAGCCGTTCCCTATCACCCTCATTTGCCAATATCGCCTCGCGGTTGGCGGCGATGATGCGCTTCATCACCGCCGTCCATGCACGCAAAACTCCACAAATATCAGCGAAGGGATGCAGACGAAGCTGTAGCGAAGCGCTCAAAAACGTATCCATTTGTTTGAGCGCATCCTGCACACAAACATCCAAAACCGGCAATCCATGCAGGGCAAGTGCACGATTGGTAAACTGGGGCTTTTCGGTCACGTCATCGATAATCCAACTGCGTATCTTTCGAGGCGCTTCATAGCGCTTTGCCGCTTCGATATCGGGGAATTCAATCTCTAAATACACGAGCCCTCGTAAAGCACCGCGAAATTCGTCGAGTTCATATCTTTGGCCTTTATAGCGGAAGGTGTAGCGAAATTTTGTAAGAAGGTTGCCCTCTTTGTGGCAAAGCTGGGCTGCGAACTGCTCTTTGGAGATGACGCTTTCCGTTTCGGTACGTACCAACCCCTGGCCGCTCTTTACGGTGGCGTAGTAGTTCTTGCCTTTTTTGCGCAGGCGTTGTGAGGGTGTGTAAAACTGCTTGATACGCTCTTTTGTCCATTGTACGCCCAAATGCTCCACATAGCGTGTCGCTTTACAAGGGGGAAGAAGAAATTTTTTCTCGATCTCGAGAGCCATATCCTCTCCTTGCTAAGAGGCTTCAGTCCATTATAGCACGAAAGCTCTGGACCGAAACACGCTCAGCACGATTTAGATGTCGGCTTTTGTATAGGTAAAAGTATGCATGTAGCCCTTGTCGGTGCGCACCTGCATCGCGAATGTCCAGCCGGCATGGACGATAGAGGAAAAGGCGGCGTTGTTTTTGATGATCTGCGCCAGGCGTTTTTGCATCACCTTTTCGAAGTTGCGCTTCGCTTGCGCATCGCTGAGGGCGTTTTTTCTATCTCTCAAAGAGTATGTCAGACGCACGCGTTTGGCGCTCTTGTCCACGGCGATATCCGTAAGAGAGACGTTTTTGCCTATGCGCAGCGGCAGCTGCCCTTTGAGACGCTCGAAATAGGCGATGACGCTTTGGGCGGGGATTGTGGTGACACTTTTGCGACAAGAAGCAGCATCGATCGTATGGTGCGTAAAGGTGCCACCATTGTCGAAAACGTATGCCACATCCACGCTCTGGCCGGGTTGGAGTCCGATTTTTTGGCAGTAGCGTTCGGTATCTTGACGCTTGAGAATATGTTTAAGGAGCTTGACGAACTGCTGTTTTCCCACCTTTTGGACGGCCGGCTCCTTGGCCATCATAGCATCGAAACCTTTTTGCAGCACGATTCGTTTGATATGGTAGGTGTTGCCGTTTTGTACACAACCACCATGCAGCGTGATTGAATCAATCTTCTTGTTTTTCAGCCCGTTTTCGATAACGCACAGACTCCCCATGTCCAAACGCGCCTCGGCATGCAAAACAAGCACGACGGCACTGAGCAAAAAGAGAAACTTTTTCATCCTGGTCCTTTTGTGAATTTCTATGCTCGAAGGCGCATAGTTTCTTATTGTTCCATCTTCTTGCTTAAAATCTCCATCACCTCCGTGACGAAACGCTCTGCATCTGTTTGTTTTTGAGAGAGCCTGTTAAAAAGCCGGATGTAAAGGCGCACGATGTGCGCCACCTCATCGAGCGTGATGTCGCTCGTGGCGATATTGCGTGCTATGATGGCTGCAAGCTTTTGGGGATCAGTGACCACCGAGCCTCTCCCAAATTGCACTAATCGCATCCTGCGCTCCCATAGAGAGCGCTATGGGGGCACCGTGGTAGTCGCGGGGATTGATACGAATGTGCGAAGCGCCATAGTGTGAAGCGATATGCTCGCCTATATGGCGGATGGTAGGCACCGCCGTGCCCGCACCTATCTCGATGATGGCGAGACTCCCAGCAGCCTGAGACAAAAACCGCTCGAAGCGCTCTTCCTGCTGGCGCGAACGCCGCTCTATCCACTGCCAGTCTCCAAACATCAAGATATTGGGCCTGGCGATTTGGCCGCAATTTTTGCAGCGGGGCAAAGGTTCACGCGCTTCGAAACGATCCTCATCGATATCCACCTCCACGCCTTCGGCACTCCAGATGGCATCGCTGCATGGCTCGCGACACTGCAGATAGTGGATGGATCCGTGCACCTCCCAAATGTGATTCTCCTTAAAGCCTGCCTTTTGGAACTGTCCATCCACGTTGGAGGTGACGACGAAAAAATCCTTTTTCGTGCGTGCCATACGCAGAAGTAGCGAAAACCCTTCGTGCGGCTCGGTCTGGCGATAGAGATGCAGCCTGTGGCCGTAAAAAGCCCAGGCGAGCTTCGGATCGTCGTAAAACCATGTAGGATTTGCAAGCTCTTCGAAACGAAGACCGAGTCTCTCGGCAGCAGGATATGCACGCCAAAACCCTTCAGGACCCCTGAAATCTGGCAGACCGCTATCGACGCCCATTCCGGCACCTGCCGTGATGAGAAGGTAGTCGCACTCCTTGATAGCTTCGACGGCTTTTTCGATCATAAGCAGTCCTTATGAGATTGATTTTGCAACGCTATGGCAACGAATCTTAGCTACACTTCCACTACATTCTACACAAGGAGGCCTTATGAAAAGATTGGTTTCACTGGTTTTGAGTACCGCGCTACTCAGCGGTTTTGCGATGGCAAAAAGCACGACTTCCAAGTCACTGAAAGACAAAGTCTCTACAAAAGTGGAAAAGAAGCTCAAAAAGAGTAAAAAAAGCGCGAAACATACACTCAAAAAACATAAAAAAAGCGCGAAAAAAGCGAGCAAGCAAAAACGCGACGTCTCTCAAATCAAACGAGAAAAAATCGCCAAACTCAAAGCCAAAGAGAACGTTATCGAAAAACGTATCGCTTGTATCCAAAAAGCTGCAACATCAAAAGATATCAAAAGCTGCGAGAAGAGATATCCGCTTATCAAAAGAAGCAAAAAGAGCAAAAAATAAGCAGATTCGGGGCTTACCCGAATTTGCCCGTGATGTAGTCTTCTGAGAGTTTCTCTTTCGGGTTGATAAAAAACTCCTCCGTTTTACCCAGCTCTATGAGTTCTCCCAAATACATAAACGCCGTATAGTCGCTCACGCGCGCCGCTTGCTGCATATTGTGGGTGACGATGACGATAGTCATCTGCTCTTTGAGCTCGATCACCAGCTCTTCCACCGCTTGCGTGCTGATGGGATCGAGGGCACTTGTGGGTTCATCAAAGAGCAGGACTTTTGGCTTGACCGCCACGGCGCGTGCGATGCACAGGCGCTGCTGCTGGCCACCGCTGAGGGCATTGGCGTCATCCTTGAGCCTATCCTTGACCTCGTTCCATAGCGCCGCGCCCTTGAGAGCCTCCTCCACGCGATCTTGCAGTTCGCTTCTATTGCGAATGCCTTGCAGGCGCAGTCCATAAGCGACATTATCGAAAATGCTCATAGGAAATGGTGTGGGCTTTTGGAAAATCATCCCGATTTTGATACGCAGCGCTATGAGATCGATCTTTTTATCGAGGATGTTTTGCCCCTCGAACATGATCTTACCCTCATAGCGGTTGCCGGGATAGAGATCGTGGATGCGATTGAGGGAGCGTAGCAGTGTCGATTTCCCGCAGCCACTGGGGCCGATGAGCGCCGTGACACGATTTTTGGCCACCGGCAAAGAGATGTTTTTGAGAGCCGGCTTCTCACTGCCGGCATAGTAGAAACTAAAATTTTGGATATCTATTTCACGCGGTTCGGTCACTTCACAGATGGTTGCCATTAGCGTCGTCCTCTTTTCTTGATAATCATTCTGCCTATAATGTTAACGAAAAGTACGAATGCACCCAAAATAAATGCCGCAGCCCAGCCCAGATTAATCCAATCATCGTATGGACTCGTGGCAAAATTGAACATCGTCACGGTGAGTGAGGCCATGGCGTCATTGAGATTCGTGCTAAAGAAGTTGTTGTTAAAGGATGTAAAGAGCAGCGGCGCCGTTTCGCCTGCGATGCGTGCGATAGCCAAAAGAATGCCTGTTACCATCCCTACTTTCGCGCCGCGATAGACGATCTGCATCGTCACTTTGTATTTGGGCGCGCCCAGTGCATAGGCGGCTTCGCGCAGGGTCTGAGGCACGAGGTTGAGCATGTCGTCGGTGGTACGCAGCACGATGGGAATCATCATGATAGCCAGTGCCACGGCACCTGCCCATCCGCTAAAGTGCCCTACGGGAGCTACCATGATCGCATAGACGAACGCCCCGATGACGATGGAAGGTGCACTCATCATCACATCACTCAGATCACGGATGAAGTTGGCATAACGAGAGTTCTTGCCAAATTCACTCAGGTATGTCCCAGCCATGATCCCAAAAGGTATCCCGATAGCGCATGCCACGGCTACGAGGATGAGATGGCCTACAAGAGCGTTGCGAAGTCCCGTCTCCTTGGCTCCCGGAGGCGCGGTGTCGTAGATGAAGATATTGAGCCCCATGGCGTGCAGCCCCTTGCTAAAGAGCGTCCACAAAATCCAAAACAAAAACACGAGCCCCACGAGCGCCGACAAGGTCGAGAGGGTCATGATGAGGGCATTGATGAGTTTGCGCTTATTCATTTGGCGCTCCTGATTTTTCTAAAGAAGTAGAACTTCGCAGCGGCGATGAAGACGAAGCTCATCACGAAGAGGATGAGCGCTAAGTAAAAAAGGCTCGCGTAGTATAGGTCGCTGTCAGCTTCTGTAAATTCATTGGCCAGTGTCACGGGGATGCTTGTCGCCGGGTCGTAAATGTGTTTGGGGATTTTGTGTGCGTTTCCCATCACAAACGTCACGGCCATCGTCTCACCCACGGCACGTCCCAAAGCCAAGATGATAGAGCCGAGAATCCCTGCCTTTGCATAGGGAAAGACCACGTCTTTGATCACATCGAACTTCGTCGCTCCCAATGCGTATGCAGACTCTTTGAGCACATCAGGTGTGGTGTTCATGGCATCACGCGTAATCGCTGCCATGAATGGCAACACCATGATAGCTAACACTATGCCTGCCGTCAACAGTCCCAAGCCGTTACCGCCCACATAATCGCGAATGATAGGAGCGAAGAAAAAGAGGCCCCACATCCCATAGATAATCGATGGAATGGCTGCTAACATCTCGATGGCGGTGCCCACGGGACCTTTGAGAAACTTGGGAGCGATCTCGGTCAAAAATATCGCCACCCCCATGGCCACGGGCGTGGCCAAGAGCATCGCGATCAGCGTAGACATCACAGAGCCATAAATCGCCGGTAGCCCTCCGAAAATATCCATATTGGGTGCCCAGCGGGTGTTGGTAATAAATTTGATCCCAAAGGCCTGGATGGCAGGCAACGCCTCTTTGAAAAGTATCGCAAACACGGCGATGAGAATGACCAGGATAATAAACGACGAGAGTCTGGCTACAAGTGCAAAGAGCTTGTCAAGAGCGGTACTCATACGCAGCCTTTGGATTTTTGCGAAAATTGTAGAAAAAAACGGTTACATTTTGGTTACAAACACTGAAGGCAAAGAGCATAAGGAGTAGGAAGAAAACTGCTCTTTGCCCTCAATATTCGAAGCCCGAGGGCTTCGAATCTTACCAGTGCACCTCTGCGGTGAGCATGTAGTCGGTTTTATCGTTGTCGACATGAGGTTTGTCATCGCTGTAGTCGATGACGTTCGCGATGAATTTAACGTTTTTGTTATAAGTATAGGCTACACCTGCGATGAGGTTTTTCTTCGTATAGTCTATACCACTTGCAGGTGTAACTTTCCAGTGGTCGTAGCGAGCGAGGATGCTCCATTTTGGCACAGGACGAAATTCGCCGTTGACGCTCCATCCCTTTCCATCATGAACGCCCCCATCGTTGTCATCTCTCATCCAGTGACCACCGATGAGAAACATGGGGTTGTTGTAGACAGCATGGATACCTGTCATAGTATCTTTGTTCGTTCCATTGTCGGTACCTGTGAGCATGCGGCCGTAAAATGAGATATTGAGCCACTCGTCACTGGTAGCGTGCACATGTTTTGTTCCATTCCCAAGAGCGTTGTATGTCAAGCGCCATTCGAAGCTCTGACCGCTGCCGCTTTTTTTAGCGTGATAGCCGCCGTTGTTGAATAGTCCGATTTCGCTGGTGAAGTAGTCTGTTTTCGTTTTGAAATTCACACCGGGACCTGCAGAGTTGATCACATGCGCAGCATTTCCTGTCTCTACGAACGTTTCGCTGATGCTGCGATAGAGCCACCCGTGATGCTCGGCATAATCTATCCAAGGTCTATGCACCTGACCGAACTCCACGCCGGTGTATGGGAGTATATCACTCAGATACAAATAGGCATATTTGAGGCGAAATGCCCAGTCTCCGGAACTGTTTTGGTGCGTATCCATCGTCACGCGCGCATAGTCTTTGTCGTTCCAGTAGGCTTTGACTTGGAAGTAGTTGCGGCGCGTTTCGAATCGGCTCTTGTCGGCCTTGTTTGTATCGTCATAGTTTGTATATGTATAGCCAAGGTAGTGGACACCATTGATTTTGAGCTTGGGCACTTTTGCGCTGACCACCGTGCCTTTGAGCTCTTTTGCCATCTCTTTTTTCAGATCGCTCGTGGTTTTTACCACCTCGTCTTTGCTCACAAACTCCCCAAGCTTCACGCGATTGGGACCCGGCTTGGTATAGAGCGCACCGGTTTGGGTGTCTTGATAGAGCGTAATAGTCGTCGCCATCGCAGATGTGACCGCAAGCGCAGCGAGTGAGAGCGCGATTCGTTTCATTCTATTCCTTTCTTCTCTTTTCTTTCTTAAAAGTTCCCGAAGGATTTCGAGTCCTTCGGAGCTTTTGGAGTTTTCTTGATTTATTGATCAGGTGCGATGCCGTGCATTTTCCAGTATTTGCGGATTTTCTCTTTCGTGCTGGCTGGAAGCGGGATGTAGCCAAGCTTTTTGGCTGCAGCATCACCGTTTTTGAATGCCCAGTCGAAAAATGCGGTTACTTTTTTGTTTCTTTCGGTCTTTTCACGAGGCAGCAAGATAAACGTACCCGCCACGATGGGATAGCTATTATCCCCCGGTTGTAAAGCCAATACTTGATAGAAGTGATTCTTCGGCCCCCATGAAGCGTACTTGGCAGCTGCTTTGAAATTTTCCAGAGTCGGAGTGACCCATTTACCGCTCTTGGTTTGCAACGTAGCGGCTTTGAAATTGTTCTTGAGTTTGTATGCATACTCTACATAACCGATGCTGTAAGGAGTCTGTTTGACAAGATTAGAGACACCTTCGTTTCCTTTACCACCGATACCCACAGGCCAATCGAGCGCCTTGCCGATGCCGACGTTGTTCGCCCAGTCGTCATTTACGTGTGCAAGATAATAAGAGAAGTTAAAAGTCGTCCCACTGCCATCGCTTCTGTGCACCACGACGATTTTTTTGTGGGGGAGTTTGAGGCCGGGGTTGTCTTCGGCGATGGCTTTGTCGTCCCAATATTTGATTTTTCCGAGATAAATATCCGCTACGTCTTTGTTTTCGAGCTTAAGCTGCATATCCTTGATGCCAGGGAGATTGTAGACCACCACGATACTACCGATAACGGCAGGAAATTGGTAGAGACGTTTTCTATCCAGTTTTTTGGGTTTGAGGGGCTTGTCGCTGGCACCGAAATCGACGATGCGCATGCTCACTTGTTTGATACCGCCACCACTTCCGATGGATTGATAGTTAACTTCATTGCCGGTGGCTTTGTGATATGCATAGGCCCAGTCGTAGTAGACGGGTGCCGGGAATGTGGCTCCTGCGCCGCTGATTCTATCAGCCATGAGCGTATTCGCAGCCAATGCAGCCGATAGGCCGAGGAATGTGAGTCTCTTAAGCATTGTGTCGCTCCTTTTTTTGTTGTACACCGAAATAGTAAAACAGTTTGGTTACAATTTAGTTACAATCGTGTAATCGTTTTGTAATCAAAATCGAATATAATCCCTCGTAATACATTAAAGAATCAAGGATTGCAGATGCTTCGTAACTACCAGGCAAAAATAGACAAAATTCATCTTTTGGTGGCAGATGCTGCAAAAAAGGTGCTCAATGCACACAAAATCGCACTCGATTCATTCAAGTCGAAAGATTTGGAAAAGTTCTCGGCCGTAAGGGATCTGATAAAGAGTCTCGATGCAGAAGCGCGGGATATTGACAACGAAATCGTCAAAACCATCGCACTCTTTGGCCCGGAAGCCAGTGAACTGCGCGAACTCATCGCCTATATCAAACTCACAAACGAAATCGTGCGCATCGGCGACTACGCCAAAACCTACGCGCGCAACATCGCACGCCACATCAAAAACGAAGTAGCGTTCGATCAACTCGACCAGTACATCGCTCAGCTCCATGAAGCGGCGATTGAAGCCTTGGAGAGTGCCTTTGCGATGCTTGAGGCCAAAAGCATAGAGGAAGCGGAAGATCGCTATCGCAAAACTCTCGTAGAAGAGAGCAAAACCGACGACATCTTCAAACTTTTCGAAAAAGAGCTCTTGGCAAATCTGTGTAAAGATAGCGAAAAGATCGTCGATTACCTCAACGTCCTCTCCACATGCCGCAAGATCGAGCGCTCCGCAGACCGCGCAGTGGAGATCGCCAAGCTGCTGCTCTTTGCCAAAAAAGGCGGCAAGTTAGAGAGCTTCTAAGCCTTTTGGCTTGGAAGATTATGTAAAATTCGCTACACTTTCTACGACTTACTTTAAATTCCATACAAGGTTTTCTATGCTCTTCCTCCGCTCGTTACTCACAGGCTCACTTCTTTGTGCAGCACTGTTGGCACAAGAAATCCCCCAAGCGGCTCAAAACGCCTATGCATACATGACGAAACTCGACCTGGCTCAGCAGCGCTTCGGCGATACTCAAAATTTCATTCTCGATCCTGTCGACGAGCAAGCTTCTCCCGTCGTCGCCAAGGCGCACACCCAAAACGGTGCAGCCTCTGTACGTATTGCGGCCGATAACAAGGCCGTCCTATCACTGCACTACCATAGCACCACACGCGACAATGCCCAACTCATCCGCAGCGCCTCCGAAGCCATCATGGCCTTGAGTGATCCCAATATGGATGCACAAAATCTCGCTACGCTCAAAGAAGATATCGATAGCGACGCTTTCCGTGAGGAAAAAAGGGATCACTTTCTCTTTCGAGGATACAGTTTCGCTATCTATCGTAATGATACGGGAGTGGTTATAGAAGGAAAAAGAATCGAATAGTGGTAGCTGGGGACGGACTCGAACCGTCGACCTCCGGCTTATGAGACCAGCGCTCTCACCAGCTGAGCTACCCAGCCATGAACGGATGAAATTATACTTCAATTACATAGCAATGTCAATAAGAAGG
>JALVTF010000100.1 GCA_027024145.1 Campylobacterales bacterium
GAACTCTTTGCGGTGCAAAATCGGATGCATGCGCCAGCCAAAAAGTGCGCTGATATGAAAATTCTGCACCGGTTGACCGGAAGGCACCAGCCTGAAAACCTCTTTGACCAGTTTTTGCGAAAGGTTGCTCTCTTGCAGGATTTGGGAATATTCCTGGCTCGACATCCCCAAAATTGTCTCCAGATCCTCGATCTTGGAGCCCAGATCCTCGAGTTTTTGCTTCTTGTCCAAGAGGGTGAGATTGAGTTTGGCGACAGTGGTATTGAGATCGCCGACTTGGGACTTGAGATGGGCAACCTGTGCTTTGAGAGCCATCTTCTCTTTTTGTATGGTCGCAAGTTTTGAGCGCAAAAAGCCGATATAGGCATACCCTCCCAAAAGTGCCACGAGGATGATGCCAAGGATGGCGCCTACGACATATTTGATCACCTGCTTGACGCTAAAATGTTTGGTGCCATGCAGTGTGGTGATGGTGATGAGATATCTGTCTTTCATCGTCGTCTATAGCTCAAAGCCTCCAAAACGTGGGCTTTGCCTATCCTTTCTTGAGCGTCGAGGTCTGCGATGGTGCGAGAGACCTTTTTGATATTGTCGATACTGCGCTGCGAGAGGGAAAAGTTCGCTACGGCACGCTCCAACACCGCTTCGGCTTCGCTATCGAGACGGCAAAACCGCTCTATCTCGCTCTCGGCGAGTTTGCCGTTGAGCTGCCGCTGGCCGCGTCTTTTTTGCATCGCAAAAGCCTGCAGCACTTTTTCGTGCATCTGTTCGCTACGCACCGTCGGCACATCTTCGCTACTCACTTCGCTCATCTGCACGAAAAGTTCGATACGATCGAGCAGCGGCTCGCTGAGGCGGTTTTTGTAGCGTTTGATCTCTAATTCCGTGCAGCGGCACTCTTTCGTGGTACTCAGCAGATTCCCACAAGGACAGGGATTTTGCGCCGCCACGAACATAAAGGAGGTGGGGTATTCCACTTTTGTGTTGACGCGAGAGATCAAAAGGCGCCTATCTTGCAGCGGTTCGCGCAGCGCCTCCAAAGCACTCTTGGAAAAGTGGGGCAACTCATCGAAAAAGAGCATTCCCAAATGCACCAAAGCCACTTCACCGGGCTTGGCTTGGCTACTGCCGCCGCCAAAGAGGCTGGCATTCGTGCTGGAGTGGTGCGGGCTGCGAAAGGGTCGCAGAGGCGAAAACTCCACCTCCTCGCCGGCCAGTGCACGCATCTTGGCCGCTTCGAGTATTTCCGATAGGTGCATCGGTGGTAGGATATAGCGCAGCCGCTTGGCTATCATACTCTTGCCGCATCCGGGAGAGCCTTCCAAAAGGATGTTGTGCATCCCGGCTGCAGCGATGAGAGCGGCGCGCTTGGCCTGCTCTTGGCCGCGCACGTCATAAAAATCGATAGGGTAGCTACGCTGAAAATAGTAGTTTTCTCCCTCTATGCGAACGGTTTCGTAGTCGAGCTCTTCTTGCATAGCGGCACTAAGTTCACCACTTACTATACGCTCTTTGGCCTCGGTAAGGCTCGCTACACCATAGAGAGTGATGCCGGGGATTTTGGAGTATTTCGCAAGTCCTTCGGCTGGGACGATGGCCTTGATGGGACGTTTGGATAGAGACAGCAGCAGCGGAAAAATCTGCTGCGTATCCTTGACCTTCCCGTCGAGCCCGAGTTCTCCGAAAACGAAAGTATCGCTCAGATCGATAGACTCTTTTTGCAAGGCGATAGAGAGTGCGATGGCGAGGTCGAAGTGACTGCCGCTCTTTTTGATTTCACTGGGGGAGAGATTGATGGTGATTTTAAGAGGCGGAAACGTAAAATCGTTGGCCAGAAGCGCCGATTTGACCCTATCTTTGGCCTCTTGGATGGTAGAACCTGCAAGCCCTACGATGCTAAAGGAAGGGAGCGCTCTTGTAAAGGTACTCTCGACCTCGACGATTTTCGCATCTGCGCCATCGAGCGTGGCGCAAAGGATCTTTTTCATGCCTTGACGCCACTCTTTTTGCGCTTCTTCTTCCACTCTTTTTCAAACTTCTTGCGCTTGAGATAGGGGAGCTTTTCGATAAAGAGATACCCGTCGAGGTGGTCCATCTCGTGCTGGATCGCCACGGCCAGCAATCCGTCGGTTTCGATCGTTTTTTTATTGCCGTGTCTGTCTTGGTACTCCACCTTCACCCATTCGGCACGCTCCACATCGTCGTAGTACTCAGGGACACTGAGGCACCCTTCGGTATAGACCTGCGTGCCTTTGCTCTCGACGATGACGGGATTGATGAGTTCGAGCAGATCCTCTTTGTGCTGTTTGCCCTCTTCGTCGGGGAGGTTGATGATAAGAGCGCGCAGAGGCACCGCCACCTGGATGGCGGCAAGGCCTATGCCGTTCTTGGCGATCATCGTCTCGTACATATCATCGAGCAGACGATGAAGCTCCTCGTCGAACTTTTCCACTTCGCTCGAGCGCATAAAGAGACGTTTATCGGGATAGGTGATGATCTGGCGTATCATCTGGCGCTTTTTTCCAATACTTGGTCGATGAGACCGTACTCTTTGGCCTCTTCGGCACTCATGAAGAAGTCGCGTTCGGTATCTTTGGCGATCTTCTTGACGCTCTGGCCTGTGTTTTTGGCCAAGATATCATTGAGTATATGCTTAAGGCGCAAGATCTCTTTGGCCTGGATCTCTATATCGGTGGCCTGCCCCTGTGCACCGCCCAAAGGCTGGTGGATCATGATACGCGCGTGCGGCAGCGCGTAGCGTTTGCCTTTGGCGCCGGAGCTGAGCAAAAATGCCCCCATGCTTGCTGCCTGGCCGATACAGATGGTAGCCACATCGGGTTTGATGTAGTTCATGGTATCGTAGATACTCATCCCGCTGGTGATCACACCGCCAGGAGAGTTGATATAGAGATAAATATCTTTGTCGGGATCCTCCGCTTCCAAAAAGAGCAGCTGCGCCACGATGGAGGAGGCCACAGCGTCGTTGATCTCGCCGCTGAGCATGATGATGCGGTCTTTGAGGAGGCGAGAGTAGATGTCGTAACTGCGCTCACCGCGACCGGTGCGCTCAATTACGTAGGGAATGTAGTAGCTCATGCGTTTGCCTCTTCTTTTTTGTTCTTCTTGTTAAGAAGATGTGTCAAGAGTTTATCTTCGATCATCGCCATCTTGATAGCCGGCAGAAGTCCCTGTTTTTGATACGCTTCTAAGATCTCTTGAGGGTTGCGTCCAAGCTGCAGCGCTTCGTAGTAGATGGTTTGTACCACCTCTTCGTCACTCACTGCGATCCCCTCTTTTTTGGCCAGGGCATCGACGATAAAGGTAGCTTTGACGCTTTTTTTCGCTTCCGGTTCGATCTCTTTTTTGAGTTCTTCGAGTTTTTCAGGGTTTTCTTGGAGCTCTTTGATCTGCTCTTGGCTCATCTCCTGTGCTCGTTGGTTGAGCTGGACTTGCACCTCTTGGTCCACGATATTTTTGGGCAGGTCGAACTCATACTTTTCCACAAGC
>JALVTF010000101.1 GCA_027024145.1 Campylobacterales bacterium
CTGTGGATGCACGCGCTTCTTGTGGGGCTTTGTGCGAGACTTTGTTTGTTTTTTGTTTTTATGGAGTTTTTTAGAAAGATGCTTCGTGCGTTTTTTCGCATGGCGAGCGAGAACTTTGAGCGATCGGAGTTTTTTGGGATGATGGAAAATATGTTTTGTGCTTGGAGTCGGGATGCTCTTGGGAGTAGAGAGAGATTGTACTACACGTTTTTGTACCGATGTGCTCTTTTTGGGCGGAGCCTGAAGAATACGCAAGGATGCCAGAGAGATTCTGTGGCGTTCGGGTGGCTGGATGATGCGAGGTTTGGTGTGCAGGTCGTATGCATAGACCAAAAAGAGCAGCAGGTACAAAAAGAGTGCCAAAAAAAAGGAGATGACGAGTCTATGCATAAAGGGATTATAATGAAAATTAGGATAAAATCAAAATAAAAAAGGCGTAGTGATGCTACAAAGAAGCAAAGCGGCATACGAAGAGGCACAGCGCTACATCCCGGGAGGCGTCGATTCTCCCGTGCGTGCGTTCAAAAGTGTGGGAGGCGTGCCACCCTTTATCGAAAGAGGGGAGGGTGCGTATCTTTATGATATCGACGGCAATAGCTATATCGACTATGTGCAAAGCTGGGGACCGCTGATTTTCGGTCATGCAGATCCACAGACTCTTGAAGCGGTCTGCGAGCAGGCGAAAAAGGGGCTCAGCTTCGGTGCACCGACGCTTTTGGAGACGGAACTTGCCAAGGAGATCGTCGAGCTTTTCGACAATATCGACAAAATCCGTTTCGTCAACAGTGGCACTGAGGCTGTCATGAGTGCCATCCGCCTCGCACGTGGGGTCACGGGGCGTGACGATATTATCAAGTTCGAAGGGTGCTACCACGGACACAGTGATAGTTTACTCGTAAGTGCCGGTAGCGGTGCGGCCACCTTCGGACATCCCAGCAGTCCCGGAGTACCCGCAGATTTTACGAAGCACACGCTGCTTGCGCGCTACAATGACCTCGAAAGCGTCGAGCGCTGCTTCGCTGCAAGTGACGACATCGCCTGTGTCATTATCGAGCCGATTGCCGGCAATATGGGGCTCGTGCCAGCAGACGAAGAGTTTTTGCAAGGGCTTCGCAAACTCTGTGACGAGCACGGCGCACTGCTCATTTTCGATGAAGTGATGAGCGGTTTTCGTGCATCCTTACGCGGTGCGCAGGGCTACACCGACGTGGTGCCCGATATTGTGACATTCGGCAAAGTGATAGGTGGCGGTATGCCTGTAGGGGCTTTCGGTGCGCGAGCCGAGATTATGGCGCATCTGAGCCCCGAGGGCCCCGTCTATCAAGCTGGCACCCTCAGCGGCAACCCCGTGGCCATGGCGGCGGGTCTGAGCGTCATTCGCCGTCTCAAATCAGATCCCAAAATCTACGAAATACTCGAAGCGCGCGCCAAAGGGCTCGTAGGGGGATTTAAAAAGATAGCCGAAGCGCACGGGGTGCCGCTGCAGGTGGATGTGCGCGGCAGTATGTTTGGCTTTTTCTTTAACGACAATCCCGTCAAGAACTTCGATGACGCCAAAAGAAGCGACTTGGAGTTTTTCGCACGCTTCCATCAAGAGATGATCAAACGGGGTGTCTATTTTGCCTGCAGTCAGTTCGAAACGGGTTTTATCTGTGAGCCGCTCGATGAAAAACTGATTGATGAAACACTCGAAAAGATCGAAGAGGCGATGAAAAAATTAGCATGAAACAGCCAAAATATAGAAAAATCATCGAGGGTGCCGAGGCGCTATCCCTTGGCATCTCCATCGTCGTAGCGATCCTCATAGGTGTCGGGTTGGGGTTGTGGCTGCGTTCACTGTTTCATCAAAGCTGGCTCTTGTGGCTGGGGGTCTTCATCGGTGTGGCCGCAGCGATCAACAACATTTACATTGCCTATAAGAAGCAAAAAAGAGAGCTCGACGAGCTGGCCAAAAATCCTCGCTACAAAAACTACTACGACAGCGACGAAGACGAGGATCTCGAAGAGTTCGAAAAGTGAAGCGCTTTTTTCAAATCGCATTTTTTCTCGATCTTTTGTATATCGGTTACTCCTTTTTCGCTTCACCATACTTCCTGCTCAATTCCCAGCTCGCTTTTATTGCCTCCCTTCTTATCGTGCTTGGCTCTTTTCATGGCTATAAGAAGGTGGTCCAAAAAAGAGCGGCGTCACGTCCCTATCGTGATGCGATAGAAACAATCGAAGATCGCTTCGGACTGTACGAGGAAGAGGGAAGCGAAGTAGAGCAAAAAGATGCCAAAGAGATTTTCGAAGAGGAGCGCGCCAAAATCAAAGCGAGCCGAGCGGGACTACGTCACTTCGTGCAGAGTGCTGGCGGCTTTTTCTCTCCCTATCGATTGGGTGGCTATTTTGTATTGATTCTTAGTGTTTTAGTGCTTGTGCGAAGAGGGCTTTTTGAGCCTTGGAGTTTTTTAGCTGGGCTTGCCATCGTGCCGCTTGCGGCACTTGTGATGGCGTTTATCGGTTAGTCTTCGATGTAGTTTTTGATCTTGCGACCCACTTTGGGGTGTTTGAGTTTTTTGATGGCGCTTGATTCGATTTGTCGCACGCGCTCGCGTGTGACATTGAGCTCTTTGCCGATCTCTTCGAGGGTGCGATCGCTTTCATCGGGCATGAGACCGAAGCGCATACGCACCACTGCTTTTTCTCGCTCGTTAAGATGATCGAGGATCTCGTCGATCTTTTGCTTCATGTCTTCTTGCATGATTACATCCATAGGGTTCGGCGCGTTCTTGTCCTCGATGAAATCGCCGAATTTCCCATCCTCTTCGTTGCCGATAGGCGCTTCGAGACTGACGGGCTCTTTGGTGATTTTGATGACGTTTTTGACTTTGTCGACCGGCAAGCCCACCTCTTTGGCGATGGTTTCCACATCAGGCTCTTTGCCTGTCTCTTGCAGGTGCTTGCGGATGATTTTGTTGATACGGTTAATGGTTTCGATCATATGGATCGGGATACGGATAGTGCGCGCCTGATCTGCGATAGCGCGGCTGATGGCCTGACGGATCCACCATGTAGCGTAGGTGGAGAATTTGTATCCTTTTTTATATTCGAACTTGTCCACCGCTTTCATAAGACCGATGTTACCCTCTTGGATGAGATCCAAAAAGGGTAGACCACGGTTGGTATAGCGTTTGGCGATGGAGACCACGAGGCGCAGATTCGATTTGGCCATACGCTCTTTGGCCTCTTCGCTGATCTTTTTACCCCGTTTGATCTGCTCGAGAATTTCGGCGAGCTTTTCCGGTTCGAGATTGAAGCCTTTTTTGCTGGCTTCTTTTGCTTTGAAAAGTTTTTTGATATCCATATA
>JALVTF010000102.1 GCA_027024145.1 Campylobacterales bacterium
ATTTTACCTCTGGGCGACAAATTTTTGCTGCTCTATATCGACAAAAAGATAGGTAGCGAAAAGATCCCTTTTTCGGAAGCGAAAAAGTACATTTTAAACAAACTCGCTAATCAAAGCGGCACGAAAAACGTTAAAGAGTATTTGGATAAACTCAAAGCCGCAGCCGATATAAAAGTACTACGACTACCATAAAAAGGAGTACGATGAGTAAAGAGGAGTTTTTCAAACTGGTCGAAGAGATCCAAGCGAGCGACTACTACCGCAAACCTTTGGCTTTCGGTATCGCGCGTGTGGACCGTGGCCAGAAAAATAGCGACAAAATCTTGCAAGCGACGTTTCCTTATATCAACTGGAACGAGAACTTCGGCAGTGCCGCCATTTTCCAAAAAGCTCTCGTAGATGCCGGTATCTCTTTGGGCGACGACACGGAAGCGGTCTTTGATGTGACACGCGATTTTGTCACCAACGCGCTGAGCATGTGCAAACCATGGATCCCCGAAGCTATCGGCGAAGAGCACAAGAACGTCCAGGCCATGAAATATCTCGATCGTCTCCCTGATGGTGAGTTGGTCAATTTCCGTGTGGTCTTTTTATTCGAAGATGCAGCTCCCAAGAGCGTGGAAGCCGTCTATCTCAAACTCTACGCCCTCTCACTCGGTAAAGCGCCGCTGCGCAGCCTCAATCTAAGCGGTGCCTTCGGTGTACTGCACAACGTAGCCTGGAGCGGCAACACCCCGATAGAGCTGGAGTGGCTGCGCGAGCATGAGCTGGAGCTCAAGATGAGCGGTCAGTTTCCTATCATCGATGCGGTGGATAAATTCCCCAGATTTTTGCAGCACGTCATCCCAGCCGACAACACCCGCATCCTCGATGCAGCGAAGGTGCGCATGGGAGCGCAACTGGCAGCGGGCACCACGGTGATGCCGGGTGCAAGCTACATCAACTTCAACGCGGGAACACTCGGTCCCGTGATGGTAGAGGGGCGCATCAGCTCCAGCGCCGTAGTAGGCAAAGGCAGCGACGTAGGTGGAGGGGCCAGCATCTTGGGAGTGCTCAGCGGCACCAGCGGCAATCCCATCAGCATCGGCGAAAACTGCCTCTTAGGCGCCAACTCCGTCACCGGTATCCCACTGGGTGATGGCTGTATCGTGGATGCTGGCATCGCGGTGCTGGAGGGCACCAAATTTCGCATGAGCGAAGCGGACTACGAAAGAATTAAAGAAGCAAACCCCGAGTGGGATGCCGAATACAAAGAGTTCTACAAAGGGCGAGAACTGGCGGGTCTCAATGGCCTTCATTTCCGTCAGGATTCTACGACAGGACAGATGAAGGTCTTTAGAAGCAATAAAGAGGTCAAACTCAACGAAGAGCTCCACTAATCTCCACTTTCGCGTCTCGTTGTGCTACAATGAAGCCAATGAGACGCTTACGCACATTTTTCAAATCGCTCTTTACGGCACTCTTCTTTATCGACGGAAAGGAACTGAGCCCACTATTGGTGCTCTCGCTCATCGCTCTGGATATTTTCATGTTCGTCAATATCGAGCGGGGTATCCACGATGCACTCATCAAGGCACCCTCACCCTATGTACGCTATCCAGCACAATGCAAAGAGCTCTTCACAAAGCCGCTAAGCTATGAACGTATCGAATATTTCCACTTGCCGAGCTACGAACGTACAGCGCCTCTTTGCCAAAAGGCGCAGAAGCTCATCGATACCGTCAAGCGAGATCGGACCTACGCATATTTTGCCAAAAACTACTTCGAAAAAAGCAGCGAGCTGGCAACTCTCGAACACAGCGTCGAAAAGCAGATGCGCCACTACAACAACACCCTTTTAGAAAAGATGGCCAAAGAGGGCACAGGCCGGCTCGCAGCGCAAAAAAAACACTTCTATGCGATGCTGCAGCGCATCGAAACCCTCAAACATGAGCTCTCCACATGGCCCGGAGCACAAGATATCGCAATCGTACGCCAAAAGCTGCTTCCCTTTATCCAAAAGCACAAAGAGGAGTTTCTCGAAAGCCGTGATCGCTACCGCTTCGCCTATCCTTTCATCTACATGTACGCGATGCTCAAATTCCTCGCACCCCTATTGCTGCTCGCTCTCTTCGTGCTCTCCAAAACTCGCAACGCCACAAGCACCAAAGCGAAGGCTCTGCGGCTTCTTAGCGCACATCTTCTGCTCGTCACCGCTCTGCCGGCGTTGGCGTACACACTCACGCTCATCTACGATATCATCCCCAAAAAATTCTTAGCGCTCATACTCGAAAAGCTCTATGAGTGGGGACTCATCTATCTGGGATACTACTTTTTGATCTTCGTAGCCCTCGTAGTGGCCAGTGTTTGGATATACCGCGCCATCAAGCGTGCGCCCATCATCGAACGCGCCAAACGCATCAAAGCGATGCGCACCCAAAAGCGCAATGCCCTATTAAATAGCAAATGCCTTCGCTGTGGGATGAAAGTGGATTACTCCGAGGATAGCTTCTGTGTAGCATGTGGCAACGAGCTGCAGATAGCATGTCCAAGTTGCAACGCCAAAACGCCCAAAATCGCCCAGCATTGTCGCCACTGCGGCGCGGCGCTTCAGTAGCGACAGCCGCGATGGATACGAAGTGTCAGATGATACAGCGTCCCATAGCGCTCGAACTCTATCGTGGTGGCACGCACGGTATCGACAGGGATCACCACGCTATGGCGGGAAGTTTGCACATCACCTTCGATAACATAGCGCTTCATCCAGCGCTTGGAGTAATCTGGATCGATATTAAAAAGCAGGCTATCACCCTGATAGGCTATCCAAAAGCAGCGCGTGCCATAGCGATAAGCCAGGCACACCTCTTTGGCTTCACCCCTTGCTATGGAAAACTCCACGGGATAGGCCTCGTAGCGCTTGGAGCGCGAACCCACGCTACCTCGCAGCGACACATCGATAATATCGTTCGCATCGCCGTAGCGGTCATACTTTTTATAGAGGATTTTGAGTTTGAGGTTTTCGTTTTGGAGTTCGAGTTTTCTGTTTTGCTCTTCGATGAGGCGGCGCTTTTCGTAGAGTTTCTCGCGCTGGGCTTCACCCTGAACGTAGAGTTTGCAGATCTCTTCTTGCTTTTGGGGTGAAAAGGTTTTGAAAATCTTCTCATCCACGCCACACTGCTTCGTGCTGCAGCCCCCAAAGAGGGCCGCAACGAGCGCGAGCTTAAGAGAGGTACTTCTCATCGATATACTTGGTATCGAAGTTGTTTTCGATAAAATCAGGGTTCTCCATCATTTTTTTATGAAACTCGATGGTGGTCTTGATGCCGCTTACTTCGAACTCTTCCAGGGCGCGCTTCATCTTGGCGATCGCTTTGGTGCGATCTTCGCCCCAGACGATCAGCTTGGCGATCATGGAGTCGTAGTAGGGAGGCACGATATAGCCGCAATACACATGCGTATCCATGCGCACATCCTTGCCCCCTGGAGCTATCCAGCTCTTGATCTTACCGGGGCTTGGGATGAATTTCGCGGGGTCTTCGGCGTTGATGCGACACTCTATCGCATGGCCTTTGAGCGCTACCTCCTCTTGGCTAAAGAGCTTTTCGCCTTCGGCGATGCGTATCATCCACTCCACGATATCGATGCCGCTTACCATTTCGCTCACTGGGTGCTCGACTTGCAGGCGCGTATTCATCTCCATGAAGTAAAAATTTTTGTCCGCATCCACTAAAAACTCGATAGTCCCCGCGTTTTCATAGCCGATAGCTTTGGCGGCGCGCACAGCCGTTTCGTGCAGTTTCGCCCTCGTGGCATCGTCGAGAAATACGGCCGGAGACTCCTCTATCATCTTTTGGTGCCGACGCTGCAGCGAGCAGTCGCGCTCGCCCAGATGCACTACGTTTCCGTGGCTATCGCCCAAGAGCTGCACCTCGATATGGCGCGGATTTTTGATGAACTTTTCCATATAGATAGTACCGTCGCCAAAGGCACTGATGGCTTCGCTCTCTGCTGCGAGGTAGGCGTTTTCGATGTAGCTCTCGTCCTCTACCACGCGCATCCCCTTGCCGCCGCCGCCGCTTGCGGCTTTGAGGATGACGGGATAGCCTATCTCTTTGGCGATTTTCTTGGCCTCTTCTACGTTTTTGATAGCGCCCTCACTCCCCGGCACTACCGGTACGCCCGCTTTTTTCATCACCTCTTTGGCTTTGGATTTGTCGCTCATAAGCTGCATCACTTCAAGGCTGGGGCCTATGAACTTGATGCCATGCAGATTGCAGATCTCCACAAACTGCTGATTCTCGCTCAAAAATCCATATCCCGGGAAAATCGCATCCGCTTCGGCGATTTCGGCTGCACTGATGATGGCGGGAATATTGAGATAGCTCTCGCTGCTCTTTTCACCTCCTATGCAGATGGCCGCGTCTGCGAGTTTGACGTAGTGGGCGTCTTTATCTGCGGTGGAGTAGACGGCGATCGCCTTCTTGCCCATCTCCTTGATGGTGCGAATGGCTCTAAGGGCTATCTCGCCCCTATTGGCTATGAGGATACGCTCGAGTTTCGCCATTTAGAGCCTTTCGACGAGAAATAGCGGCATATCGTACTCTACTGGCTGTCCATCTTCGACGAGGATTTCGAGGATTTTGCAGTCAAACTCCGCTTCGATTTCGTTGAATATTTTCATCGCTTCGATGATGCCGATGGTCTGTCCTTTGCGCACCGTATCACCCACTTTGACAAACGGAGGGCTATCGGGACTGGGAGCGCGATAGAAAGTACCCACCATCGGAGAGGTGATGTATTCACCCTTTTTATGTGCTGCTTCACTCTCGCTCGCTTGCGCAGACTCTGTAGCTGGAGCGGGCACGGCAGCCTGTGCGGGCGCAGCCGCTTGGGGCGCGGGAGCCGCTGCTTCAGCGGTAGGTTCGTATCCTTTTTGCATAGAAATCTCTACATCATCTTTTTTGAGCTTGAATCTACTCAGACCACTCTTATCAAAAAGCCGCATCAACTCTTTTATCTCTTTGAAATCCATACAAATTCCTTTGAAATCGTCGTTGAGATTATGTGCTATAATACCACAAATTCCGTAAATCTTCATTTATTGCAAAGGTTTTTTTATGGGTCTCAAAGCAGATTGCTGGATACGCCAAAAAGCCCTGGAAGAGGGGATGATAGAGCCCTTTTGCGAAGAGCAGGTGGGAAGAGGTGTCGTAAGTTATGGGCTCAGCAGCTACGGCTACGACATCCGTGTCAGCGATGAATTCAAAATCTTTACCAACGTCAATGCCGAAGTGGTGGACCCCAAGCACTTCGACGAGCGCAATGTGGTGGATTTCAAAGGTGATGTGTGCATCGTACCACCCAACTCTTTCGCGCTGGCGCGCACGGTGGAGTACTTTCGCATCCCGCGCAATGTCTTAGCCATCTGTGTGGGCAAGAGCACCTACGCAAGATGCGGGATCATCGTCAACGTCACACCCTTCGAGCCCGAATTCGAAGGCCACATCACCATCGAAATATCCAACACCACGCCCCTGCCGGCCAAAATCTATGCAAACGAAGGCATCGCGCAGGTACTCTTTTTCGAAGGAGATGAAGAGTGCGAAGTGAGCTACAAGGATAAATCCGGTAAATACCAAAAACAAAAAGGGATCACGCTCCCGCGTATTCTTACATAAACCGTCATAACAAATCTCGCTCAAACGAGTTGCAATTGTTGCCTTTTGCACCGCTTGAAAATTGTATTAAAATGTGCGAACACAAGTGCCCTTCGGGTTTAGCGCACATTTTTGGCTTCGCCACCATACAATTTTCAAGCTACAATTTGCAAAGTTTTCGCTCGATTTATTATGAATTTTCTATGGAACCTTATAGCTATAGATCGCCTTGACGCCTCCGAGGTAGAGAGTATCCCCTCGCACCGCGTACGAAAGCGTGGTGTCGCCTGCTGTTGGCTCCACATGTGCTACGAACCGCAGTGTATTTGTAAACACATTGACGCCCACAAGATTTCTGCGCACACCCATCACGCGGATCAGTTTCCTGCCGCTGCCGCTCTTGCCGGCGAAGATGTAGCGCCCCTCTTCATCTGTAGCAAAAACATTGCCGCGATGGTAGGGATAGGTATCGTGCGCTATCCTCCTGCCGCTTCGTGAGTCATAGAGCCCTACAAAGGAGAACATATTTGCAGCCACTACTTTGGTGTCATGATCCACGAACATTCCCCCGATGAATTCACGCTCTTTTGGCTCCATGCAGACAAGCTTTCGCACCTTCTGGATATCCCAGATACAGCCAAGGTCGTTGAGAAGCCAGGGATGCTCTTTGGCAAATGCCAGAAACTGCCTGCCTGAAACGATGTGGCCGATGCGATGCAGCGCTGGATAGCGATAGATATCCCATCCTTTGGGTGCCGAGACAATCAGCAGGTCACGCCAAAAACCAAAGCGTTTGGGAAACTTCAAAACTCCACTTTTATCTATAAAGGGACCTCGTGCCATGGGATAGAGGCTCTTTAGAAGAAGCTTGCCCGTTTGCATGTCGATAAAGCGCAGCGCTCTATCGCTCCACTTCTTGGGATTTTGCACTACAAAAGCGATCTTGTTATCTGGCGTAAAGCCCACCTGGTCGGTGACATTGGCGAAGAGCCACTCTTTTATGACTTTGCCTCTTTCCAAATCCACCAAAAGGATGTGTCCCACCGTATGGAAGCGATTTTGATCTTCATAGCTGGCATCACAGAGCACCAGTGCCAAAGGCTTGCTGGGATGCAGCTCGATATACTCCACCGGCTCGTTGATAGCTAACTGCACACGGCGAATGTGGCCATAGCGATCGATGACAACGATACCTGTTTTTCCTACGTTGCCGATGGGCTCGGAGCTGGTGCCGCTATACATAGCAAAAGCGAGCGCACCTTGCAGCAGCAGCGGTACCGCTTTTTCCACCACAGATGGGGGCAAAATCGCCTGCGTCCAAGCCGGCGTCTCCTTGGCGTATTGCTGAGCCACCTCTTTGCCCTGGCGTTCAGTCACTTTTTTATAGTTTTCCCAGCTGCCGTATTCGCGCTTGATGGTGCCTTTGATGATTTGCTGCAGGCGCTTGCGCTCCTCTTCCACCTCCTGGGGCGTAGGCTTGACCTTGCTCAGATACCCGAAGACCACATACTTTTCATTCGCCACGGCTGGACGAAAGAAGTAGCTCTCTTTGGCCTGATACAAAAGCTGCGGTGCAGTTACTTGTGGCCCCTTAGCAAAAAGGCCTGCTAACAAGAGGATCAAAACAAAAGCGGCTCTCACTGGCCACCTCCCATCGGCATCGGCATCATGGGCATCATGGGTACGGGCATCGCATTAGCTCGTAAGCGATGGGTGATATGGATTTTACCATTTGTACCGAAATTCACGAGCCGCTGCGTCGCTACGTCGTTGGTGTCACCCCCTTCGATGAATCCGAAAGGCACCTCATCACTGACCGCTACATATCCACCCGAATCATCTATCACCTTATAGACTCTGACGTTTTTCCCGCCGATGGTGCGCGTCTCCTTTTTGACGGCGACCACATTGTTATGCGAACACTCAGGCGGCGTATTTTCTATAAAGCCCCAGCTCAGAATATGCGACCACTGTGAGCCCATCATACGCATCTGTGCGGCGTTGAGGCGAAGCACCATGGAGTTTTGGAAGATAAAGGCGTACTGCGGGTCGATGAGGCGAAAGGGGTACTTTTTGCCCGCATAGATTTTGTTGCGCGTGATGATGCGATACCAAACCTGCATCGTGAGGTTGCGATAGTGCCACTCCGCACCGTATAGCTTTTGCCCCTCTACCACGTCTTGGCCCACATAGAGCATCGTCGATCCATCGTCATAGCGAGCCCATGCCCCTTTGGGAAGATCCAAAAAAGCGTGTTTGAGGATACTGTTTTGCAATTTCCACAGGTCATGTGCCACCTTGAGGCATGGATCGGCCCCGTAGGCAAAAACGATACTCAATAGCAAAATCGCAATCCGTTTCATCATCACTCCTTTAATGTAAAATTTCCACATGCATGCAGCCTTTCGCATCGAAATGGAGCTTCGTGAAAAATCCGCCGCTGCGTGCATGCCACCTCTCGTCACCTCCGCACGATTTGGGGCTATAGTAGATCTTGGCTCCATCGAGGCTTCGCTGTGCTATGGCAGCGATATCTTGGGACGCAAGACCTTGCAAAGCGCCACGTGTAGTGAGCTTGTGCAAAATTTCTCGCACGATTTTTCGGTAATCGGGTGGTAGTTCTTGCGCATCTACATAAAAGATCTCATCGGATGTGCGCCCCATCCCGTAACCCGTGGGAAAACGATCCTTGGGACAGACGCGATGCAAGTATGCGTTGATGATTTCGAGCCCTTTTATCGCCTCTTTGAGATTTTTGTAGCCAAAGGAGGTGTTAAATTCGGTGCGCAAGCGAACTTTCGTGGGTGTATCCCACCATTTATCCCAATACAAAAACTCTCGATGCTCACAACCCTTTTGGCAAAGGATCTTGGCGTAAAAATCCCTGTCGATCCGTGCTTGTGTGCGCAGTGTCTCCTCTTTGCACTCGTTTCCCAGATCCCAGGATTTCAGACACGGGTCCTTGGGATCGGGATAGCAATCATGCAGATCCACACTTACTTCCAATGCACGCACCACCTTTTTGCCGGGCGCTCTGATATAAACACAAGGGACGTTTCCCTTTGCAAAAAGGATTTTTGCTTTGCCGATTTTTTCGGGGATCTTTTGGAGTGTGATGCCGGGCTTGTTGAAACATATCCCTACACCCTGATTGAAACCAAAGAGAGGAAGGAGCATAGCAGATAGCAGCCATAGCAGACGGCGCATTTGTAATCCTTATAAAACTTTGGCTATCTATATTTATTCTACTCCTTAAATTTTTACATAATCCTTAAAAATTTTTCTCATACCAGAGCAAGAATGCGAGAGCCAGCCAGAAATGGCGCGCAAAGCGATTGCGCTTGGCGTTTTCGATGAGGAAAGTGAGTTGCTCCGGTTTGAAAAAGCCGGTTTCGTCGTTGATGCGCTCCATCTTTTGGATGTAGTCGCTTCGCATCAGCCACTGCATGTGGGGATAGGAAAAGCCCTTCTTTTTACGCGTGATAATTTCAGGCGGGATATATTTGGCAGCGATGTGCTTGAGCAAATATTTTAGCTCTTGAGTCCTTTTGGGATCGCCAAAAGCTGCCGTCACCACATCTTCGTCCAGAAGCGACGTGCGCGCTTCGATGGAGTGCAGCATCGAAGTGGTATCGAGTTTGGGTAGATAGAGTGCTGCCAAGCGCACCATCATATCGATATAGCTCATAAAAATAGCCTCATCCTCCAAACCGCTATGCTCCCAACGCTCCAAAAAAGGCTGCAAAAACTCCACCGACTCCCCATCGCGCACGTTTTGGCGCAAAAAGAGATTCTTTTGCAGATCCGTAAAGACCTCGCAAGTAGAGCGAAAGAGGAGTTCACCAGCGAAAATGCGTTTGTACCATTCCCACTCCTTGTTGGGACTAAAGTGGGCGCGAAAGTAGTTTTTGAGCCAGTTTTTGTATTTGAGATTTTTGGCTTGAGCGAGATCTAAAAATTCGAAGTATTGCCGATAGCCCAAGAATATTTCATCACCCCCTTCGCCGCTGAGTATGACGCGAAAGCCTTGCTGCTGAATCTGACCAAAAAGATAGGCCAGGGGCACGCTGGCACTATCGCCGATAGGCTCGTCGTAGTGGGAAAGCAGCTCTTCGAAGGTAGCGAAAAACTGCTCCTCGTCAAAGAGCACTTCGGTATGCTCACTGCCGATATGTTCAGCCACGAGGCGTGCATACGGCAGCTCGCTGTAGCGCGCATCTTCATAACCGACGCTAAAGGTGGCTAAACTCCCCTGCTCGGCTTTGGCTATAGCCGCGACGAAGGAGCTATCCACGCCGCCGCTGAGCAGCGCTGCCACTGCGAAATCCGCCTGCAGCCGCTTGCGCACGGCATTGCGCAGCCGCTCCTCGAGATCTGCGTCATTCGTTCGCAAAAATGAACCTAATTCGCTATACATAATCTCTTTCGTTTTGCCATCGTATGTAAGCAGCGCGCCCGGCAAGAGTTTATAGATCCCCTCGTAGAAAGTCTCTCTATCAGGGAGCGCTCCGAAGCTCAGATACCCACTGAGAGCCTTGCGATTGAAGCGTTTTGAGCCAAGATATGCGATGATGGCTTTGATTTCGGAAGCGAATATGAACAGTCGTTTATCATAGTAATAGTAGAGCGGCTTCTTGCCGAACATATCGCGCTCCAAGTAGAGTCGCTCGCCGTCATAGACCCCAAAGGCGAACATGCCTTGAAGTTTTGCAAAATCGGGATAAACAGCAAGGAGCGCTTCGGTGTCATTCGAGACCGCAAAATCACGGTAGTTATAAATCTCTCCATTGAAAACGCCTACCAGCTCGCCCCTTTGCACGGGCTGCGAGGCCTTGGGATCGAAGACATAGAGGCGCTCATGCCCCAAAAAGACGCCATCATCCTCATATATCCCCTCGCCGTCAGGCCCGCGATGGCGCATGGTTCGCAGTGCTGCTAGAGCACGCTCGCGCTCATACTCTCCGATAATGCCAAAAATCGCGCACATCAGCGTTTGGGATGAAATCTTGTAATAGAGTAGTCGTCGCGCTTCAGTTTGTCGGCTTGGTCGTAGTCGTACTCTTCGAGGTGTTCGTTGAGTATCGAAGCCATGATCCTCAGACGTTCTTCGATAGAGATATCGGGGAATTCGCGCTCCAAAAAGCTGTAGAGATCTTCGCCGCACTCCTTGCACTTTTCGTGCAGATCGGCAATCTTTTTTAGATCCATCGCTTCTTCCTCAGCCATAGATATATCGCCACGGCGATGAGGATGTTGACCACCCACACGGCGAAGTAGCCATACTTCCAATTTAGCTCCGGCATATATTTAAAATTCATACCGTAGTTGCCCACGATGAAGGTCAGGGGCAAAAAGATGAGCGTAATACCCGTAAGGCGCTGCATGGTCTGGTTCATCTTGTTGCTCATGAAACCCATCAGGAGGTTTTGCAGATAGCCCGTACGATCGAGATAGGTTTTCGATTCGTTGATAAGGAATGAGAGGTGCTCTTTGAGATCGATAAACTCATATTTGAGCTTTTTGCGCACGGGGCCGGAGAGATGGTTGTAGAGTTTATTGATCACATCGTTTTCGAGGATACTCACTTTGGAGATGCGGTTGAGCGAGCGTCTGGCGAAGTAGAGGCTCTTTTGGATCTCTTCTTGGTCGAATTCTTCTGTAAAGATACTATCTTCGATGATTTCGAGCTTGTCGTCGATAAGGTCCACGATATTCATCGTGGCGTCTATGAGGATGTCGATGATAGTATAGGTCACATAGGGGATGGTGTCCCCCTTTTTGTAGCGACGACGAAAACGTGCCACCACGCGCTGGATCACATCCTTTTCGTCACACAAAAAAAAGAGTTTCTGGTCCGTGATGATCACGATGATATTGATATCCTCGTACAGAAGCTGGTTTTCGTCGCTACGTTTGAAATATTTAAAGACCATGAACTTGAAAACATCGCTATCTTCATACACGACGCTCTGTTCTTCGTTTTGGATATCTTCGATGAAGCTTTCGTGAAATCCGTGCCCCACCAGCCACTCGATGACCTTTTCGTTGTAGGGGGAGCTAAATATCACCTCTTTTTTTCCCTCGACGATTTGGATATCGTCACTTCTTTGCACTTCGTCGCTTACTATATACATGCTTACTCCTAAAAACTGCAGCCGCGATAGCGGTATTTTTCCAGCACCCCAAAGAGCGGTTCGACTATATCTTTGCGCAAAGGTAAAAGCAAAATCGCTTTATAGAGCTCTTCGCTCGTAGGCAAAGATGGCCCTTGCAACAAAGAGAGTTTATAGAGGGGCTTGAAGCGCACCTGCACATCCACAGCTCGCTCACGCAGCTCTCGATATATATCCTCTTTGGGACAGTAGAGCGCGGGCTTGAGTAAGATCGGGTAGTGGGTTTTGTAGGTTTTTTTGCCTATTGGCAGCGTATCGAAATAGGGGTTGTCGGTAAACTGCTCTGCAAAGTAGGCTACCACTTCGTTGCTTGCGGCGATCTTTTCATCGAGATTTGCCACCTTGCAGGGCTCCTCTTTGGCTTTGAGGCCAAACATCGCCAGATCATAGTTCCAAAGTTTGCCCTTTTTGATGCCACCTTTAAAGAAGAGACGGCACTTTTCAAACCATCCTTCATCACGAAACTCGGCTACCACGCAGCCTTCACTCTTTTTGACAAATACTTTCGCCTCGCCCACACTTGGGCCGGCGTTTTGAAAGACGATAGGCGCGTGGGGTTCGTATGTTTCATAGAAATTGTGCACTACATCCGCATCGGTCGAAAAATCGAGTCTCACGTCGCAAAAGGTCACATCGATACCCAACAATTTGGCCACGGAAGCGAAAAAGGGAGGCGAAACGGCACCGAGCCGCAACGTCGCAGGTCGCCACGTAGCCAACAATCCCAAATAAAGCAGCTGCGGGTTGCTTATATGAAGCTTCATCGATTTTTCACCTTCGGCGCCACAAAAAGAGGGTCATTTTTTTTATGTTAGAATAGCACAAAAAAGTCGGCAGGTAAACATGGGCAAAAACTTAATCATCGTCGAATCACCGGCAAAAGCGAGGACGATTAAAAACTTTTTAGGTAAAGACTATGAAGTGATAGCCTCCAAAGGGCACATCCGCGACCTTCCCAAAAGCAGCTTCGGCATCAAGATAGAAGATGGCAAATTCATCCCCCAGTACCGCGTGGACAAGGATCACTCCCAGATCACCAAGCAGCTCAAGGAACTGGCGAAAAAGGCCGAGCAGGTCTATATAGCCACTGACGAAGATAGAGAGGGAGAGGCCATCGGCTACCACATCGCGCATGCTATCGGCAAAAAGCCCGAAGAGCTGCCGCGTATCGTTTTCCATGAAATCACCAAAAGCGCTATCAAAAAGGCCCTCGAAAACCCGCGCACCATCGATATGAACCGCGTCAACGCCCAGCAGGCCCGTAGACTTTTGGATCGCATCGTGGGCTACAAACTCTCTCCACTCCTTTCGTCCAAAATCCAGCGAGGGCTCAGCGCAGGACGCGTCCAGAGTGCCGCGCTCAAGTTAGTGGTGGATCGCGAGCGCGAGATCAAAGCCTTCGTACCCCAAGAGTACTGGAGTATCGATGCGGTATTCGAAAATGATATTCCAGCCTCCATCTACGAATATATGGGCAAGAAGCTGGGCAAAATGGACATCAAGTCCAAAGAGCAGGCCGAAGGGATCGTAAAGCGCGTCCAAAGCGAAGAGTTTCACGTAGCAAAAATCGAAAAGAAGCAGCGCATCACCAAAAGCCCTGCACCCTTCATGACCTCCACGCTGCAGCAAGCAGCTTCGGGACAGCTGGGCTTTAGCCCCAAAAAGACGATGATGATCGCCCAAAAGCTCTACGAAGGAGTCCAGACTCCAAAGGGTGTGATGGGTGTCATCACCTATATGAGAACCGACAGTCTCAATATCGCCAAAGAGGCGCAAGATGCGGCGCGCGAGCTCATAGCCAAGAAGTTTGGCGAAAAGTATCTTCCCAAAAAACCTAAAGTCTATACAACTAAATCCAAGGGCGCCCAAGAGGCCCACGAGGCTATCCGCCCCACGATGCTCG
The DNA here is from genome assembly GCA_027024145.1 of Campylobacterales bacterium. Classification (GTDB taxonomy): domain Bacteria; phylum Campylobacterota; class Campylobacteria; order Campylobacterales; family Nitratiruptoraceae; genus Nitratiruptor. Next base: position 13,713 of record JALVTF010000102.1, read on the forward strand.
ACTTCACTCCTGAAGTGGCTAAAAACTACCTTAGTGCCGACGAGCTCAAACTCTACACCCTCATCTACAATCGCTTTTTGGCTTCGCAGATGGAAGATGCCATCTTCGAGACCCAGACCATCTACTTCAAAAGTCCCAGCGCCACCTTCAAAGCCAGCGGTCGCAAGCTCGTCTTCGACGGTTTTTACAAGGTGCTGGGCAACGAAGATAAAGACAAGCTCCTGCCAGAGCTCACCGAGGGCCAAAAAGTAGAGCTTACAAAAATCGAAGCCAACCAACACTTCACCGAGCCCCCCGCTCGCTACACCGAAGCGAGCCTTATTAAGACCCTCGAGTCTCTGGGCATCGGACGCCCATCCACCTACGCACCGACCATCGCACTCTTGCAAGCGCGCGACTACGTGAAGCTGGAAAAAAAGCAGCTTGTCCCCACCGATACCGCCTTTACCGTCATCGAAGTATTGGAGAAGCACTTTCCTGATATCGTGGATAGCTCCTTTACAGCCAAAATGGAAGAGGAGCTCGATGAAATCGCAAGCGCCAAGAAAGATTGGCAAAAGGTGCTGCGTGATTTCTATGAGCCTTTCATCGAGCTGGTGGAAAAGGGCAAAAAAGAGATAAAGAGCCAAAAGATGGCCGAACCCATCGGGCGTGCATGCCCCGAGTGCGGCAGCGAGCTTGTCAAACGCAAAGGGCGATTCGGCGAATTTATCGCCTGTAGTGGCTTTCCCAAATGCAAATACACCGAGCAGATAGAAAAAGAAGAACCAAAGACGAGCGACGAAGTGTGCGACAAATGCGGCGCGCCGATGGTGATCAAGCGAGGTCCCAGAGGGGAGTTTCTGGCCTGCAGCGCATACCCTAAGTGTAAAAACACCAAACCTTTAGGCAAAAAAGAGGTTAAAAAGCTCGATGTGGCTTGCCCCGAGTGCGGCGGGGATATCGTAGAAAGATTCAGTCGCCGCGGGAAATTCTACGGCTGCGCCAACTATCCCAAATGCACCTTCATCTCAAAATTCGAGCCTGTCGATAAAAAGTGCCCCGAATGCGGCTA